>SHUY01000008.1 GCA_009694435.1 Acidimicrobiia bacterium | reverse complement strand
CTACTAATACGCCGATAGTAAGTCCCGTATTGGGGGTACGAGGAGGTGGAATTTTGGCCGGGGTTAATGAATTGTCTGGGGGTAATTTTTTATCGAGTGCTCCACGACGAGTTAGCGCTGCTATCGCCTGATCGACTTGCTCGACGATGGTTCCAGTCCGCATTACCTGTTCGCGGTTTACGGCGTGAACTCGAGTTTCTCCAACTTGGGTTGGGCTAGCCGCTTCACCCCACGGCCCTGGTCCTAAGTCGGTCGCACTAAGTGTTTTCATCAAGCTAGGGTCAACTAGTTCACGCCTATCGAAGTCAACTTTACATGGGTCTATTAACCGTTCGGCACAAGAGATGACTGCGGGGAGATCTATTTTAAGTTGCGCCCAACCGTCGTCGTGTTCACCGCGTAAGTGCAGCGTCGCCCCCTTGACACTCAAGTAACGAACTCCGGCGGCGAAAGGTAGATCAAGCAATTCGGCGATCTCGGGCCCCACTTGACCAGTATCAGAATCAACCGAGTTGAGGCCCGTCAATACAAGATCGAACGGACCTTCAAGGGTTAGCGCCGCAGCCAAGGTTTTTGCGGTAGCTAGAGTGTCAGAACCAGAAAACTCAGGATCACTAACAAGAACGCCGGTCGTGCTCACCGCGTTTTGTTCACCCCAAGCAATAGCCTCTCGTAAAACTTCGTCGGCAACGGGCGGCCCAAGAGTAAACGCGGTTACCTGGCCATCACCCACCGCGGCGGCTAATTCCACCGCTTGAGCTACTGCCCGGCGACAATACGGATTCATTTCTCGCTCGACTCCATCGCGCCACAGCCGGCCATTAGGGCCCAGTTTCAGCTCGGCGAAGGCCGGTATCTGCTTGACGAGCACGGCTATACGCATGAACTCTCCGAATCTCGGTTGACCAATGAGAACCTGACTACCATGTCAGGTTCGTAGGGATTTTATTGGCAGTCCCAGTGGCTCTAGTTAATCATTGTTCAAAGAATAAGAATCTCGCTAATAGAAGGGCTGGAAAGAAATGGAGACAAGGGAAGCAGTCATTATCGATACTGGCCGGACCGCGATCGGGAAACGCAAAGGGGCGTTATCAGGCTGGCACCCTACCGATCTTTTGGCCCATGCTCTTACTGCTGTTCTTGACCGTAATGACCTCGACCCCGCCTTAGTCGATGATGTGGTGGGGGGATGCGTATCCCAAGCCGGTGAACAGGGCTGCAACGTAACTCGCAACGCGTGGGTCGCCGCGGGGCTTCCTCCGCACGTACCCGCTACTACCGTCGATCGCCAGTGCGGTTCTTCGCAGCAAGCCATGCACTTCGCCGCCCAAGGAGTAATGGCGGGCGCCTACGACATCGCAATCGCCTGTGGCGTTGAGTCAATGACTCGTACACCCATGTCGAGCAACGCTCGCGGTGGAATCGGGCCGTTTTCTCCCGCATTTCTTGAAGCGTGTGGGGGAGTGCTGGGGATCCAGTTTTGGGTGGCCCAAGTATTAGGCGACCGGTTTGGGGTAACTCGTGAAGAGATGGACATTTTTTCTTACCAAAGCCAGCGCCGAGCAGCGGAAAATACCGATTCAGGATTTTTCGCTAACGAAATAATTCCCGTTCCAATCCGTAATGAAAATGGTGAAGCAACTGGTGAAGTTCTTGCTCACGATGAAGGAATTCGTCGCACTACCACTATCGAAGGCTTGGCCGGGTTGGCCCCCGCGTGGGAATCAGAAGATCAACCGGCTCCCGACATCACTGCGGGTAACGCTTCGCAAATGAGTGATGGCGCTTCTGCCATGTTGATCGCCGACCGGGTGATGGCCGAAAAATTGGGTTTACCAATTCGTGCTCGATTTGTGCACTTCGCGGTACTGGCTGACGATCCAGTGCTCGTCCTTTCGGCGCCTAATCCAGTAACCCGAAAACTTCTTGATCGAACAGGAATGAAAATTGACGACTTCGACGCCATTGAGTGCAACGAAGCTTTCGCGGCCATCGCTCTTATGTGGGCTAAAGAGTTCCGCCCTGATCCCGAAAAATTCAATCCCCGCGGTGGGGCTATTGCTATCGGCCATCCGCTAGGAGCGAGCGGGGTTCGGCTCATGACCACCATGCTCAATCACCTAGAAGCCACTGGGGGTCGTTACGGATTTCAAACAATGTGCGAAGGCGGCGGTCAGGCCAACGCCACCGTCATCGAACGCCTCGGCTAATCGTGATTAATCTTTCCGCCGGCTCGGTTCGAGTCGTTGTCGATGAAAACGGTGGTGGCCGCATCTTGAAATTGGCGGTCGGCGATCTAGATCTGCTCGTTACCCCTGAGATTGATGACCACAACCACGGCTTATTTCCGATGGCGCCGTGGGCGGGACGCATTCGTTACGGAAAGTTTTCTTTTGCCGGAGATGATTATCAATTGCCGTGCAATAAAGCGCCGCATGCTATTCACGGGACAGTGCGAGATCAATCGTGGAAGATAGATAGTTCTAGCCTCACTCATCTAGAGCTATCGACTGATTTAGTTGAGCCGTGGCCTTTTGGCGGGAAGGTAATGCAGCGCTTTGAGTTAGAGCCCAACTCTCTATCTTTAACTATGGAAGTTCACGCAAGTGATCGCCCTATGCCCGTATCGTGCGGTTGGCATCCGTGGTGGCACCGGACGCCCCAGGGCGACGACTCAGTCGAACTAGAACTTCACGCGGAGCGCATGTACCACCGTGACGGTGAAGGGATACCTAGTGGAGAATTGGTTCCCATAGCGCCGCCGCCGTGGGACGACTGCTTTACCAAGTTAGGAGAACCGGCGGCAGTATTACGCTGGCCCGAATTGGGGTCGCTCACTATCGAATCTGATTGTGAGTGCATGGTTGTCTACACCGAGCCCGATTTAGCCTTGTGCGTCGAGCCTCAATCCGACCCACCCGACTCGTTTAACCTCAACGCCCGAGTGGTCAATCCAGGTAGCCCCCTCGTGATCAACGCGAAGTTTCACTGGGCGATTAATACTGCGATTTAGCTGGTCAGTAGCGTCGGCAGCGCCTCGAGTTGTTCGCAGTAGTGGTCAAGCGAGTGATGCACGAAACGCAAAGTAAGCCCCGTCGCCCCTCCGGCTATCCATTCGTTCAGTGTGCGCCGAGTGGCTTCGGGGTCGCCGACAGGGTCAAGGGGGGGAGTGGGTTGAAGGAACACCTCAAGCGGTTTAGTCCGCTGACTCCACGAAGCGCTCGACTCTGCGGCGGCTAAAAGTTGGCTTACTTCGTTAGGTTTTAGTCCAAATGGAGCCCACGCTTCTCCGAATTCCACTGCTCGGGCCAACGAACGGGCTGATTGACCACCGATCCAAATCGGCGCGGTGGTGCTAGTGGCTACGGGATCAATTGTCATATCGGAGTAATCAAAGTATTCGCCGTGATATTCCGGAACGGACTTACCCCACGAGGCTCGCAGTGCTCTTAGGGCATCGTCGGCGCGTTTACCGCGATCAGAAAACGATGCCCCTAGTAATTCGAACTCTTCTACTAAAGAGCCAACCCCAACCCCAAGAATCACTCGCCCTTCACTTATTGCATCAAGGGTTCCGTAACGCTTCACTATTTCTAACGGGTGGTGATAACCCAATACGAGTACAAAGGTCGCTAGTCGAATAGTGCGGGTGCACCCCGCGATGAACCCCAGTGTGGCCAACGGATCCCAGTAGGTCGCCCCTCTAGTAGCGACAACCGAATTAGGCACGGCAATGTGTTCACTGCACGTGAGATGGTCGTAGCCCAACCGCTCGGCTTCAGTAGCGATACGAGCAATCTCTTTAATACCTGCGTCTACTTCCCAGCGTGAATGAGCACGGGGTAGTCGAGTTACGACCGGAGTAACAATTCCGAGTCGCATGGTGGAGGTTTAAGTACGAGGAAATATCGCGCGGTCCGCAATGATGTTCTTTTGTACTTCGGTTGCCCCCGCACCAATCGAGGTGTAGCGCTGGAAGCTGTAAAGGCGAGTCCAACTCCCGCCGTCAATCGCTCCGGGGCCACCTTTAGCGAGTAGACCCGAAGGGCCAAGGAGATCAATCGCTAATTCGGCCAAAGTTTGCGCCAAGTGGCTCCACTGTAATTTTGCCAACGGAACTTCTGGCCAGTTTTTCTGCCCCTTAATAATCTTTGTTAGCGCGCGGTAGTTAAGCAACTTAGTGAATTCAATATCGGTATAGGCCCGAGCGATCCGCTCCCGAATTTCCGGATCGTTAAGCGAGTCAGGGTTGACTGCCCGTGCCGCCGAGATCATTGCTCGCAAATCGGCGGCCATCGTGATGGCCAACCCCGCGGTGCCTACTCGTTCGTGGCCCAGAGTCCCCATGGCTACTTTCCAGCCCGCGCCTTCTTCGCCGAGTCGGTGCGCTACAGGAATACGTGCATCGGTGAACCAAACTTCGTTAAACATTTCTTCACCCACTATGTCGCGAATGGGACGACATTCAATTCCGGGTGTATCCATGTCAATAATGAAAGCAGTTATTCCTTCGTGCTTTGCACCTCGCTCAATTGCGGTCGGATCAGTGCGCAAAAGAAATAATCCCCACTTAGCCAAGTGCGCAGTAGAAGTCCATATTTTTTGCCCGTTCACTACGTATTCATCACCGTCTAGCACTGCGGTTGTGCGCAAGTTGGCGAGGTCAGAACCGGCCTGTGGTTCACTAAACCCTTGGCACCAATGTTCTTCCGCAGAAAGAATACCGGGCAGCCATTCATTGCGCTGCTCTTCGTTACCCCAATGAATGATCATCGGTCCGATTTGCCATAAACCGTTGGCGTTGTAGATACCCGGCGCGCGCACTCGAGCCATTTCTTCGGAGTAAATAACGTTTTGTACCGGTGTGGCTTCGCGTCCGTGCCAGTCAAGAGGCCAGTTGATAGCCGCCCAGCGACCCTCGTCGAGCCGTTTTTGCCAGTCCTTGCGCCGATCCTGCGACCGAGCGATGCCACCTTGCCGACCGCCCCCCGGATCTTCGTCGCCACCCCAGTCGGCCAAGAATTTAGGCAGGTTGACGTCAAGCCAAGTTCGCAACTCTGAGCGGAAAGCTTCATCTTCAGGGGTGTGAGCGAAGTCCATTTTTGGCTCCTGTCCGGCTAGATTCAGATGCGTCGATTTGGTGTTAGCGTTACCATAGCAAGGTCAGAGGGCATTGACTAACATCCGTGTCAGGTTACCTAAATCGCTCAGAAAAGAGGAATCGACATGGACTTCACCTTCTCCGATGACCAAGACGCTCTGCGGGATGCCGTCCGGTCATTTTTGACCAACGAGGCTTCGGGTACCTACACCCGAGCTATGGCCGACGACGAGCGGGGCTTTACCGACGAGATGTGGCGGAAAATCGCCGACATGGGTTGGCCGGGGCTTTTGATTGCCGAAGAGCACGGTGGTTTGGGCTTGGGTCTAGTCGACATGGCGGTAGTCATGGAAGAAATGGGGCGCTTACCGTTTCCGGGGCCGTTCTTTTCTTCGGCCGTGTTCGCCACTTTGGCGGCTCAGCGTTTAGGGGCTAGCGATCTGTTATCCGCTTTGGCCTCGGGCACGCTGCGGGGCACGGTGGCGATTGAAGAACAAGGTCATGGCGATCCCATAAAGCGAGTGCGCACTCGCGCTCGGCGCAAGGGTGCCGACTGGGTTTTGTCGGGCGAAAAGATAATGGTGCTTGATGGTCACAGCGCCGACTGGGTAATTGTGGCGGCTCGCACCGAAGACGGCATTGGATCTTTCTTGATCCAAGCACCAAAAGCCGAAGCGGTTCCCACTCTTGATCCCACTCGCAAAGCGGCTTATCTAAAACTTGACGAAACTCCCGCTGAGGCTATTGGGCCGCTAGGCGACCACACCGAGATTTGGAATCGAGTTGTTGATGATGCCGCGGTAATGCTTTCCTCCGAACTCGTAGGCGCGTGCGATGCATCACTCAATTTGGCGGTCGAATACGCCAAAGTTAGAGTTCAATTTGACCGACCATTATCAAAATTCCAAGCCATACGCCACAAGGCAGTAGATATGTTGCATCGCCTTGAGTTGTCTCGAGTTGGTTCGCATTACGCCGCCTGGACTTCTGATGTTGACGACCCCGCACGAGAACGAGCCGTAGCAATGGCTAAAGGTTTTATCGGCGAGGCTGCCATCTTCGTGTCCTCGGAAGATATTCAAGTTCACGGGGGAGTAGGTTTCACTTGGGACTGTGACGCCCATTTTTATTATAAGCGGGCCAAACAAAACGACATACTTCTTGGTTATCAGGGATACCAGCGCAACCGTTTAGCCGATCTTGTTCTTGACTCGGCCTAAGGGATTTATCTTTTGTCAAAATGAACGAAAAAGTAGTTTCGCTTACTGACGCAATCTCTGAAAATGTGCGGGCGGGCGATTCGATTTATTTAGGAGTCGGACACACTCGCTGGACTGCCGCCGCAAGTGAAGTAGTCCGCCAATGGTGGGGCAAAGATCCTGGCTTTGAGTTATTAATGCTTTCGCTGTCAAGTTTAGGAACTTTGTTTTTCAAAGGGGGACTTGTTCGTAAAGTCCTCACTGGATATTCGGGCGACACTTTCCCCAATTTCACTCCCAATCCTATTTTTGCTTCCAGTTACGCCCGTGGCGAAGTAGAAGTTGAACACTGGTCATTTTTAGCGTTCACTCAACGCCTTGAAGCTGCGGCTCGAGGACTTCCCGCTATTGTGACTCGCTCAATCGCGGGCTCATCAATGGAAGAAAATCCTGCCTTTACTCGGGTCACTACTGAGTTGGGTGAAATTGGTCTTTTGGCCCCATTATTTCCTGACGTGGCTTTGCTCCACGCTCCGGTAGCCGACCGAGCCGGAAATGTGGCCCTGCATCCGCCATTGCTAGAAAGCCCGTGGGGGGCATTGGCGGCTCGTCGTGGAGCGGTAGTAACGGTAGAAAAAGTGGTTGACGACTTAAGCGAGTGGTCCCATCTAGTGCGTATTCCTGCTCATCGAGTTTTAGCGGTGTGCGAAGTCCCGATGGGGGCCCACCCCGGAGGATTATTTAGTGGCGCGCTCCCGGTAGAAAGTTATGGCGAAGATTACGATTTTTGGATTGAAGCTCGAGCTGCTTCGCGCCGAGATGATTTTGATGAGTGGATTCGCCACTGGATACTTGACGTTTCTAGTCCGGCTGATTACGTCGAACGTTTGGGCTCAAAGCGAGTAGAAAAACTGCGACAAAAAGCCGATCCGCAGTCGTGGCGACAAGAAGTAATCGACAATCCTCCTGATCTTGAAGCGCCTATTAACCGTTGGGAGATGGCAGCCATTTGGGGCGCCCGTCACTTAACCGAGCGAGTGATAGCGCTCAAGGCCGATGCAGTATTGGCGGGGGCGGGAGTCGCCAATTTGGCTGCGTGGCTGGCGGTAGCGCAAGCGCAAGCGCAAGGTCACGCGGTGCAACTAACCGCCGAGATCGGGCTTTGGGGTTACGACCCCGTGCCCGGAGATCCGTTCGTTCTTAATCATCGCAATTTTCCGCGGTCGTTAATGATCAGTGACGCCAGCACTGTGCTGGGGAGTTTGGTGGGCGGACAAGGAACTACCACTCTGGCGTGTTTGGGCGGCGCTCAGATAGATCGACGAGGAAATGTGAACTCAACTGTCATCCCTGGCGGTGCGTTTTTGGTTGGTTCCGGTGGTGGCAATGACGTGGCCTCGGTGTGTGCCGAAGCGATCGTGGTCGCGTTGCTTACCCCCGAGCGCACCCCGTCAGAATGTGGCTACATCACTTCGCCCGGTAAAGCAGTGCGAGCACTAGTTACCGATTTTGGAATCCTTGAACGCTCTGACGCAAAGAGTGATCTCGTTCTTACTGCGGTTGCCCCTGGTCCGGAATCTAAAGACGAGCGCATTGCTGCTGCGGTGGCTGCGTGTGGCTGGGATTTAGAAGTGGCCGAAACGGTGCGAGAACTTGAGCCACCAACACAAGACGAGGTCAACTCTCTGCGTACTTGGGACCCTCAAGCATGGTTTCTCCGCAACCGCTAATCGTTATTTGGTGATAATCACCACTGCAGCGTTAGCCCCTCGACCTACCGTGTGCGCTAATCCGATTTGGGCATTTTCTATTTGCCTAATTCCAGCACGACCATCGATTTGATTACTTAACTCGATTATCTGCGCAAGAGCAGAAGCACCTAGCGGCTCACCTTTAGACAGCAGACCGCCACTGAGGTTGACGGGCCAACGGCCACCCCGAGCGGTGTCACCGTTTCTTACCAATTGAGCCGAATCACCTCGAGCGCACAACCCGAGTTCTTCGTAAGCAAGAATCTCGCGCGCGGCATCGGTATCTTGACATTCGATTAGATCGAGGTCGTCGGGCCCGTAGCCGGCTTCTTCAAACGCCGCGTGAGCGGCAATGGTGCTTGCCGCTGGTATGTTCTCGTCGGCTACTCCACTTAAAGGGGTGGCTTCACCCAGTATCGATCCGGGCAAATGGGAACGCAATTGCGCGCTCGCGATTTTCGGAGCATCCCGTCGCGCTAGATCGCTACGCTGGACTACGATCGCCGCCGCTCCTTCGTTGGGCGAGCAAAGCATATGAAGATGAAGAGGCTCGCATACCAAACGTGATTCCAAAACTGCTTCAACCGTGGTCGCCGTTCGATACATCGCTATTTCGTTGTTTACTCCTTCGGCTCGGTTCTTGACCACGATTTGTGCGAGGTCTTCTTTGGTGATGCCCGAATCCCTCATCAGGCGCATGGCTCGCAAAGCGAAGTAGGCCGGTGTGGCGGCTAAGCCCGATTGTTCTCGCCACGGTTCGAAAAATGAAGAACGAATAATTCCCCGGGGCATTTTTTCGATCCCTAAAACTAAGGCGGTATCGCATTGACCAGAGCGCACTGCGTTGGTCGCCAGCATCAAAGCCGCACCACCGCTGGCACATCCGGCCTCTACATTGACAATTGGAGTTCCAGTTAGACCTAGAGCGCCAAGTACTTTGTGGCCTGCGGCCACTCCCGAATAGACCGTGGCACAGAAGACAGATTGAAAACTTGGATTGCCGGCATCCTCTAGTGCCGCGCGTACCGCGCTAACTCCCATCTGAGTAACTGTGCGATCAAATCGCCCGAAGGGGTGCAGTCCCACGCCCGCTACGGCCACTGAGTTGGTCATGACGAACCTGGGCTAAACGCGTAGGTGACGACCATTTCCCCGTCATCATTGATTCCTAAATCGTGGGCCACTAAACGCAACGGAGTTCCAAACTCAACTACTTCTTTTTCGGTGATTAGGGTGATTATTCGCAACCCACTAGGTAATTCCACTACACCGAAGCCGTAAGGAACTTCACCGAGATATCCTGGTGGGGCATTAGTCACCACCGTAGAAAGCCACAGCGTTCCTTGGCGCTCAAGGTCAATCGTTGTGCTGCGCTCCGATCCGCACATAGAGCAGGTTTCGGCTACTGGAAACTGAAGATGAGAGCACTCCTCGCAGCGCGATCCTAAAAGTCGGATGTCCCCGTCGGAGTCAAGGCGAAACAGTCCGTCGTGAACCATACGGGCAGTCACACCACACCTCGCTCAGATAGATCATCGAGTTGGGTGTCGCTGAGCCCGAGTAAATCGCTTAAAACTTCGCGGGTGTGCTGTCCAAGTTTTGGTGCGCCAACGGGAGCCTCGGGAGTAGTGCCGGCCACGCGGGGGTAGGGTGCCTGCTGGCGGATGGGACCTAACACGGGGTCGTTAACACTCACTAGATCCGAACGCTCCGCTATATGAGCATTAGCAAAAATATCGGCCGCGGTGGCCGCAGTGGCAACCGGAACATCTTTGGCGGCACAACGTCTCTCTACTTCATCAGCCGAAAGAGAACTAGTCCACTTGGCGACCATGTCATTTATTTCTTGGTGGTGTTCAACTCGATCTGACAATCGAGCGAAACGTTCGTCGGTGATGAGCTCAGTCATCTCCATCGCGGTAGCTAATCGGGCGAAGTTGGCGTCCGAGCCGGCCACTATGCATACGTATTTCCCGTCGGCCGTGGGGTAGTTGTCTAGCGGGGCCGAGTTGGCTAGTTGGTTCCCTTCTCGATTACGTATGGTTCCTAAGCGGTCATAAGCCGCCAAGGTCCATTCCAAAACTCTTAGCGAGGAGCCATAAAGACTGGCATCAATAACCACTCCAGTTCCGCCCCGGGCATCGCGTCCGTAGAGGGCGGCTACCGCAGCATGAGCCGAAAATACTCCAGTCAGGTAATCCGAAATAGTGACGCCTACTCGCACGGGTGGTCGGTCGGGGTAACCGGTTAAGTGCAAAAGCCCACCAAAGCCAATACCTACGCGATCTAATCCTGGTCGAGGCGATAGCGGTCCGTCTTGACCAAAGCTGCTTATGCGCACGGTTATTAGGCGATCGTTAAGGCTATTGGGGCCAATGTTCCACTTTTCCAGCGTTCCGGGACGAAAGTTTTCTACCAAGACGTCAGCGGTTTCGGCCAAACGCATGAGTAGAAGTTGACCATCAGAAGTACGTAGATCAATAGTTACGCTTTTGCGTCCCCGTCCCTCGACTGACCAAAACAATGAGTAGTCCTCACCGTTTTCGTCGGGAGCAAAGGGACCGATGTCACGCATGAAATCACCGTTGCCGGGTTGTTCGATTTTTATTACTTCTGCGCCTTGTTCGCCCAACAATCCCGCACAAAAAGGCGCCGCTATACGGGTTCCTAAATCAAGAACTCTTAGACCCGTTAGTGGCCCACTCACGGGCAATCTTTCATCCGCCGGACTGTTCGCGCTTGACCGAGCCAAGACCACCCTCTTCGCGCACAGCTTCTTTGCGGTTACTCATGGCTCCAAGGGCCGTTTCGGTGTTGCTAACAAACTGGTGCACCATAAAGTGATATCGCCAAGCTTCTCTCTGTCCCTGAAGGTCAACCGTGTGATTAATGGTCTCTTTTATTGCTTGGGCGGTAATCGGTGGCACTAATGCCACTTCATCGGCCATCAGTCGGGCCTCGGTGCTTAATTGATCAAGCTTTACCACCCGATTAGCCAGTCCGAGTCGTAAAGCCTCGCCGGCATCAATCGTGGTCGCGCAGAGCAAGAACTCCTTGGCTTTTCGGGGACCCATTTCCCATGGTTCAATCAGCAACTCAACCCCAACTCCGGTCATGCGAGCAACTGGGTTAGAAAACTTTGCGTTGTCCGCGGCGATTATGAGATCACACATAGTTGCGAGCATTAAACCCGCGGCCGCGCATACTCCTTGAACTGCCGCGATGGTGGGTTTAGGAAAATCTCTTAACCGGAGACATTTTTCCCAGTACATAGTGAACTCGTGATGCAATTTTCCTTCCGGCGTTGAGCGCATACGGGTCCAGTCGCTCGATTCTTCGAGTATCTCTTTTAGGTCATGGCCGGCACAAAAATGCTTGCCTTCACCGTCAAGGATCACGACGCGAACTTCATCATCTTCTTCTACTAAATCGAGAGCACGGTCTAGCTCGTCAATAAGCACCGAGCTCATGGCGTTAGCGGATTCTGGCCGAGCCAAAGTTATGGTGGCTACGGGTCCTTCAACCGAATAGCGAATAGTGGTGAATTCAGATTTTGTTGCCATAGGTTGAATCTAGCCAAGGGAGGGCAGTCGGCGGGTCATCACTAGCTAAAAGGTGCGTCAAGTTATCTACTAGCCAGTACGCGCCGGTTCTTTTGGTAGCCCCAACACCCGTTCGCTCAAGATATTGCGCTGGATCTCGTTAGTTCCGGCCCATATCGAGGATGCCTGATAATAGAGCCAAGATCTTTGCCAAGTTCCTTCTCCGGGGTTTTCGTCGGCCCCGATCCATAAAGGTGCGGCGGGCCCCAACACGGCCATAACGGTGTCGTGCATTCGCTTACTCATCTCACTCCAATAGAGCTTGAGCGCGCTTCCTTCTGGGCCGGGGGCCTCTCCTTTGGCTAATCGGGACAGAGTTCGCCAGTTGTGAAGCTGAAACAAACGGACTTCAACAACCGCTTGAGCAAGGCGAGGGCGCAAGCGCGGATCATCGAATGCGCCATTTTCAAGCGCCAACCGCAGCAGTTCTTCTACCAGCTGGAGATGAATTACTAGTTGGCGCGGGTTGATTCCTCGCTCGTGAGTAAGAGTCGAGTTAGCCACCCGCCAGCCTTCATTTACTGGACCGATACGATGAGCGTCAGGAATAATTACGTCACTAAAAAAAACTTCGTTGAATTCTTTTTCGTCGGTGATTTGGTGCAACGGTCGGACTTCTACTCCGAGAGCTCGCATATCAACCGCGAAAGCGGTAATGCTCTTATGTTTAGGACCATCAGGGTCAGTGCGAGCGAGACACAAGCCCCAGTCTGCGAATTGCGCGTATGAAGTCCACACTTTTTGACCATTAAGTATCCAGTCGTCCCCTTTCATCTCGGCCCGAGTCGTAATCGCCGCAAGGTCGCTTCCTGCGCCAGGTTCACTAAATAGTTGACACCAGATATGTTCGGCCGGTGGGATTGATGGAAGCCAACGCTGCTTTTGTTCATCAGTTCCGTGAGCCAACAGAGTTGGTCCGACTAGGTTTATCCCGATCCGCCCAACCAATTCGGGTGCTCGAGCACGGGCCAACTCTTCGGTGACGATGAAATGTTCAACTGGTCCCGCGCCGCGACCGCCGTACTGCGTTGGCCACGGAACCCCAACCCAGCGCCCTTGGGCCAGTTGGTTTTGCCACGTTCGGCCAAAGGCAACTTCTTCTTCGAGGGTTTCAAAACGAGGAGGAAGACCCCGCCCGTACTCCCAAGGAAGATTTTCTTGCAACCACGAGCGCACTTCGAGGCGCAGTTGAGCTTCAGCCGGCGATGGCGCCAGATCCACGGAGCGAGTCTTAAATTCTTTGGTCGAGGGGAGTGTATTTACGTTCGGTCTCTCCGATGTAAATCTGCCGAGGTCGACCAATTTTGGTGCGGGGATTCTCCATCATTTCTTTCCAGTGAGCAATCCAACCGGGCAATCGTCCCATAGCAAAGAGAACGGTAAACATGTTGGTAGGGAACCCCATAGCTCGGTAGATGAACCCCGAATAAAAATCTACGTTCGGATACAGCCGGTTCTCAATAAAGTAATCATCCGCCAAGGCAATCTCTTCCAACTCTTTCGCGAGATCGAGTAGGGGATCATTTCTGTTCATATCGGCCATTACGTCTTCCGCGACCTTCTTTAGAATGAGCGCTCGGGGGTCGTACTTTTTATAAACTCTATGACCGAAACCTGAAAGACGAAAATCATTATCTTTGCTTTTCGCCATTTCAACAAAACGTTTTAAGTCTCCACCTTCAGATTGAATTTTCTCGAGCATCTCAATTACGGCTTGATTAGCGCCACCGTGGAGAGGTCCCCATAAGGCGTTAATTCCCGCCGCCACTGAGGCAAACAAATTGGCGTCGCTAGATCCGGCCAAACGCACTGTTGAAGTAGAACAGTTTTGTTCGTGATCAGCGTGCAAAATCAAAAGCACTTTCATGGCGTGAACCATGGTGGGGGTCGCCACATAATTTTCTGAAGGGACGGCGAACATCATGGTTAGGAAGTTTTCGATGAGATCAAGTTCGTTATCGGGGTAGAGGAGAGGCTGACCGATAGACCGCTTGTAGGAGTAAGCCGCAATAGTGGGAAGTTTTGCCATCAGGCGGATCATGGCCAATTCAAATTGCGCCGGGTCGTGAGGGTTGTTCGAGTCAGGATAAAAAGTCGAGAGAGCACTTACTACCGAGGAGAGCACTCCCATGGGGTGGGCATCTTTAGGAAAAGCGTCAAAAAATCTACGAGCGTCTTCGTGCAAAAGCGTATGTTTGCGAATCGAATAACGAAATTGATCGAGCTGGCTTTCGGTCGGAAGGTCGCCATTGATGAGCAAAAACGAAGTTTCTAAAAATGACGGCTCGTGTCCCGAAACTAATTGCTCGATCGGAATTCCTCGATAACGCAGGATTCCTTCTTCACCATCGATGAAAGTGATGGCTGATTCGCACGAACCAGTATTTACGAATCCATAATCGAGAGTAATAAGCCCACTTTGGGATCGAAGTTTGGCGATATCAATGGCTCGCTCTTTTTCGGTTCCCTCAACTATCGGGAGCTCGATTTCGTTATCTCCATAACGAATTATCGCCTTATCGTTGTTCGCACTGTTAGCCATGGCGAACCTCAATCACTGCTGTGCACTACTCCTTTATTAGATGGGCCAATCGTACCACTGGCTTGCCGAGGGAGGCGAGTCCTCCGGTACGATTCATCGCTAATGGATTTTGAACTGGGCGACGACCAGATTGCGCTACGAGAAGGAGCGCGCGAACTCCTTGACTCGGCGGCTTCGGCGACTGCGGTACGGGCCATTTTCGACGGCGCGGGCGGAACCGACGCTCATCTTTGGAGCGCAATGGTGGAACAAGGTTGGCCCGCTCTCGCTCATCCTGAATCAAAGGGTGGTCTCGGTTTAGGAATAGTCGAAGTTGCGGTACTGCTAGAAGAAATCGGTCGCCACGCAGCCCCCGCACCTTTTGCTTCGACCGTATTAGCCCTCGATGCACTCGAACACGGTGATGAACCCGAGTCGATTCGATCTAGCGAATTAGTAGAGAAAGTTATTTCGGGTCAATCTACGGTGTGCGTAGCCTGGAGCCGTAACCCTGTTGCGGTAAGTGCAACCGCAGTGAATGGTGACTGGAAACTTACCGGCCGCCCCGACCCAATCCTTGATGCGCCGGGGGCTTCGTTCGCTTTAGTAGTCGCTGACAGTGCTGACGGTCCGAGTTTGTTCGGGGTTGATTTGGCGGTTGGCCAGATAAAATCTGAGCCCGCTATGGATCGTACGCGTTCTTTTGGTTGGCTTCATCTAAACAAAACTTCGGCGTGGTTAATTGGCGGTGCTCAATCGGTTAATCGTTTGCTCAACCTTGGCGCCGTATTTTCTTCGGCCGAAATGCTCGGCGGAGCAGAACGGGTGTTGGAGTTTTCCGTTGAGTACGCCAAAGACCGAGTCCAGTTTGGTCGACCGATCGGAAGTTTTCAGGCCGTCAAGCACCGTTGTGCCGATATGTTGGTTGATGTCGAAGGAATGCGCTCAAGCGTCTATTGGGCCGCATGGTGCTTGTCGGCTGACGATCCCGAGTCCTCGGTCGCAGCATCAACCGCCAAAGTGTGGGGAGCTGATGCCTCAAAACGGGTAATGGCTTCAGCTCTTCAAGTTCACGGCGGAATCGGCTTCACCTGGGAACATGACCTCCACTTCTACATGAAACGAGCTCAAGTCGATCAACTCTCGTTTGGCGACGCTTCTTATCATCGCGAGCGACTGGCTCAGTTGTTGCGAACTCGAGTTGAAAGTGGCGAGCAACTGATTTAAGACCGAGCGAGTTCTCCGGCTTGGTCTTTTAATCGCGCCCGATCGGGTTTTCCGGCCGCTAATAGCGGGAACTCGTCAACTCTCACTATCCGCTCGGGGGTAGTGAATCGAGTAGCCCCTGAATCACTGAACCATTTCTGACAAACATCTAAGTCAAAAGAAGCATCGGCGATCACGAACGCACACACTCGTTCGCCTAGTCGTTCGTTAGGTTCACCCACCACTACTGCGTGTTTGACTGCGGGGTGTTCCTCTAAGAGTCTTTCTACTTCCGCCGCAGAGATATTTTCTCCCCCACGAATTATCACGTCCTTGATTCGTCCCGATATGGTTAACCAGCCTTCGGAGTCAACTTGAGCCAAATCGCCAGTATTGAACCATCCTCGGCTAATGCTGGCCCGAGTCAAATTGATATCGGAGTAACCAACAAAAAGTTCGGGGCCTCGTAGTACCAACTCGCCAATTGAACCTGGACTCAGTTCTCTCCTTGTCGTGGGGTCCACAATTTTCAACTGAGCATCACCAACAATACGACCGTCGGTGTCGGCTGCTTTTTGGGGATCGTCGGTTGAGCGGCTAGTAGTAACGGTCGGAGCCTCGGTCGACCCGTAAGTCCGCTTAACTCCACAGTCGAGACGCTGGCGAGCTTCGATCACAAATGCTGGAGTTATTCCTGCTCCGCCACA
Organism: Acidimicrobiia bacterium; assembly: GCA_009694435.1. Taxonomy (GTDB): domain Bacteria; phylum Actinomycetota; class Acidimicrobiia; order IMCC26256; family PALSA-555; genus SHUY01. The sequence continues at coordinate 22,589 of SHUY01000008.1, read as the reverse complement.
CGAAACCAGCCGCAGGCTCTGGGCGCGCTCAGTGCGAAAATTGGGGGCGGAAAAAAGGCTCAGGAAGAATGTGGGCGGGCCGATCATGAACGATACGTTTTCGTCTGCTATTCGAGTTAGAGCATTTTCAGGGTCCCAGGCCCGCATGAGTCCGGCTGACATTCCCACTACTCCAGGAATAAGTACCGCATTGAGCAAGCCCGATATGTGAGCTAGGGGAGCGGGCATGAGGACCACATCTTGAGGCTTTAATCCGTGCGCCTTGGCCATGGTGATCGCTTTAGTAGCCAATCCCCGTTGGGTGTGTAAGGCCGCTTTAGGTAATCCGGTTGACCCCGAAGTAAATAGCGCCACCGCAATATCGGATCCACGAGCCGGTGAATCGGTAACCACTTCATTGCCGGCTATTAGTTTTTCGAAGCGAGAATTAGGGCCCCGCATGTCTTCTGGATTTAAAAAAATCTTAGGGGAAAGAACATTTAGCGCGTGTTCAACGTGGGCCGACCCTGCTTGGTGGTGGATCGGCCCGGCTATTGCTCCTAACCGCCAACACGCTCGATAAAGCACAACGACTTCCCACGAGTTAGGGGATTGCCAAGCCACCACATCGCCCCGACGCACTCCGGCCGTACGTAGCCCACCGGCCAAAGTCGCCACCATCGCCTCCAGCGCCCGAGCGTCAAGATTGAGACCAGATTCAAGGTCGGTTATCAGTGATCCCGAAGAATTTGCTCCACCCACTCTAAATAATTGATCAAGGGTAGGTATTGCCCACGGACCGCCCGGGGCAAGATATTTTTTGGCGTCCAAGTGTCGATAAGTCGCGCTTATTTTTGGTCGCGGCGAAGAATTTTTAGTTATCACCCGCGCTCACTACTTACGCCAACCGGCGCTAGCCGGAACTGCGCCCCGAAGAACCTGTGAGCCGATGAAATTACGCTGGATTTCGACTGTTCCCGCTCCGATACATAAACCACGAATGTCTCGGTAGGCCCGCTCGACGGGATATTCCCGCGAGTACCCGTAACCACCAAGCAACTGGATTGCCTCGTCGCACACAAACTTGGCCGCGAGGTTGGCTGCTGATTTGGCCATAGCGGTTTCGAGTGCGGGGGGAGTTCCGTGCGGTCCGGCTAGATGAACGGCCCGTAACAATAAAAGTCGAGCCCCTTCTATTTGCGTGGCCATGTCGGCAATTTTCCACTGCAAACCTTGCAACTCGGCTATTGGTTTTCCCCCAATAGTTCTTTCGTTCATATATCCGATCGCGTATTCTAAAGATCCTTGAGCAGCACCAACACACATGGCTGCGTTGCCGCACCGCTCGTGATTGATATGAGCAATCAGAGTTTTAAACGTTTCGCTTGATGTGGCGTCACCTACGCTCAGCACATCTTCGGGCTCAATGCGAACATCGTCGAAAGCTAGTTCGGCTTCGCTGGTCCCCCGCAGTCCCATCTTGACGTGAGTTCCGGCGATCGTCACTCCGTCAGACTCTAAATCGACCAGTACTGCACCAATACCTTTGGCACCCTCGCTTTCAGGAAAACGGCACCACACCAAACAAACTCGTGCCCGATGTCCACCCGTTACGTAGTTTTTATAACCGTTGAGTCGGTAACCGTTCCCGTCCGGGGTAAGCCGAGCGCGCATTTGAGTTACGGCCGACCCAGCTTCGGTCTCGCTGATTCCAATGCAAAACAATGCTTCACCCGAAGCCGCCATGGGAAGCCAACGCTCCTTCATTTCCTCTGAACCTAAATGCTGAATAGCTCGGGGTGGCCCGTTAAAAGTTAACTGAGCAAGAATGGCGCTAGAGACATCAACTCGACCCAACTCTTCTAAAACAATGGCGGCTTCGATATCCCCAAACCCGTGACCCCCGTATTTTTCGTCTACCGTTATTCCGAATAATCCTGCTTTGCGGATAGCTTCCCAAGACCCTTCTGGGAATTCTTCGGTCTCGTCCCAGTGGCGGGCCATCGGAGCAAGGTCGCGCATGGCTACGTCTCGGGCCAAAGTTCGCAAGGCCTGCTGGTCTTCGTTTTCGGCAAATGGATTGTTCATGTCTCGCAGCGTAGTAGCGAACACCGGCTCGGGCGGGCAGGCTATTGTCTCGCCCAAGACAGTCACAAGGTGTGTTGCTTGCTAAGGAGATGAGCATTGTCATGACTACGGATGCGACTATCGACAATCAGCCTTTCCATTACGAAGAAGTCGACTTCTTCACTGGCCAGCCGTACGAACAGTGGAAGCGAGCCCGTCAAGAGTGCCCAGTGATTGGTAGTGATCCCAATGGTGGACTGGGGTCAATGTTGAGCACTCCCGACCGCCAGGCATTCCAGATAACCCGGTGGGACGATGTTGAACACGTGTTGCGCTCAGGGGAAGTGTTCTCCTCTTCCATTAACGCTGAGCACATTGGTCAGTTCATGGGCGAATTGATATTGGCCATGGATGGACAAGAGCACCGTTCGTACCGCAACCTCGTTGCTCACGCGTTTCGGGCATCACAACTAGAACGCTGGCGCGATACGGTCATATCTCCGACAATCAACATGTTTCTTGATAAAATTTCTCCTATTGGTAAAGCTGATCTTGTACGCGACATCACCAGCCGCTACCCAGTACGAGTGATCTGCGCAATCGTTGGAGTTCCAGTACAAGACAGTGATCAGTTCCACGGCTGGTCCGAAAAAATAAATACCGGCCCACTCGATCCCGAAGCGGGCCTGGAGGCGTCACGCTCAATGCGAGCCTATTTAGAACCCTTGGTCGAATCCCGGCGATCCGAACCACAAGGCGATCTTCTCAGTGATTTAGTTCACGCTGAGATTGATGGACAACGCTTGACCGATGAAAAAATATATGGATTTCTCCGGCTGTTGCTTCCGGCGGGGGCAGAAACCACTTTTCGGGTTATGGGCAATGCTCTAACCGCGCTTTTGCTTTACCCCGAAACTATGGCGCGAGTTAAGTCTGACCGTAGTTTATTGCCTGCGTTCATAGAAGAAATTCTGCGCTGGGAAAGTTCGGTAACCCAAGTCTCTCGGGTCGCGGCGGTCGATACCGAAGTAGCGGGATGCCCTATTTCGAAGGGTTCTGCTATTAGCGTTTTAACCGGTTCGGCAAATCATGATTCTTCCCGCTACGAAAATTCTGAGGAGTTTGATCTCGATCGCCCTGCGAAAAACCACATGGCTTTTGGTACCGGTCAGCACCAGTGTCTAGGAATGCACTTGGCTCGACTTGAATTAAGTGTCGGGATAAATGAGATACTCGACCGGCTGTCTAACTTGCGTCTTGATCCCGATGCTCCAGCTCCAGTTATCGAAGGGTTGGCGTTTCGTGGCCCACAGGCATTACCCGTGCTATTTGATGCTGTTTAAGAAATATACGGAAACTAATTAAAAACTTCCCCCCATCATCATTCGCCACTGTTCCAAACTGGGAATTTTGAAAACATAGTTACGTTGACGGGTGTCGCCCATTTTGGCCGACGATTCGGGCGAATACAGGTGCCCAGGGTAGAGCACGGCCGAGTCAGGAACTATCGCCAATCTTTGGGTCAAACTTTCGTACATATCGTCAGGGTCTGCCCCGGGTAAATCAGTGCGGCCGCAACCGTCTAAAAATAGAGTGTCGCCGGCAACCAAACGGCCATCGACTAAGAAACATTGGCTTCCGGGGGTATGGCCGGGAGTGTGAATCAAGGTAACGGGAATATCGCCCACCATTACCTTGTCTCCACTTTCGTGGGCCACAAGATCAGAAACCGACACCCCCGTGGTTCGAGTGATCCACTCCACTTCTGGTTTTTGTATGTGCACCGGTGCCGCCACTGAAGTCATTCCGGTCAGTTCTTTAATTCCGTCAATGGGGTAGCCCATTAGATCGCCACCAACATGATCAGGATGCCAATGAGTGGCGAGTACTCCAGTTAAACGCAACCCCTCAGCCTCAAGAATCTCTAGCAGCTCGTGCACCTCGTAAGCAGGGTCAACGAGCATCGCTTCACCGGTTTCTCGATCACCAATGATGTAGACAAAGTTGACCATCTGCTGTGCTATTGGGTTATCGGTTGCGAAGTCTCGCCCCGATAGCAATTGGCGAAAGTAGATACGGTTTTCCACGATTGCAACTCCTAGAACTGGGTTGTTTTAAGTCTCTCACTTTAAGCGGAATACTTGAGTAAGAAGTATCCTCAGGGCATGGCTTCAACGATCGAATATCGCACCTGTCCGTTTTGTGAGGCCACCTGTGGCCTAGAACTTCATCTCAACGCCAATAAAGTCACTTTGGTTCGTGGCGATCGCGATGATGTTTTTAGCCAAGGTTTTCTTTGTCCAAAAGGTACTGCTTTTGGACATCTCGAAGATGACCCCGATCGCTTGCGCACTCCGCAAATTCGTGATCGGACCACCGGCCAGTGGCGGTCAGTTGATTGGCCTGAAGCTTTTGCGGCCATAGAAAAAGGTTTAGCCCCCATCCTCGCTGATGGCGACCGAAACGCCGTCGCGATGTATCTCGGAAATCCCAACGTCCACTCGCTATCAATGCTGATTTACAACCGAGTACTGATCAAAGGTTTAGGCAGCGAAAATATTTACTCTGCGAGCACCGTTGATCAGGTACCTAAACAGGTTTCTTCGGGTCTTCTTTTCGGTTCTTCACTAACCGTTCCGATTCCCGACGTTGACCGCACTGATTATCTTTTGATTTTAGGGGCCAACCCTTTCGTCTCTAACGGAAGCCTGTGCACTGCCCCTGATCTTCCTGGCCGACTCAGGGCGCTTATAAAACGCGGTGGTCAAATGGTGGTAGTCGATCCTCGCCGTACTAAAACTGCTGAAGAGGCTAGTGAGCACCTCTTTATTCGTCCTGGCACCGACGCTTATTTCCTTTTCGCCCTAGTCAATGTTTTGTTTGCCGAAAATCTAGTTAATCTCGGTCGTTTGTCCGATCACTCCATTGGGCTCGACGAAGTTCGCTCTCTAGCAGACGAGTTCACCCCCGAGGCCGTGGAAGAGATTTGCCGAATCGACGCAGAAACTATCTCTCGTGTCGCTCGTGAATTGAGTCGCGCAAAGCGAGCGGCAGTGTATGCCCGTATTGGAACTTGTGTACAAGAGTTTGGAACCTTGGCTTCATGGCTAGTCGATGTGATCAATGTGTTGACCGGCAACCTTGATCGAGAAGGGGGCGCGATGTTCCCCAATCCGGCTGCGGGTGGTTCGCGTCCTGACGCTAAAAGTGGCCCCGGACGCGGCGTTAGTTTTGGCCGGCGCCAGAGTCGAGTGCGGGGGTGTCCGGAAATATACGGCGAATTTCCGGTGGCGTGCCTAGCCGAAGAAATCACAACTCCCGGCTCAGGGCAGGTGCGAGCGCTCATTACCGTGGCGGGAAATCCCGCGGTTTCGACTCCCGATAGCGACGTACTCAACCAGGCTCTCGCGTCACTTGATTTTATGGTGAGTGTTGATATTTATCGCAACGAGACCACTCGCCACGCCGACGTAATTTTGCCCGCCCCTTCGTTACTCGCCCGCTCTCATTACGATATTGCTTTTTATCAGTTATCAATTCGTAATATTGCTAATTACTCTCCTGCTCTAGTCCCATTGGCTGATCACGAAATGCCCGAGTGGGAAGTTCTTTTGCGACTAGGAGCAATTGTTTCGGGCTTGGGATCCGAAGTCGACCCGGCCGCTCTTGACGACGCCTTGGCCACGATGTTCATCGAACGAAGCATTCAGCGCGCTGACTCACCCATTTCACACTTGACCGTTGAAGAGGTATTGCAGCATCTAGGCCAACGGCGAGGTCCTGATCGAATTCTTGACCTTATGCTGCGAACTGGTCCGTACGGTGATGTTTTCACCGGTGATGGTGGGCTCACTCTCGACCAACTTGAAGATAATCCTCACGGTATTGATTTTGGCCCACTCCAACCAAGAGTCCCAGAAGTTTTACGGACTCCTTCGGGAAAAATCGAATTAGCCCCTGAGCCAATCGTGGCCGACGTAGACCGCCTGTCGTCGGCGCTCAGTCAATATAAAAATTACGAGCTCGTGCTTATCGGGCGGCGTGATCTACGGTCTAATAATTCATGGATGCATAACATCAAAATCCTAGTTAAAGGGAAAGATCGCTGCACGCTACAGATGCACCCCGAAGACGCCACTCGTATCGGCATTCAGTCGGGGCAGGTGGTGCGAGTGATCTCGCGGGTAGGGGAGTTAGAAGTAGCCGCCGAGGTAACCGATTCGCTTATGCCCGGAGTAGTTAGCTTGCCTCACGGCTGGGGCCATTCGGGGGACGAAACCCAAATGGCAGTAGCCGAATCAAGGGCGGGTGTTAATAGCAACATCTTGACCGACGGTTCGCTGCTCGACCCACTTTCGGGGAATGCGGTGCTCAACGGAATACCCGTTGAAGTGTCATTGGTCTCTTAAACTTTAATTAAGATTTTCCCTCTCTATCGCTTATGGCCATTGACCCGACGGCGGCAATGAACTGATCAATGTTGCTGGTCTTTCCCACCACGATGTCGTGTTGTTTACCACCACCGGGAAATTCGGGCGGGCAATAAAATTCGAACCCCTCCTCCTCGATAGCCGACGCGATACTGGAGGCGCATTGGGACACCGGGACTAGAGGCCCAGAATAAAGGGCAGTTTCGTTGTCGGCCAGATCCCAGATCTCAGTCTCAATGGGTCCCGGAAGAATCAATTTAACTTCTATCCCCGTGCCCGCCAGATCTATAGCCATCGATTCACTCCAACCACAAAGAGCAAATTTTGACGAGCAGTAGGCCGCCTCATGAACAATTCCGATTCTTCCCCCTAAAGACGAGATATTCACTACGCATCCCGCACCGCGCTTTAGCCAGTGGGGAAGTAATGCCAGCGTCATTCTTGCTGGAGATAAAAAATTAACTTTCATGACCGATTCCAAATCAGAAGTAGTCAGTCGATCAATCGAAGTCACCTTGGGTATAGCGGCATTATTTATTAAGCAGTCAACTCCACCGAAATACTCTTGGGCATCAAGAGCAACTTTTTCTGCTTGTTCGAGATCACTCAGGTCGGCTACCCACAGTTTTGATTTAGGTGCGTAAGTACGACATTTATCTAGTACTGCTTCTAGTCGATCTTGTCGCCGGGCCACTATTCCTACCGTGGCCCCTCGCGATGCCAGCAAGGGTGCTAACTCGGCTCCGATTCCTGAAGATGCTCCAGTAATAAGAATATTGGATTCACTAATTCGCATTAGCTTCGCTCCTTGGTATGTCTTGGTGACGCTATCATCAGCACCGTATGCATGACGTTGTGGTGTTAGGGGCGGGCATGGCGGGAGTTACCGCAGCTCGTGAATGTGAACGAAACGGACTTACCGCGGTAGTACTTGAGGCAACCGAGCGCATTGGTGGGCGCATGCTCACTACTCGAGACTTTGCTAATGCACCGGTGGAGTGTGGAGCAGAGTTTGTTCACACCGAAAATGCCGACACTTGGATTGAGATAAAAGCGGGTCAGTTTGAAACGCTTAAATGCAATCCCGCCGATGGCTACATTATGTCGATCGGCGGAGTTGACTCTCCCGATTTGTACCAAGATCCCTCCTTAGCCCAATTGGGCGATTTATTGAGTGAGATCGCCGCTTTCGATGGTCCCGACATGACGGCCGCGGAGTTCGTAGACCGTAAAGGTCTTACTGGCGTTGCTCGGGTAATGGCCGAGCAAATGCTCACCGTTCACCCGCTGGGTGATCTTGATCAGTTAAGCATGATCGGAATTCGTGATGATCGAGTGGTTGAACTTGAACGAGGGGTTGATTGGCGTTTAACTGCGGGCTACGACGCTTTGCCTGCTTGGATTGGCAAAAATCTTGATGTTCGGTACGAAACAAAGGTAGACAAAATTCAGTGGAGCGAATCGGGCGCTACTGCTTTTAGTACCACCGGCGAAGAGTTCGCGGCCCGATCGGTTATCTGTACCGCTCCAATTGGAGTGCTCAAGGCAGGGGCAATTCAATTTTCTCCTGATCTCCCCACCAGCAAGTGGCAAGCCCTTAACGGTTTAGAGATGGGCTCGGTGATGAAGATTTTGTTCCGATTCAAAGAGCGCTTTTGGGACGATGGATTAACCATGGTGGGCTGTGATGGCCCCGTTCGGCTCTACTGGACCCCACTTTACGGCTGGGGTGAAGACGCCACCCCAGTACTAATTGCTTATGTTGGTGGCTATCGGGCCCGAGCACTGTCGGCTCGCACCGAAGCCGAAGCGGTGGCGATTGCTTTGGCCGATCTTGATCGCATTTTCCCCAAGGTCTTACCTAGCCAACTCATTGAAGATTCGCAACGCGTCGATTGGTGCACTAACGAAAATACGCGCGGGGGTTACAGCTTCGTGCGCGTAGGTGGCTCAGGATCGCGCCAAGCATTGGCGGCATCCGACACGGGCGCTTTATTTTGGGCGGGTGACGGCACGGCTACTGAATCTATTGCTGCGGTAGTCCACGCGGCTTACGCCACTGGGTTGCGATCTGCTGCTGAGGTAATCAGTTTTCTGGGGCGTTAGCCTTAGGGTTCGATTCACGTGCGGCGGCGCGAAATACCCCTTTCGCCATCAGCGAAGTTTCTTGTGCCACCCGCTGACGATTTATCTGTGAGTAGATTTGGGCTACTTCGTTTCGATCTGGGTCTTTTATTGGATACGCGTCTAGCGCCCATTCAATAAGTTGACCAGCCAAGCGAAGATCACCGCTATCAGCCACCAAAAGTGCTCGTTGGCTAAGTGCCACTGGTCCACCAGCGAGCGCGGCGACTTCAACCGCCAGCGATTTATCGCTCGGGGGCTTTAATCGCGCGGGGTTGCCATCAAACCATCCTCCGTATAATCGCCAAAGACTGTGAAGAATAAATTCTGGGTCGTCGTAGACCGGACGAAGGTACGGTCGTTCGAGCAATCGTTCTGGAGCCTTAACGCTATGTATTATGTCGTTGAGAGTGGCCCCCGCGTTCATGAGAATAAGAGTTTCGGTGTGGAGATATTCCAATAACTCTGCGCTCTCCTCTAACGCTTGACGCACTCGATCGGGTCCAATTATCGGTAACCCGTGGCCAGGCAACATCACGTTCGCGTTGAGTGTGGCTATTTCTCGCAGTGCTTGTGCCCACTCCATGGGGTAGCGCTGGACTTTTTGAGGATTACCACAGTTAGGCGCGGCCCAAGTAAATAGATCCCCTACACAAACAACGCTACGGTCAGGAGCCCACACCCAAGTGTGATCATCGGTTTCACCCCGAGCGTGGTGAAGTTCAAATTTCTCGCCGCCAACTAAGAGGTCAAAGTTTTTTTGATAAGTGATATCGGGGTAGCGATAGTTGAGTGGCCAAACGAAATCGCTCATTCCAAACTGACGACGGTTTATTTGTTCGTTATAACCAGCAGTGACTTTATAGCGATCAAAACGGGCTTTTATGGCTTCATGGGCAATCACCTTAGGGGCTTGCGAACCCAACGAGGCATTGTCAGAGTCATAATTATCAATTCCAAAACAATGATCAATATGGCCGTGAGTAAAAACTGCGGTATTGATGCGGTCGGTACTCCATGTTCGTAGTGAGTCGTGCATAGTTTTTGCCATTAGAGAACTACCGGTATCAATAAGGACTATCCCGTCGTCAGTGAGCAGTGCATTGACATTGGCGAAGCCATGAACGAAAAGGGTGTTGTCGTCGATCTCGCCTTTCGCCCCTGGATTATCGAAAGGTTTGTACCTATCCTTCCCCGCCCATAGATCGTCAGCTAATGCGAGTAAGTCCATAACGTCAATAGTGTCAGAGCTGATGAGAATTCGCCGAGAGCTCCATGAAGCCGCTGCCACCCTGTCGGGTGCTGATAAAGCTATGAAAGAAACTATTGCTCGCATCGGCTTGCCCGATTTTGCTCGTGGCCGCCGCAGTCAAGATCACTTTGCTCACCTAGTAAGAGCAATTTGTGGCCAGCAACTTTCGGGAGCCGCCGCGGCCACAATTCACGGCCGAGTAGTTAGTGCATTAGGAGGAACTGTAAGCCCTGAGGTGATGGTGGCTACTTCAGTCGAAAAATTGCGAGCCGCAGGGCTTTCTATGGCCAAAGTACGAGCAGTGCAAGATTTGGCCGAGCGAGTACTTTCAGGCGAGCTCGAGTTAAATCGAGTGGCTCGAATGCCTGATGATGAAGTTGTTTCCGCTTTGACTCAAGTACGAGGTATTGGTTCGTGGACAGCAGAAATGTTCTTAATGTTTCAGTTGGGGCGACTTAACGTTTGGCCCACTACTGACTTGGGTGTGCGCAAAGGTTACGCGCTTATACACGGCTTGGCTCTCCCGCCTGAATCAAAAGAACTCGAATTACTTGGTGATGATTATCGGCCCTTCCGATCAGTAGCTGCGTGGTATTGCTGGAGAGCGTTAGATGATAAATAACTCACAAATCAGTAAAAGAGTTTACTTATTGACAAGATAGAGTCATTAATCGTGTCAATGCATCAGCCTAGTCCAGAAGATATAACCGATGCTTATTTAGATGGAGATCGGGTATTTGTTCGTGGCACCGCCGTCGCCGCTCTAAGAAGTCGTGATTTTCGCGTTGTTTGGTTAGGAATATTCGCTTCCAACATTGGGACTTGGATGCAAAATGTTCTGCTTGGTGCTTACGGTTTCGCTTTAACTGGTTCAACTACTTTTGTTGCAATTCTATTTTTTTGCCAACTAGGACCATTATTGTTTCTCTCCAATATCGGTGGCGTGATCGCCGACCGCTTTGACCGGAGAGCATTTTTACTGCTGTGTCAAGTACAGCAACTAATATTTTCGATTTTTCTGGCGATATTGGTTTTTTCTGACCACCCCAACGAGGCGGTGTTAGCGCTATTCGTTTTAGCTATTGGTTTTGGTAATGCTCTTGGTGCTCCGGCTCTTAACGCTATTCTCCCCACCCTTACGCCCCGAGATGACCTCGCCGGAGCAGTGGCACTTCAGTCGGTACAGATGAATCTTTCGCGAGTGATTGGTCCAGCTATCGGGGCTGCGATATATGCGGCTTTTGGTCCTTCCCCAGTATTTTTTCTTAATTCAGCTACTTATCTTTTCGCCATCACCGCGCTTGTAGTAGTCAAATATCCCCGCCATCCGGCTGATTCACGAAAACAGAAAGTCATGGCTCAATTCACTGAAGGTTTTAGAGTCGTTCGCGGCGACCCCGTATTGCGCCGAGTCTTAGGAATTTTGGTTACACTGTCATTTTTTTCTTTGGTCTTCATTGGGTTGATGCCAGTGCTCGCAGCCCACAATTTAGGAATGGGGCTACGATCAATTGAATACGGTTTGCTCTACGGAATTTTTGGCCTAGGGGCTGCTGTTGGCGCCATTAGCGTCGGGACATTATTTTCTCATCAATCCAAAGCCCGTTTGGTGCGTCCAGGCTTAGTCGCTTTCTCGATTTTGTTAGCTGGCTTTGGCCTCGCGCGTACTTCGCTAGTTGCTTTTGTGATTGGCCCCGCTTTGGGCTACGCCTATTTCTTAGTGATAACTTCACTCTCTACTGTGTTGCAAGAGCGAGTCGATGATACTTATCGGGGACGAGTCATGGCACTTTGGGTTATGGCCTTTGGCGGAACCGTCCCGCTAGGAGTGCTGCTCGCGGGACCGATAGCGCAAGCAACGTCAATCACTCTCGTTGTTCTTGTCGGAGCAGGGGTTTCCCTTGCGTTGGTTTTGTGGGCTGATTTAGTCAAAGTGGGTGCTCCCGGGTGACGACCGGCGCTCCTTTATGGCCGTTCCCCGACCCAATTCCTAACGAAGACCTAGTTGGTGTTGGGGCCGATCTAACCCCGGCTACGCTTTTGTACGCCTACAGCCACGGGTTATTTCCGATGCGGGTTTTTGCCGATGGCCCCATCGGCTGGTGGTCACCTGATCCCCGAGGAGTGCTGCCCTTGGAGAATTTTCGCTTTAATAGATCTTTACGTCGAGCGCAACGCAATTTTTTAGTTACCGTCAACACTGCCTTCGAAGCGGTAATGCGCGGCTGTGCTGATCCTGCCCGCCCTCATGGCTGGATCGACGAATCTTTCGTAGCGGCTTACGTTCGTCTTCACCAGATGGGGTTCGCCCACAGCGTTGAGGTATGGGAGCAATCGGATAGCCACGAACCGGTAATGGTAGGAGGAGTCTACGGAGTAGCCATGGGAGGGTTGTTCGCGGGTGAATCAATGTTTTCTCGCACCAGCAATGCTTCCAAGGTTGCTTTGGCCGCTCTAGTCACTCGTTTGCGCGTCGGCGGTGGAGTCCTCTTTGATGTTCAGTGGCGCACTGATCACTTAGCTTCGATGGGTGCAGTCGAAATCAACAGATCCGAATACCTTGCCGCTTTAACTCTTGCGGTAGGGCGACCACAGCTGACTTTGGTGAATTAGTTTTAAACGGCTACTGATTCTTCGTTAACCGCATCAAGGAGTGCATATTCGACTTCGGTGTCGGGAGCATTTTCGTATTCGATCACACCTATTTCGGTGAACCGTTCCCGCAGCCAGCCATCACCCGCATCAAGCAATCCAAGCTTTTTACAGTTGGGAACAATTTTAGAAAATAGTGCCGCCTGAAAAGGGTTTCCGCCGGGCTCACGAATCGACATAAGCATTTTGGTGATCATCCCTCGATCTACTCCACATTTTTCCCAGACTGTATGCATCATTAGCCGGTCGCGCATACGGAGAGCGGCCTCAAAAGCAAACTCTTGCCGCTCTCTTATCTCAGAATTTCCTAGCCCTTGGTAAAATTCTTGTAGAGACAACACTCCAAAGGCTACGTGGCGAGCCTCGTCGCTCATTACGTAACGCAACAACGATTTCAGCAGCGGCTCTTCGGTTACGGCGTGCATGAACCCAAAAGCGGCTAATGCTAGACCTTCGATCATGATCTGCATCCCCATGTAGGTCATGTCCCAGCGATTGTCGTTTAGGATGTCATCAATTAGTAATTGCAAGTTGGCGTTGACGGAGTAGTGCCCATCGAGTTTTGTATCTAAGTAGCGAGCAAAAACTTCTACGTGGCGCGCTTCGTCGACTACTTGAGTAGCAGCAAAATATTTTGCGTCAATCCACGGCGTAGTGTTAACTATTTTGGCGGTACAAAGTAAAGCCCCCTGCTCTCCGTGAAGAAACTGACTCATGCGCCAGTTGAACGCTTCAATAGAAAACTTGGTCCATTCAGGATCGCCCCATGACTTAAGGGGGGAATTGTCAATAGCGGTCAGTCGATCGCGCAGCCCTTGGACTGCTCCCTGCATCTCGGTCGCGACTTTTTCAATGTCAACCTCAATCGACCAATCCAACTGAGTGGAGCCGTTCCACTGCGATGTTTTGGCTCGTTCGTAGAGCTTGGACAGCCCAGGGCGGGTGCGTTCGTAATCCCAAGTCAAGACCGTGTCGCCCCGAGCAACGGTGTGGTGTTCGGTGGTGCCAAAATCTATGGCGTCGTCGGCGAGAATTGAAGCAATATCGTTTACGTCGGCCCTTCCCAAAGCCTCGAATTTGTCCATTTTCTTGCTCCTAAACCTAATAACCAGAAACCGAGGTCGGCTCCTGCTCTATCTTCAAGGTACTCTCGACTCGTATGAACCCCTCATCATGGTCAACAATTGACCAACTATGACCAATACCGTGCTTGACCCCGAGGAGGTGCGCGCGGAAGTACGGGCGTGGGCGCAAGAGTTCTGGGATCCCGAACTGACGGTGGCCCAGTGGTGGCAGATTTTGATGGAGGCTCGATGGACAGTTTCGAGTTGGCCCGAGTCCGCTCTAGGCCGGGGCTACTCCGCCGCCTTTGCCCGCATTGTGAGCGACGAATTGCGAGCGGCCGGAGCAGTAGGTGGTCCGGCGGGCTTGGGGCTACTGCTTGCCGGCCCCACTATTTACACTCACGGAACACTTGAACAACAAGAGCGCTACTTAACGACAATCGTCAACGGGCAAGAGGCTTGGTGTCAACTTTTTAGTGAACCAAGTGCGGGATCTGATCTTGCCAGTCTGCAAACAAAAGCCGTACGTGATGGCGATGAGTGGGTAATCACCGGTCAAAAAGTTTGGACTTCGGGTGGCGCCGTTGCTGATCTGGGAATGTTATTAGCGCGCACCGACCCCGATGCTCCGAAGCATAAAGGGATCAGCTACTTCGCGTTGCCCATGGACCAAGCGGGGGTAGACGTGCGTCCACTGCGCGAGATGACCGGACGAGCACTTTTCAGCGAAGTTTTTATTGATGAGGCGCGCGTTTCTAACGACGCCGTGATCGGTGGACTTAATAATGGCTGGGCCGTCGCTAATACCACTTTGGCGTTTGAGCGCGCCGGTCTAGGTGGTGGCGGTAGTGGCGCTGGGGGAGCCGCATTCCCGGGCCCGAAGACGGGGGTACTCAACACCCGCGTTGGTGATCTAGTGAAAAGTTCCGGGCGTTCAGTGCAACCCAGCGCCTTTGGGGGTTCATTTCAGCTCTTTAGCGATTTAGCCAAGAAATTGGATCGCCATTCTGATCCAATGATTCGCCAGCGGCTAGCGGAACTTTATTCACTTAACGAGATTGGTCGCTTCACTTCGCTGCGAGCAAAAGCCGCTCGCTCTTCGGGTAAAGAATCGGGAGCGATAGGGAATCTTTCTAAATTGCTTATGAGCCGTATCACTCGCTTGAGCCGCGATCTCGGCCCCGAAATTCTTGGGGCCGAAGGAATGCTTATGGGGCCATCTACTACCGGTGGCGGGGTAGTGCAAGAAATGACCCTCTTCGCTCCGGCTCCGTCTATTTATGGCGGCAGTGACGAAATTCAAAAGAACATTATTGGCGAACGAGGCCTAGGGTTGGCAAAAGAAGCTTTTGTGGCGGTAAACGGCCGCGGAGAAGCAATACCGTAATTCAAGTTGGCAAGTGCTTGTTTCGTGGGCGCCTTATCTATTCGATATTTATTTTCGGCAACATACGGTTAAGCCATTTTGGGAACCACCAGTTGGCTTTTCCGAATATCTCCATTAGCGATGGAACTAAAATCATCCGTACCAAAGTCGCGTCAACGGCCACCGCCACCGCCAGCCCTAATCCAAACATTTTGATTAGCGGTGTTGGATTAAACACGAACGCTCCAAACACAGTAATCATGATAAGTGCAGCTGAAGTGATTACCCGAGCGGTCTTGGACACTCCGGCCACCACCGCGGCTCGCGTATCTTTTTTCTCATCGTATTCTTCTCGTATGCGGGTAAGTAAAAATACTTGGTAGTCCATTGATAGACCAAAGAGAACGGCAAACATCATCATCGGTATAAACGAAACAATTGGGATAGTGGCATCTAGTCCGATCAGCTCTATGCCCCATCCCCACTGGAAAACTGCCACGGTTACTCCATAAGCCGCCCCCACCGATAACAAGTTCATGGCAGCAGCAGTTGCGGGTATGACGACTGAATGGAAAACCATCATTAGGAGAATAAAACTCAAAAGCACAACCGCAAGAATGAAAAATGGCAGTCGATCTTTAACGCGATCGCCAAGGTCGATAAAAGTCGCGGTCTCTCCACCTACGTAAGCCTGTGCCTGGGTACCTTTAATCGCTTCGGGTATTGTTGAGCTTCTCAACTTGTTAATCAACGCAGTGGTTGCTGCCGCATCTGGAGAGGTACTAGGGATTACCGTTATCACTGCAGTGTTGTCGGCAGCATTGATAGTCGTCGGTGAACTAGGGGGAACGACAGTTACTACCCCCGGGGTGTTTTGAATTGAACTAACTAAATTCGGTGGAATTGATCCACCGGCTGGGTAAGTAACGGCAATAACCAATGGTCCATTAACCCCGGCGCCGAATCCCTTGGCAATCGTGTCGTAGGCGATTCGTTGAGTAGTTCCTACTGGATCACTACCGTCATCAGGTTGTCCGTAGCGAATTGAAGTGAACGGTACGGCGAGAGTTATAAGAATTATCAAAGTCGCTACGGCGTAAAACCAGGGGTGACGAGATACGTGCGTCGCCCATCGTTCCCAAAAGTTAGGTTTGCCATCATTAGTGGCTACCTTTTCTTTGCGATGGAATATCCGAGCCACACTGCCGTTGTTGATGCGATCGCCGAACGCACCGAGCAAGGCGGGGATCAGGGTGAGCGCCGCAATCATCATGACAAAAACCACTAGTGCGGTCATGAAACCCAGATTGGAAACATAAGGGATTCCAGCTATAACTAAACCAGTGATAGCGATTACGACGGTTATCCCGGCAAAAAGAACCGCCTGGCCCGCAGTTCCGGTCGCACGGGCTATTGAATCTTCAATTTCCATTCCTGCGGCACGATTTTCTCGATGCCGAGTGACGATGAAAAGCGAGTAATCGATTCCCACCCCTAGTCCAATCATGATGGCGAGTAGGGGTGCAACTGTGCCGACATCAGTTAAGGCGGCAATGATTGAAATAGAAGTAACACCAACCGCTAGACCGAAAAGGGCAGTTATAAGCGGTAAGCCCGCAGCGACGATGGCGCCAAAGGCGAAAATGAGAATAACGACTGAAAGTAGTAAACCGATGAAGTCGGCGGGTGAGTTTGGCGGTGCCACGGCGTAGTCGGTGAGTTGCCCACCAAAATTAACGTCGAGCCCAGCAGCCGTTGCCGGAGCGGTAGCCGCCACCAAGTCGGCGTATCCAGACTTTCCGATTTGATCAAAGGTTCCCGAATATTGGACATTTAGTAATTCAATATTCGGTGTGGTGGGCGATGGCAACACCTCCACTCCCGATACGAGCGCCAGACTTCCAATCTTGGCTTGCGTTTGGGCAATGGCTGTTGCCGCGGCCGGATCGCTTACTGAACCGGTCGGAGAAACTATTACTACTGATGCGCCGATTCCTGATTGAGCAGAAAATCGCTCAGTGAGTAGATCAATCGCAGTTTGAGATTCGGTGCCCGGAACGGTGAAGTTGTCGACAAACGATCCACCTATAACACCTTTACCAACACTCACCAAAACGACCGCCAAGATCCATAGAGCTATTACTAAGCGATGGTGACGAGCCGATTGCCGACCCAAGCGATCTAGCAGCACAAGTTGCGACCTTATCCCACCGAGTCGGTTGAGTGTGCGATTATGAGTAAGTGAAAAACTATTTGTGGCCTCTAGCGGAATTTCCGCCGGACGGCCGACTCGTAGAGCGATCGCGACGAGTGCGGCTAGGAGATGTTTCTACTAATGGTCAATTACGCCTCGATGCCTTGGCCCGCTATCTGCAAGATGTGGCCGCCGACGATGTCAATGAAGCGGGTCTCGCGGGCGCATGGGTATTGCGACGCTTACTAGTCGAGATAAAAGCGCGTCCCGAGTTTGCGGTCGATGTTGACTTAGCAACGTTTTGTTCCGGCTCGGGGCCTCGGTGGGCCGAACGAAGAACCACACTAAAAACTGCCGGCCGATTGCTTATTGAAGCAGTGGGTCTCTGGGTTTTCGTAGATTCATCGGGTCGGCCCGCCGAATTAGAAAAACAGTTCCTACCCATTTATGGTGATACCGCACGTGATCGAAAAGTAAGCGGTCGTCTGCGGCTTCCTTCTCCACCAGCTAATGCTCCAGAAAAGCTATTTGTCACTCGATCCAGCGACTTTGATGTGCTTGGTCATATGAACAATGCCGTGGCGTGGGTCGTCATTGAACAAGAGGTTCTCCATGTCGAGCCCCAAGCGACGATTGTTAGCGCGTTGCTGGAATATCGCACCCCGGTAGCCCCCGGAAGCGAACTCAAAGTGGTCAGTAGCCGTCAAGATGATTGTCTGATGGTGTGGATATTGGGGGCGAACGAGACCTTTGTTAGCGCGCGTCTGGTCTTAACTCAGTAGCCCTACCTAGCGAAGCCTCGAACGGTAGCGTGGAACGAAATGGATGATCCCAGTGCGGCAAGACCTTCGCCTAACCCTTTAGGAGCAGTAGGTTCTCTCAGTATCGTTGTTCCGATGTGGAATGAGGAAGAGAGTTTTTCTCCGTGCGTTGTCGCGATGTTGGCTGAACTTTCTGACCTAGAAGATGCTTCGCTGATTACCAGTGGACAGTTGGTGATTGTCGATGATGCATCTACCGATTCAACTCCCACCCTCTGCGACTCATTAGCTGCCCGCGACCAACGAGTGAAAATAGTCCGCCACAAAACAAATACTGGCCTCGGTGGGGCTGTGCGTTCCGGCTTATCTGCGGCCACAGGGGACCGAGTGCTTTATACCGACGCGGATTTACCTTTTGATCTAAAAGAAACTGAGCGATTAATCCGCCTCGCACAAGTTTATGAAGCGGGAGTGGTTTCGGCTTATCGATTTGAACGTCGAGCCGAAGGATTTAGGCGCATGATTTATTCGTCAATTTACAACGGGCTAGTTCGAGTCATGCTCGGAATTCGAGTCCGCGACGTAAACTTTGCTTGCAAATTAATCAACCAACAAGTGCTCAAGTCTATAGATATTAAAAGTGAAGGATCGTTTATCGACGCTGAGATTCTCGCTAAAGCCGAACGCCGAGGTTTTAAGATAATCCAAGTTGGTTTAGATTTCTTTCCTCGCACTGTAGGTCTCTCGACGTTGTCATCGCTAAAAACTATCCGGCGCATGCTCGGTGAAATCTTTAGTCAGTTTCGAGCAATTCGAAGACTCAAGCCTGATTTACCCGCTAAGTAATGCCATCCGCTGATCGTCTCTTAATAGTCAACGCCGACGATTTTGGCTTAACTTCCGGTATCAATAGAGCCATAATCAGAGCCGCGAGCGAAGGAGTTGTCACCAGTGTTTCGGTTTTACCCAACGGGGACGTCTGGGCTAAGGGTATTGAATCTTTGCGGGGCATCAACGTAGGAATCGGGGCGCACCTTGCGATAGTGGGAGGCGGCTCTCCGGTGTTAAGTCCCACCGAAGTTCCGTCGCTAGTGGATCGAAACGGAAAGTTTGCTCTTTCTTGGCCAACAGTGGCGCGCCGATGTGCCCTTGGACGTATTAACACCGACGACTTGCAGCGAGAGTTTTCTGCCCAAATCTCGGTACTGCGATCTTCGGGCGTGTCACTAACTCATCTTGATACTCATCAGAACGTCCATCTTTGGCCCACAATCGGTCGAGTAGTAGTCGGATTAGCTAAAGAAGAAAACATTCCTTTTGTGCGCATTCCTCGCACTCGAAGTTTTACTCCGCTGGCGCGGGGTGTCGCCACGCTCTCTGCTTACTTGCGTCGCTTAGTCGTCCGGGCGGGATTAGCTACCACCGACACCTCCGCGGGCTTTGATGAGGCGGGGGCACTGGCTATAGATCGGCTGAGGAATGTTTTACAGAACCTGGGCGAGTCGAACGCGTTGCGGGCCGACATCATTTGTCACCCGGGTGAAGCCGCGGACGCCGATTTAGGCGACTATTCCTGGGGATTTCTCTGGGCGGAGGAGACTTCCGCGCTCATTGATCCTGCTATTCGCCAACAGATTGCGAGTAACGGATTTACTCTCGGCAATTATCGAGACCTAAGTACCAATACTAGAAGTGAATCATGAATAGGCCAATGGTGATGGAGCGTCTTCGCCCTATCGATCGCACAGTAATAGTGCGAGCCGCTCTTGGCTATCTGGTCGTTGCGGTAATAGCCACCGTGCTAGTGGCGGTAGCTAATTCCATGCCGGGTGTGCGCAATGTTTACGGCCGGGGGTTGGGCAGCATTGTTGATGATCTCGGCGTAGTGGGTGGTTGGTGCCGTTTCGATTGTGGTTGGTACATAGGAATAGCCCGCGACGGCTATTCCTATGTACCTGGCCAGCAGTCCAATGTGGCTTTTTTCCCGGTTTATCCGTTATTAGCACGCGGGGTAAATGGGGTAATCAATGACGTGCCACTCTCGTTAATAATCGTAAGTTGGATTTCGGGATTTTCGGCAATCGTAGCTTTTGCTGCGTGGTGTTCGGGTCGCCTTGATCGACGAATTGCTACTTGGGCTGTGGCTAGTTTGCTTTTATACCCCTACGGTTTTTATCTTCTTGGTGCCGGCTACGGCGACGGATTATTCCTCGCCTTAGTCGTCTGCACTTTTTTGCTTCTAGAACGCAATCAACTAGTTCTCGCCTCTGTATTTGGAGCATTGGCGGGAGCTACTCGCTCAATCGGCATCGTGGTTTTTATCAGTCTAGTTTTAGTACTCATTGATCGGCGCGGCGGAATGCCCGCGCGCGAATCCGGTTCGGGTGGGCTAGCGAGAATCGGAATACCGGCAGCAATTTCACTGCGAGTTCTACGAGCACGCGACTCGGTTTTGTTGATCGCCTTACTTGGGCCCATCGGTTGGTCTCTATTTCTTGACGATCGTTTTGGTGACGGCTTTGCCTATGTCACCGTGCAAGAAGCTTGGGTGCAAAAACAGGGTCCTCGAACTTGGCTCAAGGTCGAATTGTTTAGCCAAATCTTTCATGGCGCACCACCGGACTACTGGGTTGGGCGACTTATTCAAGCGTTTCTTATTCTGGTCCTTCTGTCTTTATTGCCGTTAGTGGCCAAAAAACTCGGGCCGGGTTATGCCGCCTACAGCGCCGGCGTACTTTTGTTGGCTGCTTTAGGAACAAAGGATTTCCAAAGCATGGGTCGTTACGCTCTTGCTGCTTTTCCGGTATTCGCTTTAGTAGGAATTGAACTTTCGTCTCGCCGCCGACTTGGGGTTATCGTTTTGATAGCTGGAGCGGTATTTTTGGGCGCGGGAGCATTCGGCTTTGGTCGGGGTTGGTATTTGTCCTGATAAATAAACGGGAGATGAAGTGTGAGTGAGAAAGATTTTTCTGGTCAGGTCGCTATGGTTACCGGCGCGGGCTCAGGGCTGGGGCAATCTGCCGCGGTGCTGTTGGCTCAGCGAGGAGCTCGAGTCCTTATCGCCGATATCGACGATGCTGGTGGTCAAGCAACGGTCGCTCTCTGCCAAACTGCGGGCGGCGAAGCGTTGTTTATCCATACTGACGTGACTATCGAAGCCGACGTCGCGGCCGCAGTAGCAAGGGCCATTTCGCAGTGGGGCAGTCTTGATCTAGCCATCAATAACGCCGGCACTACGGGACCCACCAAACCCACCGCGGATTACACCTTGGAAGAGTGGAACAAGGTGGTCGCGCTAAATCTCAACTCAGTTTTTTTGGGGCTTAAGTATCAAATTCCTCCAATGGTGGCGCAAGGTAAGGGGGCGATCGTTAACACATCTTCGGGGGCTGGGCTCATGGGGTTTGCCGGCCTGCCGGCTTACGTGTCGACTAAACACGCGGTGCTCGGACTCACTAAAGCTGCGGCTCTCGAATACATAAAATCCGGCGTGCGCGTCAACGCCGTCTGTCCCGGGAGCACCCGCACCCCAATGCTCGAAGGATGGATGGGTGGCAATCCGGCGATCGAAGCCGCCATGGCCAACTCGGCTCCGATTGGTCGACTGGCCGAGCCAAACGAAATAGCCGAAGCCATGGTGTGGCTACTTTCGGACGCGGCATCATTTATGGTCGGCCACGCTCTCGCGGTTGATGGTGGTGCCGTAATTATGTAGTTAGTGCTGCGATTAGGATTCGCAACATGGCGGTTTATGCTCTCGGTTCATACGAACCAAAAATTCATCCCGACGCTTTTATTCATCCCGACGCCACCGTTATCGGCAACGTTGAGATTGGATCCGATTCAAGTATTTGGCCTCAAGCGGTACTGCGTGGCGATGTCGGGAAAATTATTATTGGCGCGCGCACCTCAATTCAAGACGGGACGGTAGTTCACTGCACCGAAGTCCAGCCGACAATTATTGGCGATAATTGTGTAGTTGGTCATTTAGCCCACCTTGAAAGTTGCACCGTTGAAGATCTGGCTCTAGTAGGCAACGGGTCTATAGTCCTTCACCGAGCGATAGTGCGTACGGGAGCAATAGTGGGTGCGGGAGCGGTTGTCCCTAACGGCATGGAAGTTCCTAGTGGGGCAATGGCGCTGGGTGTTCCGGCCAAATTACGAATGGACTCAGTCACTAAAGGGGTAATTGAATTGATAGCCGCGTCTTACGTAGAGAACGGCCGTAGGTTCAGATCTGATTTACGCCGTCTTGACTGAGTTGTTATTCAAGTAGCGCTCTAGTCAAGCTCGGGGCGGTACACGTCGGGCTCAATAAAAATTACGCAGGTGCTTTTCACTGCTTTTCTAATGCTTGCTTCGAGTGTATTGATAGCACCAATAAGTTGACCGACAGATTCAGAATTGAACTCAACTTTGGCCGCCACTAAGAGTTCTTCGGGTCCAAGGTGTTGGGTGCGTAAAAAAATCAGTTTTCGCACCGCAAGGTCTTGGGTAATAGCTAGATCAATGGCTGCGACTTCTTGTTCTGTAGCCGATTCCCCAATAAGTAAACTCTTCATTTCCGTGGCCAGTACTATCGCAATTACGCCGAGCAGTAACCCAATTCCGACACTCCCTAAAGCGTCGTAAAGTGAATTACCGGTCATCGCGCTGAGCCCAACGCCCGCGAGCGCAATCAATAAACCGACAATGGCACC
>SHUY01000082.1 GCA_009694435.1 Acidimicrobiia bacterium | reverse complement strand
CCGAGGCCCGTAAAAAATTTGCTGCTCTTCTTGAGCACGAGGCGGCTCAGCAATGACCGCGGCTGATGAAGCAAAACCAGCATGGGCTGAAGTCGACGACGGCTCGCGAACGGTGGGTCTTGTCGATCCTGACGCTTTGGCTAAATGGATGGACGAGAAAGGTTTGCCGGGGAAAGGCGAAACTCTTGAAGCGGTTTTCATTAGCGGTGGATCCTCCAACGAAATCTTTGGAATCCGCCGAGGCGAATTTCGGGCCGCTTTGCGTCGACCGCCTCGAGTAGTACCTGATGGCCGCAACGAAACGATGTTGCGGGAGTATCGGGTTCTTGAAGCACTAAACGGGACTGACGTTCCTCACCCCGAGGCCATTGCCGTATGCGATGACCCCAACGTACTGGGCGCGTGTTTTTATTTAATGGGACAGATCGACGGCTGGTCGCCGATGGGAATGGGGGACCAGTGGCCTGATCCATTTAACAATGACCTCAATGCCCGTCACGGTCTAGGTATTCAACTAGTAGATGGAATCGCGCGACTGGCTCGAGTCGATTGGAGTGCACGCGGGCTTGAGGGTTTTGGTAAACCGGAAGGATTTCTTGAACGTCAAGCTGACCGGTGGACTTCTCATTACGAAAAACTAAAGACACGCGATTTGCCCGATGTGGCCTTTATCGCTGATTGGCTGCGCAATAATATTCCCACCAATTATGAGCCCGGAATTATTCATGGTGATTATCAATTCGCCAATGTCATGTACGCCAACGGAGCACCCGCCCAGTTAGAAGCCATTGTCGATTGGGAAATGACGACCATCGGCGATCCACTGCTCGATTTAGGGTGGGTGCTTCAAGGGTGGCCGCGTGACGGCGAGGTGGCGGGGTCGGGTAGTTATGTCCCGATGGAGTCAATGCCGTCACGCTCAGAGTTACTCGAGCATTACTCGAAAGTAAGTGGTCGATCAACCGCGGACATTGATTTTTATGAAGTTTTGGCTGGGTTTAAACTTGCAGTGGTATTGGAAGGCCAGTACTCGCGTTATGCCAACGGCCAACTAGATAACCCTAAAATCATGGCTTTCGGTGAGGTAGTTCCAGGCTTATTGGCCGCAGCCTCTGAACGAGTGCGCGCGTTATCTAGCTAGCCTCGCCTAGCGTGGGGAGTTCGTGAGCACGAAAAAGGATTTTTCCGGTCATCCCACTTCTGCTCAAACGCGGACTCGTTTGGGTGTAGTTGCCGTTATTTCTGTCGCGGCAGTCGTGGGGGTGGGGGTTGCTCTGCGCTTTCTCACTAAGTCTGACCTTTGGCTCGATGAAGCCTTGTCGGTCAATATCGCCCAGTTACCAATAAAAGAAATCCCGGACGCCCTTCGACAAGACGGCGCTCCACCATTATTTTATTTTTTACTTCACTTTTGGATCAAGATTTTTGGGTTAAGCGACGAAGCGGTACGCTCTTTTTCTGGGCTGCTGGCCGTAGCCGCTTTACCGCTGGCGTATTTGGCTGGCAATCGCTTAGGTGGTCAAAGAAATCAAGGTCGCAGCCTTGGGCTAGCGGCGTTAGTCGTATTGGCTTCATCTCCTTTTGCGATTCGTTACGCCACCGAAGCCCGCATGTATTCATTAATCATTTTTTTAGTTTTTTGGGCTTACCTGGCTCTGCGTCGAGCACTCGAATCTCCTTCGTTGAGTCGGTTGGCCGTAGTCGCGCTAGTTACTGCATTACTGCTTTACACCCAGTATTGGTCCATTTATCTCTTGGCGGTAGTAGGAATCGGCTTAATCGGAGCAATTGTCCGTTCAGACGCAGTTAATAAAAATTCACTGCGAAGAGTGCTGGCCGCAATAGTCGTTGGGGGCATAGTTTTCATTCCATGGTTGCCGACATTTTTCTACCAACTAGGTCACACCGGTACACCTTGGGGCGAGCCTCAAGTCCCTTGGAGTTCGTTCGCCGATGTAGTTATTGCGTTCGCGGGTAGCGAGACTCACGCGGAAGCATTTCTTCTAGTCGTCCCCTTGCTTTTACTCCCGCTCTTGGGCCTATTCGGTAAAGCAAACGGCCCGTACGAAGTTTCATTAGATTTACGTACTCGCCCTGAAGTCCGACCCGAAACAGTCGCTTTATTTGCAACTTTGGTACTAGGGCTCACTGTCTCGTGGGTTGGCGGCACCGCATTCGATGGCCGCTACGCGGCGGTGGCCTTTCCGCTGATGGTCTTGGTCGTAGTTTTCGGCTTGACGGTTTTTGCTAGCAATCAAGTTCGGTATAGCATTTTAATTCTTGTAGTCATTCTTGGGCTTTGGGGCTCAGTACGCAATGTGAATGAGCAAAGAACCCAAGCGGCTGAGTCGGCGGCGGTAATACGATCTGAGTCTCAGCCGGGTGATTTGGTGGTTTATTGCCCTGATCAACTTGGCCCCGCCGTGAGTCGACTTTTGACCGGAGTTCCGGTGCGAGAATTTACCTTCCCCAGATTTGATAATCCCGATTTAATAAATTGGGTCGACTATCGCCAACGAATTGACAACACCAATATTGAAGAATTTGCTCAAACTCTGGTCAAGAAATCAAAAGGCAAGGCTATTTTTTTAGTGGATTCTTCTGCTTATAACTACGTATTCGGGCGTTGCTCTGCGCTGGGTGCCGCGTTGGCTAAAAGCGCAAGCGCAGAATTGAAACAAGTTCCCAGCGCCAAGGTCTTGGAGGGGCAAGGCGTAACCGTATTTCGTTCGTTGTGAATGTGGTGAAAGTTAATTCGATTCGGCGCATTGATATCGTCTGGCTGGCCCTTTTGGCCTATGTTCCATTTTTCCTTTCGTCGCCTGGGAAAATAAGTGGTGACACTAAGCAGTATCTTTATCTAGACCCGAGTCGGCTTTTAGCGCGCGCGCCTTATCTATGGCAGGCCCATACAGGTACGGGAACAGTTACTCACCAAAATATTGGCTATCTATTCCCGATGGGTCCGTACTACTGGTTCTTGGACCAACTCGGTGCTCCTGATTGGGTAGCCCAGAGATTCTGGTTGGGTTCGATTTCGCTCCTAGCCGCAGTGGGCGCATTGTGGCTGTTTTCCATGCTTGGGACTAAGCGCCTCGGGTCGGTAGTGGGCGCTTTGGTTTATATGCTTACTCCTTACCAGCTGGCTTTCACCGCTCGCATTTCAGTTTTATTGCTGGCTTGGGCGGCTCTTCCTTGGCTAGTCGCAATAACTATCCGCGCGCTTAACCGAGGCGGATGGCGGTACCCCGCGCTGTTCGCGTTGGTGGCTTTGCCGTGTTCGAGTATCAGCGCCCCCACGTTTGCTTTGGTTCTGGTCGCACCCCTCCTCTGGCTAGTTCTTGCTGGCTTGCGCGGCCCGACCCCGTGGCGACAAGTGGTGAGCACCGCGGGAAAAATTGGGTTGTTAACCCTGGGCGTGTCGCTGTGGTGGATTAGCGGATTAGTGCTTCAGGCTCGGTACGGGTTTCCGGTGCTCGAAGGAACTGAGAGTTTGGCCCAAGTGGCGGGGTCATCACTACCGGCCGACTTGTTGCGGGGATTCGGGAATTGGTTTTTATCGGGCTCCGATCAAGCAGGACCATGGTTAGAACAAGCAGCCGAATACGGAAGCGAAAAATGGTTAACCGTAGTAACTCTGGCCGTACCCGTTGTTGCCCTAAGTTTTGCTGCAGTAATTCGTTGGCGCCATCGGGCTTATTTCGCACTACTCGTTGTTGTGGGTGTAATTATCGGAGTGGGGGCGTGGCCTTACGAGGACCCTAGTTTCATCGGTGGTCTATTTAAAGATCTATCTAATAAATCGGCTATCGGATTGGCATTACGCAACACCCCGCGCGTCGGGCCGGTCGTAGTTTTAGGCGTTGCCGGGTTAATCGCGTCTGGAATTAGTGCCCTTGATCGTCGTCGCACTTGGCAGTTCGTTGGCGCTGGTTTAGTAGTTGTTCTTGTTGTGCTTGGACTCACTCCCGTCTGGCAGCACGGCTACTTGGCGAAAGGTATTGAGCGACCCGAAACAATCCCTAGTTACTGGGCTAAAGCCGCTAGGGCGCTCGACGCCCAAGGCCGCGACACTCGAGTATTGGAAATCCCCGGTGCCTTGTTCGCGGCTTACGACTGGGGTAATACAGTTGAGCCGGTAACGCCTGGAATCACCGATCGGCCTTTCGTGGCTCGTGAATTATTAGCGTACGGAACCGCGGGTTCAGTGAATCTTTTGGCTGCACTCGATCGACAAATGCAAAAACGTATTTTTGAACCGTCCGCGTTAGCACCAGTAGCGCGAATACTCGGATCGGGAACAGTGCTGGTGCGTTCAGATTTACAAGTGAATCGTTACGATGTACCTGATAAAAATAGAGTTTGGTCTTGGCTTACCAACCCTCTAGCCCCCGGTCTTGATTCACCGGATCAGTACGGTTCTAGTCAGCCGCCCAAAGTAGCGCTCTTCGCAGTTAAATCTCCGCGACCCATTGTCAGCACTTCTTCTCCTCAAGGATCGGTGGTGCTATCGGGTGATGGCGACGGGATAGTCGAGAGTGCCGCCGCAGGGTTAATCGATGGTCACGAACTAATCTTTTATTCGGTATCACTTGATAAAGCCGGGCTACGAGCTAAGGTCAAAAAAAATGCTTCGCTGGTCATAACTGACACGAACCGCCGTCGCGCTCGTTACTGGGATACATTGCGAAATGATCGCGGTATAACCGAAACAAAAAATTCTCAGCCCAGTGATAGTGGCGACAAACGAGTCGATACAATCCCCGGGACTACTAAGTCTGAGCAAACATTTATAGACGGTGATTCGGTTAGAGTGCCGACCAAGTTGCTGAGCGACGCCGGCAAACAAGGGCTTGAGAGTTCGCTGGCTATCGTTTTAGCCCGAGTGCGCGAAGGTCCTAAAAATCGCAATGTTCAATCTGAAGAAAGTCGTATTACTCGTTTATTTAAATTGCCGTACGGCCGAAGTTTTTCGTTGGCCGGAACTGCCCGTTTTAATGTCGCTGAAAGTTCGACTACTGCTTTTTCTGAGTTTTGCCGAGACGATTTGGTCAGTATTGATGGAGTACCAGTTTCGGTGCGAGTGGCGTCAACCCCAATCGATACTGGTGGTGGACGAGCAATTACATCTTGCGCCGCACCTATATTCCTCGGCGCGGGCCAACATCAACTCATTACGGCCCCGGGCGTGACCGCCGGGGTTGACGTTGATCGACTGGTTTTAGCCTCTGCTCCTGGTGGAGAAGCGGCCGGAGACCCGTCGGCGAACATTGGTGCGCCACCACCCAAATCGGGGGCAACAGTAGAGGTACAAGAAATAGGAGAAACGACTGCCCAGATACAGGTTCGTAGCAACGGCGATCCCTTTTGGC
Organism: Acidimicrobiia bacterium; assembly: GCA_009694435.1. Lineage (GTDB taxonomy): Bacteria > Actinomycetota > Acidimicrobiia > IMCC26256 > PALSA-555 > SHUY01. The sequence continues at coordinate 2,654 of SHUY01000082.1, read as the reverse complement.
TAGTTCTCGGGCAAAGTCAAAGCGATGGCTGGCATGCGGTTACAAGCGCAGGAACTGATTTAGGTCAATCACAATTGGTCAATGGTTACGCCAACGGTTGGTTGGTGAGACCCGAGGGACCAGGTTCATTCACGATCAATCTTAAGTGGACCCCTCAGAATTTAGTTTGGTGGGCTATTGGACTATCGATAGCTGCGATTCTGGCGTGTTTAGGGTTAGTTCTCTGGTCTCGTAAACGCCATGACGAATCGGTGATTTTTGATGCGCCGGCATTAACCGGAGCGTGGTTTTACTCCGAGGGGCCACCTAGTTGGCGGGTTGCTTTATTGGGGACAATCGGAGTCGGGGTAGCTGCGGCGGCAGTGTCGCGCCCTTGGATAGGAGCCGTGGTAGCCCTAGGCGTATTAGTCGCCAGCCGAGTAGTGAGTGGACGTATTTTACTTACCGCGGGAGCGCCACTCGTTCTAGTCGCCAGTAAAGTTTTGTCCGCTCCGGAGTTAGGCTGGCTAGCCATTTTGCTGCTGGCGGGTGATCTCGTCGCCGGATGGTTGCGTCGCCCTGGGGATATGACGCATTACTAACTTTACTGAAGGGTTCAATTAGTCAATTACTGACTCGCCGAACAGATGCGGACATTCCCGGTTGCGACGATTTTTAGTGTCCATTGGCCCAGCGATGGAACGGCAGGAGCTTTGATCAGAGCTCGTTCTCCGGTATTCAACTCGCCTATAAATTGTGACCCTGGCGATAAGATTCCCGCGTAGATAGTTGCTTTTCCACCGACAGGTTCTACGGTGACGGCGAGACTGGGGTCTTTCAAAGTCGCAGTGGTGGGTTCACTTTGGTTGGCAATTTGCGTGCAACCGCTTACTTCGGAAATCGTCCCTCCCCGAACTGCAATTTTTGCGACTGGTATTCCAAGAGTCTCGGCCGCTCCCGCGAGTGGTCGCACATTAAGGCCTCGCACCAAAGTTTCATCACCGTTTCTTCGGGCTATTTTTTTTGCCTGTTTAGCCTCCGTCACGCTAAACGCGGGAGTTCCAAAATCGATTACTACTTGCTTGTATCGTCCAGCAGTAAGGGTTTGTAAAAATGGACCCGGCATAAAAGAATTAGGTACTTGCATCTCAATGCTCGCGAGAACCGCTAGCTGAGTTTTTTCCGTTTCTGATATTTCTCGGAATCTTTTGGCCTCGTTATTTAGTTGGCCAACATTCCAAATAATGGCCCATAAAGCAATTATCACAATTAGGACCTGTATGGATCGCGAGGGTGGACGAGAATGAGAAAACAATTCAATTACTAAAATAATCAGCACTACTCCAACCGCGTACGAAAACCACGAAGTAAGCCCACTCGATGCTCGCCCTACCGCCAATGCTCCAACCATGGTTACGAGAGTTGCTGCTATGCCGAGCAAGCGAGCGGAGTGGGGCTTTCCTAAGCGCAACCACGCGAAGCCCAAACCCACAACGACTACGACGAGAGTTGCGTCGGCGGCAACGCCGCGGGCTTGAACCCCCAAAAGAGTCCCGATTGTTTGCGCAAGTAATTCTTGGGCAAAACGCAAAGTAACACTCAGTGCACTAGTTTTGGTGTTGGAGTCGGAGAAAGTGGCGTACCAAATCAGATAACTGGCTAAAGGAACACCTACTATCCACAAACGGCGCCAGTGGCGCACTGCTATTAGCTCAACGGCCACCCCAATAACGAACGCAATACCTACGCTGGTCGACGCCACGCATACTAATAACGCCGCTGACGCGGCTAAGTCGGTCGTAGGGCTGCGGCGGTCGAGTAACAGAAGAGCCGAGATCCCCCCAAGAACCGCCAGCGTCCAGCCTAAAGAAATTGGCCAAATGAGAATAGCGGCGGTGTAGCCGTAGAGAACAAAAACTGCTGCAACAGAGAGGGCGACCCAGTAAGCGGTTCGTTGCTTCAAGTAAACAAATAAGACAGTCGCCGCTCCTAGGTGAACGATTAGTTGCAGTGCCCGGTAAGGGAAGTGAGAACTTATTCCAAAAATATGATAAAAAATTTGCGTAAAGCCAATCGGAATAGCCATTAAATGATTATTGAAAGGATCAAGCAGAGAAGACGTGCTTGGGGTAGTACGAGATTGAATTAGTTGCCACTCGTCAATTACAAAAGTTACTTGTTGGCCGTAGTAGAAAATGATCACTGTTCCCGTGATCAAAATAAGAACTAATCCGATCCATTGATTATTACGAGCCGGTGTTTTAGTTGTCACCAAAATCACTTTGTGTAGTGCGGCTTACGGCGAAAAATGCGGTCACGTACCCCCCACCAAGTAACCAATAAAAGTTCTTCGGCAAAAATTCCCCATGTCATCTTGGAGTGGCCTCGAGTTCGGTCGGTGAATTGAATCGGAACTTCAGAGATTGTTCCTCTAACTCGCCAAACTCGATAAACCGTTTCAATCTGAAACCCGTATCCTTTTGAGCGCGTTTCGAAATAGTTTATTTTCTGAAGGGCTTGACTTCGATGTGCTCTATAGCCTGACGTGGCGTCGCGCACTTTTATTCCCAAAACAAAACCGGCGTAACGGTTACCCCAACGCGATATTGCTCGCCGGAACCATGGCCAGTGGGGTATCGAGCCACCTGGTACGTAGCGAGAGCCAATGGCCATAT
>SHUY01000081.1 GCA_009694435.1 Acidimicrobiia bacterium | reverse complement strand
TCTCTTCTTCTTGAAGTTGAGTTTCGCTCTTTATGTCAACTCGCCAACCCGTTAGTCGCGCCGCAAGTCGAGCGTTTTGGCCTTCTCGACCGATAGCCAAAGAAAGTTGAAAATCAGGAACGATCACTTCGGCCGTACCGGTATCTTCGTGAATACGAACTTCGCGAACCCGAGCCGGGGCAAGAGCACTTTGGACAAACTCAACTGGGTTGTCAGTGTAGGGAACGATATCTACCTTCTCACCCGCCAATTCATTAACTACTTGCCGCACACGCGCGCCACGAGCACCTACGCACGCGCCTACGGGGTCAACGTGGGGGTCGGTAGAAGCCACTGAGATCTTGGTGCGGTGCCCCGGTTCACGAGCAACCGCCTTAATTTCAACTACCCCATCGGCAATTTCAGGAACTTCTAGTTCGAAAAGCCGTTTAACTAATCCGGGATGAGTGCGCGACACGACGATTTGTGGACCTTTGGCCGTATTGCGAACTTCCACGATGTACGCCTTAAGCCGCCCGCCGTGATCGTAGCGTTCGTTTTGTATTTGCTCGGCTTGGGGCAGCAACGCCTCAACCCGACCTAAATCAAGCAACGTGTACCGCTGATCCGTCTGTTGAATAATTCCGGTAACGATGTCGCCTTCACGACCGGCATACTCTTCGTACTTCATATCGCGCTCAACGTCGCGAATCTTCTGAAAGATGACTTGCTTAGCCGTCTGAGCCGCAATGCGACCAAAGTTGTCGGGCGTATCGTCCCACTCACGCACGACGTTTCCGTCTTCATCGAGTTCTTGGGCGATTACGGTAATTTCTCCAGTTTCAACATCAATTTCAACTAATGCTTCTTCCGCTGCGTCGGGGCCGCGCTTGTAGGCCGTGACTAGGGCGTTAGCAAGCGCCTCTAATAAAACGTCGACGGCAATACCTTTTTCGCGCTCAAGATTCTCGAGCGCTTCCATCATTTCTGTGTTTTTAACCACTAGGCCACCTTCTCTGATTTCTTTTTCGACTTCGGTTTGCGATTTTTAGTTGCTAGACGGGGTTCTGAACCCCACTCAAATACAGTGCGAGCACCAGTGATTTCAGAAAACAAAATTTCTTGTTCGCGGCCGTCAACATCAAGAATGACGGAAGTTTCATTAAGAGAAACAACCACTCCCTTAACTCTTTGAGCCACTCCCGCGTCACGAAATTTCACCGTTACGATTTTTTCACGCGCCCCTTCCCAATGTTCAATTCGGCGCAAGGGTCGTTCTAATCCCGGGCTAGAAACTTCAAGGGTGTAACGGCCAGCGATAACTGGCTCTGGAGTTTCGCCGGGGGAATCAAGAATTTCTGACAACGCCTGAGTGGCCGCAGTGATGGCTTCCAAGTCGACACCACCAGGGCGATCAACTAACACTCTTAAAATGCGAGGTCCTTGTGAGGCTGACACCACCTCAACGTCGTAAAGAGTTAGGTCTAGTTCGTTAAGAACAGGAGCAAAGGAAGCCGCGAGAGAGTGTTGAGTGTCCACCATTGTCCACCTCCCCTTCCGAGAACCGTCTCCGGCTCACCGTTGGAGTTCGATTACTCCGCCGACCTTGACCAGCCCGAAAAATTCGGGCCGCTCAAGAAAAACGACGTGGGCGTTGAGCCCACGTCGTCGGCGGTATGTCGAACCCTATTTCCAACGAATATTTTTCCGACGATCACTGGCGGCCGATTTCTCCGCTCCCAGCCCTCAGAGGTTATCAGAAGCCCCTCTAGGCTGCACCAGCCAGTATCGCCAAACGTAATTCGGTCAAGGCGACGCTCAAAATATCGTCGGCCAGCGCCAATTCTCGTTCTTCACCCGTAGCACGATCGAGCCGTTCCACTACGCCTCGGGCAAAACCTTTGGCGCCCAGAGTGAGTCGCACGGGCATACCCAACAAATCGGCATCAGCAAACTTAACGCCGGGAGAAACGTCACGATCATCGAAAAGCACCGAAATCCCTGCTTCGGTCATAACTCGGTAAAGTTCTTCTCCGGCGCGCTCCACTTCTTCCGATAAAGCAATTTGCTCAGGAGTTTTAGCTCGTCCTGGCAATACCACTAAGTGAACATCGTAAGGAGCGAGAGCGGCGGGCCAACAAATTCCGTTTTCGTCGTGGTGTTCTTCTACTACTGCGCTAACGATGCGCGACACACCTATTCCGTAACAGCCCATAACCATTGGTTGAGGTGTACCCGACTCGTCAACATAATTGGCTTCGAGTGCTTCAGAGTATTTAGTACCGAGTTGAAAAACATGACCAATTTCAATTCCTCGATCAACCGAAAGTGGTTCACCACAGCGAGGACAAGGATCACCGTTAGCAGCGACCGCAAGATCTATCCATTTCGAAACCAAAAAATCGCGCCCAACACAAACATTGAGACGGTGTTGATTAACGGCATTAGCACCAGTAATCCAACTCGTTCCTTCCGCTACGGCCGAGTCGGCCACAACGATGCTGGCCCCAGAAAAATCGGGACCAAGATAACCCTTAAATACATCAGGGTGAGCGACAAAGTCTTCATCGTCGAAAAGTCGCACCGAGCGAGGAGCTAAAGCTTGAATCAACGCATACTCATTTACTTCTCGGTCGCCCGGTATGACCGCCAAGCCAAGATCGCCATCAATATCAAAAGCAATGCACTTGAGTAAATCGCTTGGTCCAACATCAAGGTGAGCAGCAACATCATCAATGCTGGTCAGTCCAGGAGTGTTAACAATTTCTGGATCAGAAACTTTTTCTTGGGTCTTACTATTTGGTACCGACTGGCGTTGAGCGGCTTCGATATTAGCGGCGTAATCACATTTACGGCACCATACGAAATCATCTTCCCCAACGACGGCCGCGGCCATGAACTCATGGTTAACTTCACCGCCTATCTCTCCTGCTTGCGCTTCTACCGCTCTATAGGTGAGCGAACACTGATCGAAAATGCGGCAGTAAGCAGAAAACATTTTTTGGTAAGTAACGGAGAGATCGTCATTGTCAACATGAAACGAATAGGCGTCTTTCATTAAAAACTCTCGAGCTCGCAGTAAACCAAAGCGAGGGCGCAATTCGTCGCGATACTTCCAATTGATCTGATAAAGATTTACCGGCAAGTCACGGTAACTAAGTGACTCCCCCGCCACTACCGCAGTAATTGCTTCTTCGGCAGTAGGAGAAAGACAGAATCCCGCCCCTTTGCGATCTTCCATACGAAACATCAGTGGACCATAAGTTTGATCTCGCCCAGTTCGAGCCCATAGTTCTAACGGTTGGGCGATCGGCAAAGTAATTTCTTGCCCGCCCGATGCATCCATTTCGGCCCGAACGATGTCTGCGACTTTAGATAAAACTCGCTGACCTAAAGGAAGCCAAGCGTAAATACCGCTCGCCAATCGGCGTATATAACCAGCTCTTATCAATAATTGATGACTGGCGATGTCAGCGTCGGCCGGTGCTTCTCGAAGGGTGCGGCCAAATTGCTGCGTCATTTTCATAGAACTAAACCCCTAAATAGGAAGAAACCAGTAGACGCAATAGAAGCCATAGAGTGAGGCTAGCGATAGCAACGCTTGTGGTGCGTCACCTTTCCCCCTGCATCTGACAACATCAGTATCTGGGGTGCTAATCAGAGCCAACTGACGACTTTTTCGAAACGAGACCAAATATGACCAGTCTGCGTACACGGGTGGCGATTAGCTCGGGCCGTATGGCGGGAGCGGTTTCTCGGCTCACAGGTAGAGGCCAAGGAGCGACTATTAGCGGCCGAGTCATGAACGCAATCGCGCCCAATCTTTTGCGTGATAGCGCCCAGAGCCAAAAAGTGATCATCGTTTCTTCCACTAACGGCAAGACCACTACTACCCGACTCCTGGTCGACGCTCTCGCCGAGTCCGACTTTCCGATTATCACCAATGCCACCGGAGCCAATCTCGCCTCCGGAATCGCTCCCGTACTCGCCGGAGCCAAACGAACAGGCCTAGCAATTTTAGAAGTCGATGAACGAGTAGTAAGCAAAGTTATTGATCCATTAAACCCAGTACTGCTCGTTCTTGGAAATCTAAGTCGCGACCAACTTGACCGTTACGGAGAGGTTCACGCAGTCAGTGCTGCGTGGAGAAAACTTTTTCTCGCTAAACCCAGCCTCGCGGTAATAGCCAATTCGTCTGATCCCAATATCGTGTGGGCGGCATCACCCGGAACGGTTACATGGGTGGCACTCGGCCGATCATGGCGTGAAGACGCCAACACTTGTCCATCTTGTGGTCGATTGCTTGAGTGGACTAACGACTCTTACGACTGTCCGATTGATAACGGGGGGTGTGGATTTACGCAACCCGAAGCCGTGGCACATCTCAAATTTTCCGAAGACAAAAATGAATCAGCAACTCTTTTAATCCAAGAGACATCTCACGAACTTCGTCTCGCACTCCCAGGGAAATGGAACTTAGCCAATGCTGCTTTGGCCGTGGTGGCGGCTAATAGCTTTGGGGTGACACCAAAACAAGCCATCGCACTGATGGCTGCCGTTACTAATGTCGCCGGTCGCAATATGAAACTTCCGCTGGGGGACGGCCGTAACGCTCAAGTGTTGCTGGCAAAGAACCCTGCCGGCTGGACTGAAGTGTTGCAATATCTTTCCCCCCGATCCACTCAAGTAGTGGTAGCAGTCAACGCGCGCGTGGCCGACGGGAAAGATACGTCTTGGCTTTACGATGTCCCTTACCAATTACTACGGGGGCACTCAGTGGCCGCTGCCGGCGAGCGATGTCTTGATGTCGCAGTGAGGCTTAACGCTGAAGACCTCAACCCCATAATTGACTCCGATCCCATCGCGGCAGCTCGTCGCCTCAAAGGAGACGACATAACTATCGTCGCGTCTTATACTCAGTTTTCTGCGCTCTACGACAAATACCGAAAGTCAAAACCATGAATGCGCGTGAGTCGACTTTACGAATCGGGTTGGTTTACCCCGAGATTCTCGGCACTTACGGCGATCGCGGTAACGCTCTAATTATCGCTCAGCGGGCACAAAGACGAGGTATCGCCGCAGAAATAATTGAGATTTACGCACGCGAACCAATCTCGTCGGGTCTGGATTTTTATTTGCTTGGTGGCGGAGAAGACGACTCTCAACACATTGCCGCCCGCTCCTTGCAAGAGTCCCGGTCGGCTCTCATTGAGGCGCACAACACCGGTGCGGTAATCGTCGCGGTTTGTGCGGGTTTCCAATTATTAGGCCACTCCTACGAAGCCGCCGATGGTTCACTACTCGAAGGAATCGGATTAATCGACATGATCACTCGAGCGGGTGCTAATCGTTCAATCGGAGAGGTCGTAATAGAGGCGGAACCATCGCCGAATTGGGGTACCGCAGGACCGCCACCGCTGATCACGGGATTTGAAAATCATGGTGGACGCACACAACTAGGACAAGGAGTCGTTCCCTTGGGCCAAGTAAAAGTTGGCACCGGAAACGGTAACGGAGGTGACGGCGTACTAGGCGAACGCCTGCTCGGCACTTATCTTCACGGTCCCGTATTAGCCCGCAACCCCGTACTGGCTGATCGAGTTCTCAGTTGGGTCGTCGGGCCGCTAGAAGAAATTGATGACTCCCTCGAACGGCGTTTGCATGATGAATGTTTGTCGCGCGGTAGCGCCCAAGGGGTTAAGCGCTGGTGGCAAAATCGCATGTTGGCACGCGGGTAAGACCGTAGAAATGATAGGGGACGCCGATGACTCCTGACGCTTGGTTCACTCTGGCGGTGGTCGTAGTTACGATCGCGGTTCTCGCCAGTGAAAGAGTGCAACCCGCCGTCGTCATGGTCGGAGCAGTGATCGTACTTTTTGTCGCCGATGTGATTCCGGCTGACGCGGCCTTTGCCGGATTTTCCAACGAAGCTCCGATCATCGTTGCCGCGCTGTACGTACTTGCTGGGGCTACCGAAACTACTGGAGCCTTAGCCGGGATCACTAATCGAATCCTAGGAGGAAAGTCCAACAAAAACCCAGAACGCGAACGAAAAGACCTCGCGCGCGTATTGCTACCCGGAACGCTGGCTTCGGGATTTATTGCTAATACTCCCCTAGTCAGCATGATTGCTCCTCGGTTGGTGGAGTGGTGCCGCCGAACTGGTCGATCTCCGTCCCGATTTCTTATGCCGTTTTCTTATGCCGCAGTGTTTGGTGGGGTAATAACGGTGATCGGAACCTCAACCAATGTAACTATCTCAGGGCTGTTGGTGGAATCAGGGCGTCAGCCGCTAGATATTTTCGAAATCACTCCCGTTGGTCTACCTATTGCCCTTGTCGGCGTAATAGGAATAATTCTCCTGACTCCACTTTTACTCCCTCAGCGTAAGTCCCCCAGCGAGAGTGACCGAGGCAATGAACGTGCTTACACCGTAGAAATGCGAGTTCCAGAAAATTCACCCTTGGTAGGGAAAACCGTAAGTGACGCCGGATTACGAAATTTAAGTGGTGTGTACCTAATCGAGATCAATCGCCTTGACCAATCCATTGCTCCGATCTCTCCTGATGAAGTACTAAACAGTAACGATCAACTCGTATTCGCGGGAAATGTTGAGCGCGTCTTAGACCTACAGAGAATCGTTGGGTTGGTTTCCGCAGAGCAACAACACTTCTCAATCGCAGCCAGCAAAGGAGAGTCTCGAACTTTCGAAGTGGTGGTAGCAGAAGGTTCTCCCTTAGTTGGATCAACCATAAAAGCGATTGATTTTCGCGCTCGTTATGGAGCAGCAGTAATGGCGATACATCGAGCCGATGTTCGCCTAACCGAGAAAATTGGTGAGACTCGACTGCGGCCGGGAGACCTGATGTTGGTACTAGCCGACGTCGATTTCGCTCGTCGGTGGCAAGGGCGCGATGATTTTCTTCTTGTATCAATGGTTTCCGGCGGAATTCCCCCGCGAAGAAATCGGGCCCGGGCAGTAGAACTTATAACTGTCGGACTGATTGTCGTATCAGGACTCGGACTTCTTGATCTGCTGAAAACATCCCTGATCGCAGCTTTGGCCTGTATTGCCATTGGCGCCATAACCCCGGGCGAAGCAAGACGCGCGATCAATTTTGACATCATTGTTTTAATCGCAGCCAGTTTCGGGCTGGGAGCAGCCATGGAAGCTAGCGGTCTAGCCGGCCAGGCTGGCCAACTGCTAGTAAATGGGCTTCAACCTATTGGGGCAATAGGGATACTCGCAGGAGTGCTTATCGCAACCATGATTCTAACTGAGTTGCTTTCCAACAATGCAGCTGCAGTTTTAATGTTTCCGATTGCTTTAGCCGTCGCCAACGACGCGGGGCTCAACTTCCGCCCCCTCGCAATTGCTATTCTGATTGGGGCATCTTGTTCTTTCCTTACACCAATTGGCTATCAAACTAACCTCTTGGTTTTCGGAATGGGTGGTTATCGATTTCGAGACTTCGCGAGACTAGGAGCACCACTTACCTTGCTCACGATCGTAGTTTCGCTTATTTTAATACCAGTAGTTTTTCCGCTTAACTAATAGTTCAAGACTCGTCTTTGCTTTCCTTAGCCAACTCGCGAATCTTCGCAATCTTGGCTTCAGATTTATTTACATCGGTTCCTTGAATCTGAATTAATTCGTCTCGAGTTTCGGCCGCAATTCGTTCGGCGTCAACATCACGGTCAGCCAATACGGCGTCAATGCCTTCGGCGACAATGCGCTGGGCTGCTTCTACTAGGGCCGAAACCATTTCGGCTTCCGGAACGACCCGTACCACTTGTCCCTTGACGAATAAATGGCCTCGACCCCGTCCAGCGGCAATACCTAAATCGGCTTCGCGGGCTTCGCCGGGTCCGTTGACTACGCAGCCCATAACCGCCACTTGAATCGGAATATTGAGCGACTCCAATGCCGCTTGCGCTTCACTGGCAACGGCGATGACGTCAACTTCAGCTCGGCCACAACTCGGACAAGCAATAAGATCAAGTCCTTTTCGTTCTCGCAGCCCTAGGGACTCGAGCAGCGTTCGCC
>SHUY01000080.1 GCA_009694435.1 Acidimicrobiia bacterium | reverse complement strand
GGCCAAGTCACTTGGGATCCGTTGCTAACCCCGTCTATTTGGCATGGGGTTACCACGGTGGTGATGGGTAACTGTGGAGTTGGTTTTGCTCCGGCTAAACCTGACGAGCACGAATGGCTTATCGGGTTAATGGAAGGAGTCGAAGACATCCCTGGCGCCGCGCTGTCGGAAGGCATTAAATGGGGCTGGGAAACTTTCCCTGAGTTTCTCGATTATCTCGACACAGTTCCGCTCGCTCTTGACATTGGAACCCAAGTTCCTCACGGAGCGGTACGGGGTTATGTGATGGGTGAGCGGGGCGCCCGCAACGAACCCGCTACTCCCGACGAGATCAACGCTATGGCGCGAATCGTTCAAGAAGGGGTTGAGGCGGGTGCACTCGGGTTATCCACCTCGCGCACTATTGCCCACCGAGCGATTGACGGTGAACCCGTTCCCGGAACCTTTGCCGCTGAAGATGAGCTATTTGGATTGGGTCAAGCTTTAGCTGACGCAAACGCGGGTGTATTCGAATTAGCACCGGCAGGAGTAATGGGCGAAGACTTGGCCGCACCCGCGAGCGAGATGGATTGGATGCGGCGCTTGGCTGAAGCTACGGGCCGTCCGATCACCTTCGCTTTGTCTCAACACGATCAAGCACCCGATCAGTGGAAAGAATTACTAGATCTTGCTCTAAACGCGTGGGACGCCGGTGTTCCGATTCGTCCGCAGATTGCCGGCCGACCGACGGGGCTGCTACTCGGACTGCAAACTTTCCACCCTTTGCTGATGCGGCCTAGTTATCAAGCCATTGCCCATTTGCCGCTTGCTGAACGAGTGGCCGAGATGAAAAAACCCGCGGTGCGTAAAGCAATACTGAGCGAAAAAGTGACTAACGCCGACGATCGCATGTCTTTTATCGGTATGGGACTTGACCGCGTGTTCCCAATCGGGAACCCACCCGATTACGAACCCGCCCCTGAAACCAGCATCGCCGCCCAAGCCGAGCGTTTAGGTGTCGATCAGATGGAATTGTTCTACGACTTACTGCTTGAAGACCAAGGAGCTTCCTTATTGGTGCGCCCGTTGCTGGGTTATTCCAATTTCAGTTTCGAGCCCATTCGCGAAATGCTTTTACATCCCACTACTGCGCTTGGATTAGGTGATGGTGGCGCCCACGTGGGCGCTATTTGTGACGCCAGCATTGAAACCACCATGTTGGTGCACTGGGCGCGCGATCGAACTCGGGGAGCGAAGTTGCCCCTAGAACTCGTGGTGCGCAAGATGACGAGCGATACTGCTTCGCTTTATGGTCTCAATGATCGTGGGGTATTGGCTTCGGGTTATCGTGCCGATGTCAACGTGATTGACTTCAAAAATCTTCGCCTTGACCAGCCCAAGATGGTGCACGATCTGCCGGGTGGAGCTCGGCGTTTGTTGCAAAAAGCTGACGGGTACCGCTCTACCTTCGTAGCGGGCACCGAGGTAATGCACAACGGGGTTGATACCGGAGCTCGACCCGGTCAGTTGGTGCGAGGCGCACCTAGTCTCTAAATTCTTAAATACTCAAAGAGAGGAAAATAAAAATGGCAAAAGTGTCAGTAGTAGCAAGATTAAAAGTCAAAGCCGACAAGGCCGATGCGTTTCCGGCCGCCTGGGATGCACTTTTAGCATTTATCGATGACAACGAACCTGGCACTGAGCACTACGTTCTTCACCGCTCAACTACCGACTCCACGTTGTTTTTCGTGACTGAGGTGTACGAAGACCAAGCCGCCCTCGACGCTCACATCACCAGCGACGCCTTCGCCGCCTTCGGGGCTTCACTGGGCGACTTTATCGAAGATGCCGACATGCAATTTTTGACTCCCGTCAATGCGGCTAAAGGTTTACTTTGAGCGCACAAGCAGTCGCTGACGCTCGTTCGGCCATTGAACAAATTGTTTATGGTTACGCCGAACTAATGGATCAGGGTGATTTTGCTGGTGTTGCGGCATTGTTTTCTCGGGCGCACTATCGCGGTGCGGGCCCGAGCGACTCTGGGGTTGAGGGGGCGGTCGCAGTGCAAGAGGTTCTCGAAACAATGGTGCAGCGCTACGACGACGGAACGCCTCGAACTCTCCACGTTACGACCAATTTAGTTATTGATGTGGACGAGCTGGCGGTAAGCGCTCGGGCGCGCTCTTGCTTCACAGTTTTTCAGCAAGTTGATACCGGAGTGATTAATCCAATTATTGCTGGGCGCTACCAAGACAGTTACGCCCGTGATGATTCTGGATGGTATCTGACTGAGCGAGTTTTTCTCACCAGCTTGGTTGGTGATTTAAGCGCTCATCTGACGGTTGACCCGTTTTCTGTTGCTTAAGCAATAAAGGATTCAGCTCATGTTGAAGATTGAGGACAACCCCCAAGGCATTGAGCGAGTTCGACTGTTGACTTTTTCTCGCCCCGAAGCCCGCAATGCTTTCAATTCTGAACTTTATGAAGCTGTGGCTGAGGCTCTAACTCAAGCCGTCGATCGTTCGGATATAGCGGTCATCGTTCTCACCGGCGAAGGGTCCGCGTATTGCGCCGGCCAAGATTTAGCCGAAATGAATCGCTTGGGCAGCCCAATGGCCACTTCCGACTCAACCAAAGGTGCTCACGGCTTTACTCGCTTCATCACCGCTATTGAGTCGTGCGCTAAGCCCATCGTGGCCGCGGTGAACGGCGTCGCCGTGGGAGTAGGAACCACGATGTTGCCCTATTGCGATTTAGTTTTGGCCGCCACCAGCGCCCGTTTCCGTCTTCCGTTCGCCAGTTTGGGGGTTGTTCCTGAAGCGGGCAGTTCGTTCACTTTGCCGGCGACTATGGGTTGGCAAGCTTCGGCCCACGCCTTATTTACTGGCGAATGGTTCGACGCCGCTACGGCCCACGAGAGCGGTTTAGTGGGTCGAGTTGTTGCTGATGATCAACTCGTCGGCGAAGCCTTAGCGCTCGCGGGGGCGATAGCCAAGATGCCCGTAGTTTCGCTAGTCGAAACCAAACGACTGTTGTTAGCCGGTCGTCTCGACGCCGCCAAGGCGGCTCGGTCAAGAGAAGAAGTGGTTTTTAAACTGCTAACGGGGGCACCGGCCAATCGGGAGGCTATAGCCGCCTTCTTGGAAAAGCGAGAGCCAGATTTTTCCAATCTTCCCGACGAGTAAGATCTACCTAGTTCGAGTATCTAAGGAGGAACAATGGGTTGGAAAGTAGTCGTAGATTTTGATATTTGCGAAAGCAACGCAGTATGTATGGCGGTAGCTCCAGAAGTTTTTGAGGTGCGCGACGACGACTTCCTCTATGTGCTCAATGAAAATCCTGCTGATAATCTTCGGCCCAAAGTAGAACAAGCAGTTCGACAGTGTCCGAAACAGGCCATCAAAGTCGTTGATGAGTGAGCAGCGATTCGAACATCGTTGATGGTCATGGTGCCGACTCGGGACACCCCCTTGGGCCCGAACTGTTAGAAATTTCTAATCAACTACGCCGGATTACCGAATTAGTTGTTCGCACTGACGCTCCCACCGAAGCTCTTGATTCGGCGTTAGTCGCGCTTACGCAAGCCGAAGTCGCCTTGGCCCAACACGTCCCACCCTGGATTCCGTCGGTGGGACCAGTGCCAAGTCCTGATCTTGAACCCAACGACTATTTTCCTTTTAGTCCCGTCATAGGTCGCTATAACCCTTTAGCTGCTCCGGCTGAGTTTGTAGCCAAAGACGGAGTCGTTACTGGGCAAGTTAATTTAGGTGCCCCTTACGAAGGTCCGCCGGGTTGCGTGCACGGAGGAGTGATCGCAGAAATTTTCGATGAGATGCTAGGAGTAGCCAACATTTCTATGGGGTCGGGAGCCATGACGGGCACTCTGACAATTGTTTACCGCAGTCCGACTCCGCTATACACCGAATTAACACTGGCCGCTAAAACGCAAGGTGTTGATGGCCGCAAGGTAAACACTACGGGAACAATTCATGCTGGTGATCGTCTTTGTGCCGAGGCTCATGGCATATTTATTTTGGTGTCCGGCGAAGGTTTCGTTGAGCACGCAAAGCTGCACGGAGGGCCAGCACAAAATGAATAGACGAAGGGTGACACTAGAGGGACCACTTAACTTTCGTGATCTTGGTGGCTACGTTGGTCTGTACGGCGAAACAATTCGTTGGCAGCAGATTTATCGCAGCGACTCTTTACACCGCCTTACTTCGGCAGACGCAAGCCAACTTGCTCAGATGGGAGTAAAAACCGCGATCGATTTTCGTGCCGGCGATGAACTCGATCGCATAGGGATCGGTCCACTGGGCGAACTCGAGATTGACCATGTCCATCTTCCTACCGTCGATCGCGCGATGGATACCGTTCGCCCTGAAGGGGATGAGCCACCCAGCACGGCAGCTGAGGTCTACCGGAGAATGCTCCAACACGGTGCTCGTGCTTACGCCGCCGCGTTGCGAACCTTGATTGCCCCAGACACTTCGCCGGCAGTTTATTTTTGTATGGCCGGGAAAGACCGAACCGGAATTTTTTCTGCCGTCGTGCTTGGCTTGTTGGGTGTGTCAGATTCCGACATAGTGGCTGATTACGCGCTGACCCAAGAAGTTGTAGAAGCAATCCATGACCGCCGCCGAACCGAGTCACCTTCGGTCGAAGATTTATGGGGGAAACTGCCAGAAGACCTGCTCGGAGCTCACGCTTCGGCCATGGTGACTACACTAGAAAATCTTTATCTTGATTACGGATCGTGGGTTAGTTACGCCACCAATATCGGTATTGAAGAATCTGAAGTTACCGCCCTGCGAGCCAAATTTCTTGAATTGTCTTAATTAAATCGCCCGTTCTTGGCCTTCCCAGTACGGGTCGCGCAGTTTGCGTTTATAGAGTTTTCCGTTAGGGTCGCGCGGCATTTCGTTGGTGAAGTCGATAGACCTAGGCATTTTAAACTTTGCGATCCGATCTTTAGACCACGCCAAAATTTCGTCTGCTAGTTCCGTGCTGCCAACTATTCCATCGACGGGCTCAATTACCGCCTTAACCTCTTCGCCCCAATCGGCGTGGGGGATACCAAAGACAGCCACATCGGCAACTTTGGGGTGCATAATCAGTTCACTCTCTATTTCGGCTGGGTAGATGTTGGCTCCACCCGAAATGATCATGTCGGTTTTACGGTCCGACAAGAACAGCCAGCCGTCGGAGTCGAGGTAACCAACGTCCCCAACAGTGAAGAATTTTCCTTTTCTACTCTTTTCCGTCTTGGCGCTGTCTTTGTAATACTCAAAGTCACCCGTCATCATGTGCATATAAACGGTTCCGATTTCTCCTGCCGGCAACTCGTTGTCGTCGTCGTCAAGAATCACAATCTCCGATATTGGCCATGCCCGACCAACTGTGCCGGGATGCTCAAGCCATTCGGGGGCGAACACAAGAGTTCCTCCTCCTTCGCTGGCGGCGTAGTACTCATCAATAACCGGTCCCCACCATTCGATCATTTGGCGCTTTACGTCTGGCGGGCACGGAGCCGCTGCGTGCACCATGTGACGGAGTGACGAAACATCGTATTTAGCTCTCGTTTCTTCGGGCAAGGTAAGTAAACGAACGAACTGAGTCGGAACCATATGCGTGTTGGTCACACGATATTTATCAATCAAGTGCAGCATTTGCTCGGGCGTCCACTTCTCCATCAACACCACGGTGTGGCCAATGTGAATAGCAGAGCCAGCAAAAACTAAAACCGCGGTGTGGTAAAGCGGTGATCCACAAATATGGACATTGTCGTCAAAAGGCTGAAGTCCGAATAAATAAAGCATTCCGCCAAAGCCACCCCCGCCAGTTTCAGGGTCTACTCCGGGCAACTTGCGCCTTACTCCTTTTGGTTTCCCAGTGGTACCGGAGGTGTAGTTCATCACCATTCCCGTTGTACGGTTTTTGGGCGTGGTGGTGGGCTGACCAGCCGTGAGATCAGAATAGGGAAGGAAACTTTCTATTTCTCCTCCCACCGCGAACCGCCCTTCAGCGGGGAAGTTGATTTCGTCCGCCGCAGCTTTTGCGGTCTCGGCTAGGTCGGCGTGGGCGATGAATGCTTTGGCTTCACTGTCGTTGACGATGTAGGCGATTTCTGGTCCGACTAAGTGCCAATTGATAGGCACTAGATAAAAACCCGCCTGACCAATAGCTAGGAATAGCTCGAGCACTTCTTGGCTGTTAGGTAACAGCATGGCAATAGAGTCGCCCTCTTTTAGTCCGCGCGCTCGCAATCCGTGCACGATTTGATTGCACTTAGACAGAAGTTCCCCGGCGCTTATTTCGCGCTCATCGGGATCGACGAGCGCGAGACGATCAGGATCAGCTTCAGCAATCTTCCAGAAACCCAGTTCCACGATTTCTCCTGCGGTTGAGACGGTTAAGAGGTATTTAGACTTTTACGAATGATAAGAGTAGACGCAATTAGCCCGTAGCTATCCGCTTCGCCCAGCGATAGTCGGGTTTCCCTACTGCGGTTCTAGGTATTTCCTCAGTCAGATGGATTTCTCGGGGCAATTTATAGCGGGCCAGTGAAGAACTGCAGAACTCTTGTACTTCAATAAGATCGACTGGGGTGTTGTTGCGGGTAGTGACAATGGCGGCGACCCGTTCGCCAAAACGCTCGTCGGGCACACCCACGACGACTGCATCGAATATATCGGGGTGAGCCTTTAGCACCGCTTCAACCTCTTCCACATAAATTTTTTCTCCACCAGTATTAATACACGCCGACCCTCGACCCAATAGATTTAGAGTGCCGTCATCTTCAATAGTGGCGTAGTCGCCGGGAACCACCCAGCGCATTCCGTCGGGGTCTATAACGAAAGTAGCGGCAGTCTTGGCTTCGTCTTTGTAATAGCCCAACGGAATATTTCCCGACCTAGCGAGTAGTCCAACTTCACCCGACCCCGGCTTGACGGGGAGAAGTTTTTCGTTGAGAACATTTATCTTTTCACTTACCGTAAAGCGCGGTCCGGCCGCAGGTCCGTCAAAATCCATTACCGTTCCCGCCGCTCCAGTTTCAGATGCACCAAAGGAGTCGCTCACGATAACCCCTGGGACTAGTGCTCGTAATTGTTCTTTTACTACCCTTGACATGATTGCCCCGCCCGAGCCAATCAAAAATAAATTAGATAAGTCGTAGTGGGTAGTTGGGTCGGCTATAGCGTCAGCGATTGGGCGAGCCATAGCGTCACCGACAATCATGATCGAAAATGCTTTTTCGCGTTCGGCTAGTCGCAGTATTCGTTCAGCCGAGAAATGATGATCGCAATTCAGCGCTATGCAGCTACCACGAAAAAAATTAATAAATGTGGTCCATTGACCGCCACCGTGCATCATCGGAGCATTAATAACGTCTACTATCGGTTCGGCAGCCAAGATGCGTTCTCGCAGCTCTTCTGGTTTAACGATTGGGGGTTGATTAAAGCCTCCACCCCCGAGCGCGGCAAAAAATATGTCCTCTTGTCTCCAAATAACCCCTTTAGGCAATCCGGTAGTGCCTCCGGTGTAAAGAATGTACCGGTCGTCCGCCGATCGAGGAGCAAAATCTTGTTTGGGTGAAGCATCGGCTATAACGGCTTCGTAAGTCTTGGCCTTAAGTGCTGTTAGTGCTGTTGCTATTTTGGCATCAGAATCTGACGATTTGTCATCAATCACAATAAAGTGCCGCACTTTGGGACAATCTTGATAAATTTCCGCCAACAAAGGAGCAAAAGTGCGTTCAAATATAACTGCCACCGCGTCAGAGTTTTCAAGCATGTAACGAAGCTCTTCAATCACATAGCGGTAGTTGATATTTATTACCACCCCGCGAGCTTTATAAATTGCTATTTCTGCTTCTAACCATTCGGCTCGATTCCACGAATAGATGGCAACGGCTTCTCCCGTCTTTAGTGCTAGTCCTGAGTTTGGATCGAGCAAATGATGGGCCAGTCGGTTAGCTCGGTCATTGAGTTCATGATAAGTACGACGTTCATCACCGGCAATCAAGGCGGTGCGTTCGGGCACGGCATCAACCGCTATCTCAAAGAGGTCGGCGAGGTTGAATTCCATTAAGTCTTTACTGCTACTAGCGAAGAGGTCAAGAGAATTAAAAGTACCGCAAATAGACGGGGTGAGGTGGGTCGGCTATCAGGCGTCAATCGCTCGAATAGGTCAAGATG
>SHUY01000079.1 GCA_009694435.1 Acidimicrobiia bacterium | reverse complement strand
TATCCGCCGGGCTCATTTCGTGTCGTAAGCCTAAATCAAGTACTTCTTGGTCACGCTCGGGCAAGGCGCGCGCCGATTCCCACAGCAAAGCCGACAACTCGTTGTCTTCAGCAATCTGAGCCGGGTTGGCAACTGCGCCTAGGCGTTCTTCCGCGCTGAAACCCGCGGGAGCCAGAGCCGAGCCCGCACCGGTTGCTTCGATCATCGTGAATCCTTCATCATCAACCACCAGCGACCGTTTTTCCCGTCGCTGTCGATCAAGAGCGCGGTTACGAGCAATCCGCAACAACCAGCCGCCAAAAGCGAGTGGGTCTTCGAGGGTGGCCAAGTTTTGCCAAGCGCGTAAAAACGCGTCTTGGGCGACATCGGCGGCGGCCGCTTCGTCGCGAGTAATCCGGAAAGCCAAGTCGTGCACTCGCACGAACCAGCGATCGTAGAGCAAGCCAAATGCGTCGGGATCGCTGGAGCGAACTCGATCCACCAAGACGGCGTCTTCGGCCCGCTCTTGCGTTCGTTGAGCCGTGCGCTCGTCTTCGGGCGCGTCGACACCAGATTGACCTGCTTGTCCAACAAACTGGGGCGTTCTTTTATTGGGTTCCATGCGTCAGTAATCATTCTTCCCTACTTGAGCCCTCAGTGGGGCACAGTGGTACTGACGCATAGACCGGCGGCGCGCTTACTTGGGTGAGTCGTTTATCCCCTCATAACCAGTGCGCTCGAGCTCTTGAGCCAATTCTGGGCCTCCGGTACGCACAATGTGGCCGTTAAGCAATATATGAACCCAATCGGGATGGAGTTCACCGAGCAAACGATCGTAGTGAGTTATAGCCAAAACTCCCAGATCGCTCTCACTCGTCATTTCCTCGACCCTTCGGGCTACATCGCGCAGAGCATCAACATCAAGTCCCGAATCGATCTCGTCAAGTACGGCAAACCGAGGGGCTAGGGCTGCGAGTTGCAGAGTTTCAACCCGTTTCTTCTCGCCCCCCGAGAACTCATTGTTAACTCCCCGGCGCAGAAATTCATCTCGTACCCCGAGCCGTCCAGCCTCAGCGGCTACGAGGTCACCAACACCATTAGTGGCCACGCCGCGTACTTTTAGCGCGGCGGTAACTAAATCACCCACCGTTACTCCCGGAACTTCAACTGGATACTGCATAACTAGAAATAAACCCAACTCAGCTCGTCGCCAAGTAGGCAAACCCAGTAACTCCACTCCGTCAAGAGTTACTGACCCTTGAGTTACTTCGTAGTCACTTCGTCCCATGAGAACATGCGACAGTGTTGACTTGCCCGAACCATTCGGGCCCATAAGGGCATGGACTTCACCCGAGTTAATCTCTAGATCAATACCCCGTAAAATTTCGGCACCGTCAACCGAGGCGTGAAGATTTTTTATTGCCAGCGTGCTCATGAAACCGGCTCACTGGCAATCATCACATCGTCGCCCTCTACTCGCACCGAATAAACTGGAACTGCTTTAGTGGCCGGAAGAGTGGCGGGAACGCCGGTAGTGAGTGAAAAGCGAGAACCGTGCTGGGGGCACTCTAGTGAGCAATACTTGGCATCAACTTCTCCTTCGGCCAACGAAAAATTAGCGTGAGAACAGCGGTCGCCGATGGCGTAATACGTATCACCTAGTCGCACTACGGCCACTTGGCGACCGGTCACCATAAAACTCTTTGCGGCGCCATCAGCGATGTCATTTACTCCACAAACTCGAATCGTTTCTTCAGTCACGCGGTACACCGTTCGAGTTTGTCAATCACCGATCGTCGTAACGATCCCACCAGATCTGGTACCGGTAGTCGATCAAAAACATCGTCAAAGAAACCGAGGATAATCAGTCGCTCAGCATCTTCAGGAGGAATGCCTCTCGTTTCAAGATAGTAAAGCTGATCTTCATCAATGGGCCCGACCGTACTGGCGTGGGAACACTGCACATCGTTGGCTTCAATAATTAAATTGGGAATAGATTCTGCACTCGCCCCCTCGGTAAGTACGAGATTGCGATTAGTTTGGTAAGCCTTAGCCTTATCTGCATCAGGAAGAAGATGAACTAGCCCCGAGTACACCGAACGGGCGTTATCTTCAACCGCACCTTTAAACAACAAGTCACTACGCGTGCGGGGAGCACGATGTTCTTGAAGAGTGCGAAAATCGAGCATCTGGTCACCATCGCCAAAGTAGACCGCGAGCAAATCGCTTTCGGCTCCTTCGCCTAACAAAATTGATTCACTTCGCAAACGGGCGTACTCGCCCCCTAAGGCCACCGCCGATGAGCGCAAGGTCGCTTCGCGACCTAAATGGGCTCGTTGTAACGCAATCTGCCAAGTCTGGGGGCCGTGTTCTTGTACTCCCACGTAACGAACATGGGCTCGATCATCAACCAATAGCTCCACTACGGCATCAACCAACATTCCTTTTGCTGCCGATGCCGAAGCCGCCCTTTCGACCAAAGTAACTTC
The DNA here is from genome assembly GCA_009694435.1 of Acidimicrobiia bacterium. GTDB lineage: Bacteria > Actinomycetota > Acidimicrobiia > IMCC26256 > PALSA-555 > SHUY01. The sequence continues at coordinate 5,987 of SHUY01000079.1, read as the reverse complement.
AGAACCCGGTTCAGCAATCAAAAGCGTGTGGGGGAAAATCGCGGCCCCATCACCCTCCGACCAGTGCACCACTACTACCGGTTTCTCGATCACAACCCCCTCGGGCACATGCAAGCACGCCCCGCCGGTCATAAAACCGTCATGAAGCAAAGTGAACGCGTCAGACGAAGAGTCGGTAACGGTGCCCAAACGCTCACGCGCTTTCTCTTCGGCGTCAGCAATATCACCCAGCCATACACCTTGAGCGGCCAAAGCGTCGTCAAGTTCACGATGTACAACGTGACCGTTGTGGATTACAACCAGCCCCGCTCGGGCACCGACTTCAGCCGCAAAAGGCCCACCCCCAGGAGCAGTTTCAGGCTTGGTGGGCCTAGGGTCAGGGTGATAGCGCTCCGGATCAAAGTCGTCGACTCGGCTGTAGCGCCAAATTTCTTCTGTCGCTGATGGCCATGCGGTCGTGGCTAACTTTTCCGCCGCGTCTACCCGGCGCTTAACTAGCCAACTGGGGCCAGAAATAGCCCGAGCGGCGGCAGGAGAAAACGGATTCGTCATCGGCTAACAGGGTGGGGAAGCTGGATCAGCCGACCGACCCTTCCATGTTTATTTCGATTAATCGAGTCAACTCAACGGCGTACTCCATCGGCAAAGTTTTAGTAACTGGCTCAATGAATCCGTTCACGATCATCGCGGTGGCTTGCTTTTCATCAAGCCCTCTCGCCATTAGATAAAAAAGTTGGTCGTCACCCACCTTAGAGACTGTTGCTTCGTGACCGATGCGCGCGTCTTTTTCCTTGATCTCCATGTAAGGATAAGTATCCGATCGGCTTTCGTCGTCAAGGATAAGTGCGTCACAGCGAACATGGCTCTTAACCGAATGAGCGCCTTCTTCTACTCGCACTAAACCTCGGTAAGTAGTCCGGCCACCATCTTTAGAAATCGACTTAGAATCAATAACGGAAGTGGTTTCTGGTGCCGCGTGAGTCATTTTGGCGCCTGCATCTTGATGTTGTCCCGCCCCCGCGTAGGCCACCGAAAGTACTTCGCCGTGAGCTTTCGGACCCGTCAGTACTACTGCGGGATACTTCATAGTCAATTTTGATCCCAAGTTTCCGTCAATCCACTCCACCGTGGATTCAGTTTCTGCCCGCCCTCGCTTAGTTACAAGGTTATAAACATTGGGTGACCAGTTCTGAATAGTGGTGTAACGAATGCGCGCCCCTGGCTTAGCGATTAACTCCACTACCGCTGAATGCAAAGAGTCGGTCGAATAAACTGGCGCCGAGCATCCTTCAACGTAATGCACCGACGAGCCTTCGTCGGCAATGATCATCGTGCGTTCAAATTGCCCCGCATTTTCTGCATTGATGCGGAAATATGCCTGCAGCGGCATATCTACATGCACTCCCGGAGGAACATAAATGAATGATCCCCCACTCCAAACTGCAGAATTAAGTGCAGCAAATTTATTATCGCCGGGAGGAATAACCGTGCCAAAGTTTTCGCGCACTAAATCAGGACGCTCTTTAAGTGCCTGATCCATGCTCATAAACAAAACGCCTAGTTGCTCAAGGTCTTCTCGGTTTTTATGGTAAACAACTTCTGATTCGTACTGTGCAGTTACACCGGCCAAAAATTTGCCTTCGGCTTCAGGAATTCCGAGTTTTTCGTAAGTGGCTTTTTGATCTTCGGGTAGCATGTCCCAATCAGATACTTGCCCTTCGTTGGGTTTTAGGTAGTAATAGATATCGTCAAAATCAATGTCGGGCATGTTGACCGCAAACCAGTCGAGCATCGGCTTGCGCTCAAAACGAGCCAAGGCGTCGAGGCGAAATTGAGTCATCCATTCGGGTTCTTCTTTTTGTCCCGAGATGTCGCGCACCGTGGCTTCGTTAAGGCCTTTTTTGGGCGCGTAAACATAGTTATCAGTAGTGTCGTGCCATCCGAGGTCGTAGCCACCAAGGTCGATTCCCGACGCCATGCGGCTCTCCTTTCGTCCTCTAGGCCCAGTAAGGGTGGGGAGGTATTTCCCCTACGCAGATAGTAGCAATTATAGAGGGCATTTCCAACTCGGACCGTACGATCCGTAATGGGCTAACGCCGAGAGGCCACCGTCGAAGTTTGCTCAAGCAGTGCTTGGGCTTGCGCGATCAGGTCGCGAGCCTCACCCACCAGCTGCTGGTAAGTACCGAGATCGCCCGCTCGTAAAGCCTCGTTAGCCGCATTGAATTTTTCCGTGGCCTGGGTGAGTAAGCCCGAGATCGTAGCGTCGGTTGGCGTGCTCGGGGTGGTTGGCGTGCTCGGGGTGGTTGGTACTTCGGGAGTCCCGAAAGTTCCAAAAAGTTTTACTAATGCCTCGTTCACGGTTTCAGCCTTCACCGGAGCTTTGCCTTGTACTAATACCGCTACGAATTGAAACTGCGGGAACGGGTTGGGCCCTTGAGCGGCGATCGTGAATATGGGCTGCACGTAAACGATCGATGTCCCCACTGGAATTAGCTGAACGTTTCCACTAATAACTCGAGATCCTCTTTGGTCAAGCAGCGTTATTTCGCGCGAGATTTCAGTATCTTTATTTATATTCGCCGCCACCTGTACTGGGCCTAAAATCTGCTCGCCTTGGGGCATGACGAATGCCTCTAACCGACCATAATCGCTTGTGTCAGATTTAGCCGTCATGAACGAGACCAGTCGAGTTTGTTGATTGTCACGCGATACCGGAACAAACGGTTGCAGAATCAAAAAACTCTCTCGAGCATCACCAGGTAAACGAATATAAAGATAATAAGGATCTTGGCGTTTAGTGGTAGGTGATATTTCGGGTGAGCGCCCTGAGTTAGAAGAACGCGAACTCGTTGGAACGATACCGAATACCGAGTTTGGGTCGGGCGACAACAACCAGCGCTCGTTGCCAGTATAAAAACGCCGAGATTCGTTTACGTGGTACTTAGAAAAAACGTCTGACTGGAGTTTGAAAATTTCTTCGGGGTAGCGGAGATGGTCTTTTAGACCAGTTGGCATTTGATCAAACGCCGTAAAAAGTTTGGGGAAAGCCTTTTGGTAAGACTGTATTATCGGATCTTTGGAGTCAATGACAAAAAACTTGACTTTCCCAGTGTAAGCATCGACCGTAGCCTTTACTGAGTTGCGGACATAGTTGTAACTGCCACTTAATCCGCCAGAGCCAGAATAAGTTTGACTATTGGGGTACTGATCAGAAGTCGTATAACCGTCAATGACCCAGGTCGTGCGGCCATTAGAAATAACGGGGTACGGATCAGAATCAAACTCAAGAAAAGGAGCTAGTTCTTTAACTCGGTCTTTGATGTCGCGTCGCACATGGATTTTCGAAGCACTGTTGAGCTGCCCAGAAATCATAATATTGAAATCAGTAAGTGTTAATGCAAACGCAGCCCGGCGAACAAAGTTAGAGAGCGGTATTCCATCACTCCCGCGGTAGCGAGTTGGGGCGTCTGCCCCTCCTTTGCGGGCGTAATTGAACTCATTATTTTTCGCGCCAGTGATTATGAACCCGTCAAGACTCTCTCCGAAGTAGATCTGAGCACCTTTTTTAGAAAGAGGAAGGTTTTTGCCTTGAGCGGGGACATCACTTAATACAAATTTAGGCGATCCATCGGCCTCGGCCACATTGCTGGGAGAAGCAGTACCGCCGTACCCGTGGGTATAAACCAAGTGATCATTAACCCACGATGAACTCGGCAAACCTGCGCTATTTAATTCGCGCGCTGCGATCATCAACTGAGTTATTTGGCCGTTTATATCGTAGCGATCAACATCGACATCGTTGATTTGGTAATAAGTCTGCAACGCTTGCAGAGTCTGGTAAGTAGAGCGAATGATTCCTGGATCCCAGAGCCGAGCATTATTGATAGTGGGCAAATTGGCTTCCACTACTGCCGGTGACAAATCTTGAGTGAAATTAAAATCTTTAGAATCGACCGTTGATAATTTAAACGCGTCGCGCGTGGCTTTTATATTCCTTCGTATATAAGGTCTCTCTTGGGAAAATTCGTTGGGCTCAACCACGAATTTCTGGATCGCGGTCGGGTAAATAGTCCCCAACACAATGGCGATAAATGCCCATAGTCCAACTGCGATTATTGGTAGCACCCAGCCTCGACGCCAGATATTCCACACCAAAAGAATCGCGGCAATTATTGAAACGAAAATCAAAAAATTGAGCGCCGGCAACTGCGCCTTTACATCGGTATAAGTCGCTCCATCAACTACACCCCGACTAGAGAAACTGAGCTCAAAGCGATCGAAAAAGTAGCCGACGCTTCTGATTAACGCCATCATCGCCACAATTACGGAAAGGTGAGCTTTAACTTGAGGGCTGACGCGTTGCGTAGCATTCTGGAAACGAATACCACCGTTTAGGTAGTGGGCAACTGCCGTTACTAACAAAACTATGACGAAGCCCGCGAACAACCAATCAATCAAAAAGTTAATGAAAGGCAACTTGAATACATAAAAACCAATATCAAGCCCAAACTCTGGATCTTTGGTGCCAAAATCAACCGAGTTAGTAAATAAAATCCATTGCTTCCACTGAGCGGAAACGCCTAAGCCGGCGATGAGGGCGAAAAACAGCGACACCCCCACACGGATGCGGCCACGATAACGAGCAGTGATCTCTTGGTAGCGACTGACTAATTCGTCTTCAGAGGTAGGGGCTCGCATTTTTCGTAACGGGGGCGCCAAGCGGTCGGCCACTAGCAAATTCACCCACATAATGACAAAAAAGCCGATGGTGAATACCAGCGCGGGAACGATCTTGGCCGCTAATAGCCCTCGCCAAGTGCTGGCCTGAGCAATTGAATCGAACCACAAGAAATTAACGTAAAAACTGGCTAATCCGCGCAGGCTAAAAAGCAGTACGAGTGCTACTGCGGCCAAGATTATTAGCCCCCGCCGGAACCTCATTGGTTTTCGTTCCTCGCTCGAAACTCGCACGCTACGAAGCCTAGGCGTTGGCTGGTAACGACTTACCCTCAGGCACGCTTTTTGATTCCCCGTCAGGAATAACGAAACACCGGCAACCCGGATGGGCGGGAGGATACTTCTGCCCCGTAGGGAACGCGTGGCCTTTAATCGTTGGTTCTAAGGCATTGTCGTCGGCATCAGGGCACCGACCCGTCTCATCGGCTACCCATTTCAGGCACACTCCCGATCCGGCAGCGTCGTAGCAACCCCGCGTGTACACCGCAGCCAATACGTAAGCCGTATGGTCTTCGAGATCACTACCTCGCCATTCACGAAATCTTGCTCCTAGAGCAGCTCCCATGACGCGCGTAAGTTCAGCGTTCGATTCGTAAGGTCCTTCACTAACCGTAGATCTAATTGTGCCAACTAGCCGTTCTCGCAACGGTGCAGAAAAAGATTCACTAAATTCAACTAGCAATCTTTCCGGCATTTCAGTAATCCTATTTTTTTTACCTACTGCCATTCGACCCTCAAGATAAACGGTATTAACCATTGGCGTCAGCAAGTTGGACCACGCAACCCCTTCGTGAGCACGATCAGGGAGCAAGCGAGACGACTCGTAGCGGCCTCGGGAGCGCCGGACCGCATCGAGGAGAAGATTCTCTTGGTCGCGCAGCATCCGGCGCGCGCGTTTAAGTAGATCGGGCGTCACTTCGGCTATTACTGCGTCACGACGACTACGAATCGATGCGACACTTCCCACGGGCAAAGATTTGGCGGGAGGAGTGGGCTTCGTCGGCGGGGTTAGTTTTTGCGCCGGCGGGGCGGGAGGAGCGGGCTTCGTCGGCGGGGTTAGTTTTTGCGCCGGCGGGGCGGGAGGAGCGGGCTTCGTCGGCGGGGTTAGTTTTTGCGCCGGCGGGGCGGGAGGAGTCATAACCGGGCGCGAAGCCTTAACCGCCGAATCCAGTTTCGTCGGCTCGGCCTTAGTCTCCGGCACTTTTTTGATCGGCGTCTCCATGACCTCAGCCCGTAATTGAGCGAAT
>SHUY01000078.1 GCA_009694435.1 Acidimicrobiia bacterium | reverse complement strand
AACGCTGCCCGTTCAGTAATGGGAGGCGTAATAACTCGGGCTCATGATGTAGATGTTGAAGTCGTAACCGCCGGAACCCATGTCATTGAAGGGATGCCCGTAAGTTGGCGCACCCGTGACGCTTTAGCGACTATTGGGCTTAGCCCCGATGGTCACCGTAGTTACCAGTTGCGCCCAGAAGACGCCCAGCGGGCTGATTTGGTGGTGGCAATGGCCGGAGAGCACGTTAATTACATGCGCCGAGTTCACCCCGAAGCCGCCGAACGCACCGTTACTCTTAAGCGACTTGAGCGTGATTTGGCCGCCGATCCGAGCGATCTTCGTGAACGAATATCAGCGTTGGGTCTGATGGATGTCGTTCTCGAGCCTTGGGAGGATGTGATCGATCCTGCGGGTGGTGACTTAGAGGTTTTTTCCGCCTGCGCTCATGAAATCAATGACCTGCTAATGGAAGTACTGCCTCGCCTTTAGTTGCTGGCTGATTAAGCCTTGAACTGGCCGCATCGAGCGGGGTCGCCAAAACTCAAGTCGGCGCGTATGCTAATCCCATGGCTGAGTTTCCTAAAATCATTTCCGTTGACGACCACGTAGTCGAGCCTCCTGATGTCTGGACCTCGCGGCTTCCGACTAAGTACGCCGATATCGGGCCCCGAGTCGTGCGAGAAAAAATCGCTGAGATGACTTTTGTCGGTGGAGTTTTCTCTCACCGCGCTGCTGGGCCCGACGAAGATGGCGACTGGTGTGATTGGTGGCACTACGACGACCTGCGTTACCCAATGACTCGAGTTATGGCCGCGGCCGGTTACCCGCGCGACGAAGTAACAATCTCACCTATCACTTTCGATGACATGCGCCCAGGCTGTTATGACTCTAAAGCCCGTTTAGAAGATATGGACGCGAACTGGACTGAAGCATCGTTATGTTTTCCAACGTTTCCTCGCTTTTGTGGGCAAACATTTCTTGAACGCGAGGACAAAGTTTTGGCTGACCTCTGCGTTAAGGCTTACAACGATTGGATGTTCGAAGAATGGTGTGCGGGAACTGACAATCGTTTAATCCCTCTTCCTATTATTCAACTGTGGGACGCCGAGCTGGCGGCCCAAGAAGTTCGTCGCAACGCCGCTCGCGGTGGACACGCGGTTTGTTTCTCCGAGATACCAGCATTTCTAGGTTTGCCTTCTATTCATGATGCCGATCATTACTGGGATCCATTTTTTCAGGCGTGCGCCGAAACCGAAACTGTGGTCTCAATGCATATCGGCTCGTCGTCAAAAATGCCGTCCACTTCATCCGATGCTCCGCCTGCGGTCGGATCTACCCTTACTTACATGAACGCCGCTATGTCGCTTACCGATTTTCTTATGTCGGGAACTTTTGAGCGTATTCCCAAACTTGAAGTGGCCTATTCCGAAGGTCAAATTGGATGGATCCCTTACGTAATCGAACGAGCTGACAAAGTCTGGATGGAGAACCGGGGTTGGGGGGGAGTGGCCGACAAAGTAACTCGACCACCGAGCGAGTCTTACTACGAACACGTCTTCGGATGCTTCTTTGATGACGAACACGGTTTGGAATCACTTGATCGAGTGGGAGTCGACAACGTTGCTTTCGAGACCGATTACCCTCACAGCGACTCAACTTGGCCCGAATCAAAGAGTATGGCTGAGCGTCATCTCAAGCATCTTGACGACGAGACGGTCTATAAGTTGATTCGTGGCAACGCGATTCGAATGTTGCGACTTCCGTTCGACTAGTAGTTGTAACTACCTACCGAAACACGTCGCCTCGATGGATCTCGCTGATGTTGATGCTCAAAAACAAGCGGCCGCGTATCGGGCAGTAGAAGACTTCGTCCAGTCGTCAATGATCGTTGGGCTAGGAACTGGCAGCACCGCTATTCATGCCACTATGCGTATCGGCGAGTTGCTCAAATCGGGTGAATTGTCCGATGTAGTTGGCGTTCCGACCGCTAAGAGCACTCAAGCCGCCGCTATTAAAGCGGGAGTGCCACTGCTCGATGATTCGGTTGTATGGGACATAGATGTGACTATCGATGGCGCCGATGAGGTTGACTCTGACCTCAATTTAATTAAAGGCGGCGGCGGGGCATTATTGCGAGAAAAACTGGTCGCGCAAACAACGGCCACCGAAGTTATCGTGGTCGATGAATCGAAGCGCTCTCCACTTTTGGGTACCAACTTCAAACTTCCCGTAGAAGTAGTGGAGTTTGGGCTTGCCACCACCCGAGAATTTTTAGCGTTAGTAGCGGGGGAGCCCACTTTGCGGGTTACCGAAACCGGCGAACCTTTTCGTACCGATCAGGGTAATGTGATTTTCGATTGTCACACCGGGGCCATTGAGGATGTTTTTTCTCTGGCCGGAGTACTTGAGGCTCATGCCGGAATAGTGGAGCACGGTTTATTTTTAGGCTTAACTCAGTTTTTGGTGGTCGCAAGTTCGACCGGAGTCGAAATACTCTCGCCCTCTGAGTCTTTATAAGAGCGCTGAGGCGAGTAATTGATAATCGCGCATTAAAGCGTCTACATCGCCACCGAGCACTTGAACGCAAACATGATCAGCTCCCGCGTCCTTATGAGCCTGTACGCGCGCCACCACGGTGTCTATGTCACCCCATGCGACTATCGAATCGACAAGATGATCGCTCAAGGGAGCGGTTAGGTCTTCTTCGCTGAACCCAAGCCGGCGTAAGTTGTTGGCGTAGTTAGGAAGCCCCGGAAGATAAATGGCGAGCGCTTGGCGGGCCTGTTCGCGCGCATCGCTTGGGTCCGTTTCGATTACTACCATTTGCTCAGGTGCAAGTAAGGGGTCATCGCCGAGAATTGTTCTTGCTATCTCGGTGTGTTCGGGGGTTGCTAAGTAGGGATGCGCTCCTTGAGTTTTATCGCGCGCGAGTTCAAGCATCTTGGGGCCTAGAGCGGCCAATACCCGCATCGGCGGCTCGGTTGGTTGAGCGGCAAAATAAAGAGCTGCGTCCATCTGTTCAAGGTACGAACGCATCATCGTCAATGGCGGTTTGTATTCGTGACCCCTGAACCCTTCAACTGCTGGTTGATGACTAACGCCAAGGCCCAGAATAAAGCGACTCGGAAACGCTTCGCTTAGAGTGCTCCATCCCGCCCGCATAGCCATTGCGTCACGCGCGTAAATATTGGCAATGCCAGTGGCAAGAACTATTTTTTCGGTTCCGGTTAAAAGCAGAGCCGCATTTACTAGCGCATCGCGCCCGATTACTTCTGGGAACCAGATCGCCCCCCATCCCATTGCTTCTAACTCGGCTGCCAGGTCTTGGGCTTTGGCCGCAGGCTGTTGGTCGAGAACACCTGTCCACACTCCAAACGAGCCCGGGTTGGTGGTCATCAAGGAAGCCTAAACGACGTTGTTGATGGGGCTGGTGTTGTCTAAGATTGCGGTATGCCTTTTCGTCCCCGTTGGCTTGCCGCGCCCGTTTTCATTCTCGTCGCTTTGTTGGCAACGCCACTGACTCCGACATCGGCTCAGTCCGACCCTTTCGACGCTGAAATTTCTAAGGCTCAAGACCAGGTCGCCTCTACTCGAGCCCAAGCCCACGCTGCGTCCGCTCGGCTCGAGTCCGCCGCCGCCCAGCGCCAAGCGGTCGAAGCCCGAGTAGTGGCGGTCGAAGCCCGAGTTGCGGAATTAGCGATTCAAATTCCCGCGCTTAAATCTCAGATAGAAGAGTTGCGCCGCGTGCTCGAGACTCGCGCCGTAGCGCTCTATTCTATTGGGGGACCGGCCGCATTATACGGACCAATTGCTTTTACCCCTTCGCTTAAAGCAGTTCGCCGGCGTATTTTGGCTGATGCGGCCGCTCGACAAGACAACGCGACCGTTAAAAAAATCGGGGGTGTGCTGGTGCAACTTAGTGAGGCTGAGCGGCAATTAGCGGTAGAGAAATCAACTCTGGCCGCTCAGCAGGCCGAACTAGTTCAACTCGAGGCCAGCCTTGCTGCTCAGCAGGTCGAATTAGATCGTCGAGTTGCAGCCGCTAACGCTGCTCTTGAGCGCGCTCAAGCCCTAGGCGCACTTCGAGCTCGCGGTGAACCAATGTTGGGGCCCACTATATTGACTGCCGCCCAAATGGCCGCGTGGGTTAGAGCTAAAAAATATAGAACGAACTTGCAAACCTCTATCGAAGACCTTGCCGCGATTTATGTTTCGGAAGGAACCTCCGAAGGACTGCGAGCAGATTTGGCTTTCGCCCAGTCGGTTATTGAGACTGGAGGTTTTGCTTCGGCCCCCGATAATAATTTTGCTGGCTTGGGCTGGTGCGATAGTTGTGCTTACGGAACTCGTTTTCCCACTCCCCGCGACGGAGTGCGCGCTCAGGTGCAACATCTCAAAAACTATGCGGACAAAACTTCTCGGGCGGCCAATTTGGCCCACCCCCCCTCACCTTATTGGTACAGCGCCGATCCAGTAAGCGCCGCCCGTAAATTCGACACTTTCTTCGCTAAAGGATGGGCACCAACTTGGACTGATATGGGTAGTGGTAACTGGGCTACTGATCGCAATTATTCGGGCAAAGTGCTTAAGGTTTATGCCGACATGGTCGCGTTCGCACGAACGGGCAGCCTCTAAGTAATTGCGTCAGCAATTCAGGATCGATTCCAGGGGGGATGCAAATCCTGTTCTCGAGCAACTCGCTGAGCGGAGACAGTTTTCCCGTTAAGGCTATTTGCTTCAGGGGCGGTAGCGCACCAAGCAACAACTGATGCGGGCACTGATGGTGGCGCTCCAGGATATTTTCCCTTAAGCCCAAGGCGTTCGGCGTTAACTTCCATTCGCTCGGTAACTACATACCCAGGCTCAACATTAAAAAATCGCAAGGCGGGGTATTCCACCGCCAATATTCCGGCCAGTCGATGAAAAGCGCCTTTTGACATTGCGTAAGCCGAGCCCCAGCCCCCTTGCCCAGAGGGCGCGGGCGGGTCAGTCATTGCTACGGCCGAAGTGATGTTAATAATGGTTCCGGTGTCTCGCTCAAGCATTCCCGGCAACACTGCTTTGATTAGCACCACCGGCGCAACTGCATTAGCCGCCAATTTGGTTTCAATCATTTCGATACTGGTATTGCCAAATGTGGTCATACTTCCCGGCCCAGTGTGAACCGCGTTGTTTACTAACAAATCAATGTGATTCCAAGAATTCAAGGTGGTCGACACCGCGGCTAGCAAAGAAGCGCGATCGAGCAGATCCATTTCTATAATCAGAGCCTTGCCTCCTCGGCTAGTGATCTCGGACGCGGTGCTTTCGAGGCTGCCGGGAACTAAGCGACCCTGGTCGTCAGAATCATCTACCCCCTCTCCCTCGTGTACGGTGCGGGCGGTTATGGCGACATCAAACCCATTCGTAGCGAGAGCGATAGCGGTGGCTTTCCCGATCCCCCGGCTAGCACCGGTTACCAACGCTGTGCGCCTAGCCGAGGTCATCGGCTAGAACATACTCTGGTTCACTAATCGATCTAGCCGATTCGCGAGTCAGTAATAACTGTTCCCAACCAGGAAAGGTGTTTTTGTGCTTAACGGAATGGACGGAAAAGTGGCAATCGTTACCGGAGCCGGCCAAGGGCTGGGTCGAGCTGAAGCGTTGGAGCTGGCGCGCCAAGGGGTAAAGGTTGTTGTCAACGACTTTTCTCCCGGCGGGAGCGAAAATCCGGCGGAAAAAGTGGCGGCCGAAATTCGTGAAGCGGGTGGCGACGCAGTTGTTCATTCGGGAGATGTTGCGGATTGGAATAGCGCGCAAGCACTAGTGCACCAAGCGGTCGACACTTTCGGAAGTCTTGATATTTTGGTTAATAACGCAGGAGTCTTACGTGACCGAATGATATTTAATATGAGTGAAGAAGAATGGGATCTAGTAATCCGAGTTCATCTTAAAGGTCATTTCTGCACATTGCGCCACGCCAGCGAATACTGGCGAAACAAATCTAAAGAAACCAGCGCTCCAGTTAACGCTCGAGTTATTAATACTTCTTCGGAAGCAGGTCTACTTGGTAGTGCCGGTCAACCTAATTACGCGTCGGCTAAAGGTGGCATTTTACAGTTGACGTTGGCGGTAGCTCAAGGACTCCGGGCTTACGGCGTAAACGCCAATGCAATCGCTCCTCGGGCCCGCACCCAAATGACCGAGAGTTTGGGTGGCTTCGATGCCACCGATGACGGATTCGAAATTTTTTCGGTCGAAAACGTTTCTCCATTGGTAACTTTCTTGGCTTCACCTCAGGCCGCAGAAATCAGTGGTCAGTTATTCATCGTCTACGGCCGCAAAATAACGGTGGTGGCTGGACCAGCTATCGACGAAGAGTTTTCTGTCGACGACAAATGGACTCCCGACAATGTTGCTAGTGAACTTGAGCCGTTCTATAAAAAACGAACTCCTTTATCTACTGGGTTTGTTATGGAATACGAACCAGTATCGTAATGAAGCCATTTCGTATTGAAGTCGCTGATAGCACCTTGGCCGATCTTCAAGACCGGCTTTCGCGCACTCGATTCCCCGAGCAACTGCCCGACGCAGAGTGGGATTACGGTACCGAACTCGAATATTTACAAGAACTAGTTAATTATTGGCTTCACGAATACAACTGGCGGGCAAGCGAAGAGCGAATGAATTCATTTGACCAGTTCGTTACCGAGATTGATGGAACTCAGATTCATTTCCTTCACGTGCGTTCTCCGGAAGCCGAAGCCTTGCCGCTGTTGTTGACTCACGGCTGGCCCGGTTCTTTTGTGGAGTTTCTTGACGTAATTGGCCCCCTTACCGATCCGGTCAATCACGGTGGAAATCCTAATGACGCGTTTCATGTAGTGATCCCCAGTCTTCCTGGTTACGGATTTTCTGGACCAACGCGAGCACGAGGTTGGCATCCGGGCCGCGTCGCGCGGGCGTGGAAAACGTTAATGAAAGAACTGGGCTACGAACGCTACGTTGCTCAAGGTGGCGATTGGGGATCGTTTGTCACTACTCAAGTAGCGCTAGCTGATCCAGAGCATTGCGTAGGAATACATATAAATATGGTTCCCCCTATCCCGATGACTGAAGACCGCACTCCTGACGAAGAAGCGTGTTTGAGTCGCATGCAGTCTTACAACGAAAACGATTCCGGATATTTCAAAGAACAAAGTACTAAACCACAAACAGTGGGCTACGGGCTTGATGATTCACCTGCCGGTTTGGCTGCGTGGGTGATCGAAAAATTTCGCACTTGGTCTGATTGTGATGGCGATATAGAGGCTTCGTTCACTAAAGATCAATTGCTTGACAATCTAATGGTCTACTGGGTAACTGCTACCGCGCATTCCTCGGCTCGTATGTACTACGAATTCGATCGTGGGCTAAAAGACGGGACCATTGATATCTTTACCCCCGTTACTGTCCCGGTGGGCTACACCCGCTATCCCGAAGAGATAATGCAGACTTCCGAGCGTTGGGCCGAGATGCAGTATCCGCTAGCGCATTTTGCCGATATGGACCGAGGCGGTCATTTTGCCGCTTTTGAAGTTCCGGAACTATTCGTCCCCGACATCCGAGCATGCTTTGCTCCTCGGCGATGACTAATGATCTCTCTGGTTCAGTCGCAGTAATTACTGGTGCTGCTAGCGGCATTGGCCGTGCCCTTGCTCATCGTTGTGCACAAGAATCAATGGCGGTTGTTATATCTGACGTTGAATCTGTCCCGCTAGTTAAAGTCGAATCTGAACTAGTGAGGGCGGGAGCGCAAGTATTGGCGGTGCAAACCGATGTAAGCGACGATGAAGCAGTTGACGCTCTCGCCGCTCGCACATTTGATCGCTTTGGAGCAGTTCATCGACTGTTTATTAACGCGGGCGTGTTCCAAGCCGGAGTCGCTTGGCAGCGCAGTAAAGCTGACTGGGAATGGGTGCTAGGGGTAAATCTTTGGGGCCCAATTAACGCCGTACGATCATTTATTCCTCGCATGCTCAAACAAGGTGACGCGGGTCATGTTGTTATCACCTCGTCGCTGGCCGGACTTATAACGGTTCCGTATTCCAGCCCGTACGTGGTCTCTAAGTTCGGTGCAGCCGCTTTGGCCGAATGTTTGGCTCATGATCTCGCGGCTCAAGCGGCACCGATTCAGGTCTCGTGTCTGGTTCCTGGTTCAGTAGATACCCAGATTGCTGATTCTGATCGCAACCGGCCCACTGATTTGGGCGATGCTGAAGCTGAAGACCACCGTTTGGTGACCGCCGCTTTGCAAGAAATGGTGTCTAGAGGGGCGAACTCGCCCGACAGTGTGGTCGATACAGTATTCGCGGCCGTGGCTGCGGGTGATTTTTGGATTACGACCAGCGATTCTTACCCAGATTTCATTGATCAGCGTTACCAATCACTTAAAAGTCGCAGATTGCCTTCTTCGGTTAACTTTGATTAAACCGAGGCCTGTCGGACGGGTTGATAACCCGTTACCATCGGGTCTTACTGAGATTTAAACATCTAGTGAGGAGATGTCCATGCACGATCTAGTGATTCGCTCTGGTTTAGTAGTAGACGGAACTGGTGATGCTCCTCGAGCCGCCGATGTGGCCATCGATAACGGACGAATCACTAAAGTTGGCGTAGTCGAAGTAGCGGGGGATAGAGAAATTGACGCTACTGATTTGATCGTTACCCCGGGCTTTGTCGACATTCACACCCATTACGACGGCCAAGTCACTTGGGATCCGTTGCTAACCCCGTCTATTTGGCATGGGGTTACCACGGTGGTGA
>SHUY01000077.1 GCA_009694435.1 Acidimicrobiia bacterium | reverse complement strand
GGAACCATGGCCAGTGGGGTATCGAGCCACCTGGTACGTAACGAGAGCCAATGGCCATATCTGCCCCCTCGTCTAGCGCGGCCAACAAACTTGTTATGACTACTGGGTCATGCGAAAGGTCGGCGTCTATTTGGATGAGTCGTTCGTAACCCCGCTCAATCCCAACCGCAAAGCCCGCTCGATACGCTTCTCCTAGTCCTTGCTTGATTGGGCGGAGGAGCAAGTCAATATTTCCTAGTTCTTTACTGACCGTTTGAACGATTTCGGCAGTTCCGTCTGGGCTGGTGTCATCAACCACCAAAATGTCCACTTCCGGTGCCGCGACACGAATTTTTCGCAACATCTCGGCCACGTTTTCTGCTTCGCAGTAGGTCGGCATTACTACAAGCGTCCGCAAGAACCCGGCTCCTTAGCTGATCGAAAGGCGAACTTTGGTGCACTTGGCTAATGACTCTAGGCCGATATTCGAACTGGTTGAGTCATACCCTGATAACGGTTCATCTATCGCCTCCCCTTGTGATAAGTCCTTGGGCGACCAGCAAACTCTCGTAGAATCGCGCTAATGGACGATGCCGTTAGGTCTGCGCCCGCCCGCGACCACCCGGCTGATCTCAACCAGCCCGGCCCCGAGCGCCACCGGCATTTTTCTGGTTTCGATGGACTGCGGGCCTTGGCTGCAGGAGCAGTCGTATTGCATCACGCCGGATTCCAAACCGGATACGGAATTAATGGTCGCTTTGGAGAATTACTGGCTCACGGTGATGCTGGAGTTTCGATTTTCTTTTTAATCTCTGGGTTTTTAATTTATCGCCCGTTCGTAGAACGTCATCTTTCGGGTCGAGTCTCCCCCGCAGTAGGGGCATTTTGGTGGCGGCGAGGGTTAAGAATTTTTCCTGGCTATTGGGTGGCTTTAATCGGGATCTATCTAGTTTTTGGTTTTGGTCGCGGGGGCTTCAACACTGCGGGTGATTTCGTCACTTATTTTGGACTCACTCAGATTTATGACACAACTAGATATTTTTATGGAGTCAATCAAGCTTGGAGTTTGGCGACCGAAATAAGTTTTTACCTTTTTTTGCCCCTTTATGCATTTGTGATTCGAACTATTGCTCGTCGGCAGCCAAAACGAAAAATGCGAGTCGAAGCTTATGGCCTCATGGCATTGGTGGCGGTGTGCGTCGGGTGGCGTCTCGCGTGGTGGGCTTACGACCCATTTTGGGTGCGCTACGGCGCCGGCCTTCCTCGACCTCAAGGACCAGCGCCATTTTCAGCTCTAGCAACCCAATATTGGCTACCGAATAACTTGGATCTTTTCGCGATGGGGATGCTGCTTGCTTTAGTGAGCGCTTGGGTCGCCCATCGAGGGTCAACCCCTAGGTTTATCCATTGGGTTGCTCAAGTTCCGTGGCTGTGGTGGAGTTTGGCCGCGGCCACTTACTGGTTTTCAAGTATGAACGCAGGGCTACCAAGAAATCTAGTTCCCTTGACCGGCTCACAATACTTTTTGCGCCAGTTCCTCTACGGGTTAATGGCATTTTTTCTGCTTTTGCCGGCAGTATTTGGTGAATCGGGGCGAGGCTGGATTCGCCGTTTTTTAGTTTGGACTCCGATTGCCTACGTGGGTTTAATTTCTTACGGCATCTACCTTTGGCATCAAGCCGTAATTGGTTACGTTCGAGAAAATTGGCTGGGTCAAACAGTTGAATTTCAGGGATCATTTTTCCCGGTCATAGTGATTGCCGGTTCACTCACTATTGGTATCGCAACCTTGAGTTATTACTTGGTCGAGCGCCCAGTTCTGCGCGGGAAAAATCTTTTCCCCACTACTAGATCAAATTCGTTATGACCAATTCACCGAAGAAAGCCTTTTCCCCTACCCTCGACGGCTATCGAGCCTTAGCGGCAATAGCGGTATTGGTTCTGCACGCTTCGGTGATTAGTGGGTTTATCTTTCGCAATCACGCTGTCGGTCAGTACTTGGTTCGCCTTGATGTCGGGGTATCGGTTTTCTTTTTGATATCAGGTTTTCTTCTTTACCGACCGTTTGTATTAGCCCGCCTGAACGGGCACGCAAGTCCCAGTTTGAAACGTTATTTTGTCGGTCGCTTTTTGCGTATTTATCCGGCCTACTGGGTTGCACTCATCGCCGTGGTGTGGATTTTTAGACAACCCGGGCCAAAACATCAAATAAATAGCGTGGGAGAGTTTGTCGCCTACTTCGGTCTTTTCCAACAGTATTTTGCCAAGACGGCTTACGGTGGTATTCAGCAAGCCTGGATACTGTGCGTTGAAGTCTCTTTTTATATTTTTCTTCCCCTTTGGGCTTTTCTCTTGCGAGGGTTAACAAGAAAAACTAAGAACATCGTGGTAATGGAACTAGCTGGGTTGGTCGTCTTGTTCTTGGTCGGAATTGCTTATCGAATGCTCGTTCTCTCTTTCGATCCTGGAAACGCAGTAGAAATTTCTTGGCTCCCAGCTTTCTTTGATCAGTTTGCTTTAGGAATGTTGCTCGCCGTGGTGAGTGCAGGTCGAGAAGCGGGTAAAACTCGCATCGCCTGGGGTGAGATAGTCGGCCGCCATCCGTGGGCTTGTTGGGCAATTGCCGCTTTGTGCTTTTGGGTGGTATCGACACAAGTTGGTCTACCGGTTGGCTATACCCGTCTAAGTTCGAGCCAACGGTTAGCGTGGAGTTTAGGTTATGGGCTTACTGCGTTCTTCTTTTTGCTGCCGGCAGTATTTGGCAATCAAGACAAAAGTTTGATTCGTAAATTACTTCGTCATCCAGTATTGGTGTTTGTTGGGGTGGTGTCATTCGGTATCTATCTTTGGCACGAGTTGTTCCTGGATCGCTTCTTCATTTCTACTGGTAGCACGCCTTTTGACCCCGGAGCCAATATTTTCGCGGTGCTTATTTTTGCTGGGTCCTTGAGTCTCGTAGCCGCCGCGCTCTCTTGGTCATTGATCGAAAAGCCGGTCATGAAATTGCGTGAACGCTGGGCTCCTGGGGCCTCAAGCGATGATGCGGTCCCGTTAGACCGGCGGTCACTAGACGAACGCTGATGGCCTCTAGACTGTTTAACTAATGCGCACTCTTTTAGTAATCCCCGCGTTTGAAGAAGAAGATTCTTTGGCTGACGTGTTAACTGAAGTCAAGAGAGAGCTTCCCAGTCTTGATATTTTAGTAATCGATGACGGGTCAACTGACCACACGGCGGCAGTGGCTCGCAAAGCGGGCGCTCTGGTCTGTTCTTTACCTTTTAACCTTGGTGTTGGTGGGGCATTGCGGACTGGATTCCGGTACGCAATGCTAAACGGCTACGACTCTTGTGTGCAGCTCGATGCTGACGGGCAACATTTGCCCTCTGAGGTTCCAGTTTTACTGGCGGGATTGAATCAAGGCGCTGATCTCGTAATTGGAAATCGTTTTGGTGATGGCGTATCTACTTATACGGTGGGGGTAGCGCGAGGGGTAGCCATGTCCTTCTTGCGTTTACTGGTTCGAGTTGCCTCGGGGGAAAAAATTCAAGATACGACATCGGGTTTTCGTGCCTTTGGTCCCCGTTCGTTAAAGCTGCTCTCTTCGGGGATATCAGTGGAATACATGGGAGACACGGTTGAAGCTCTTCTACTAGTTTTGCGGGCCGGGTTAATAGTGGAAGAAGTCCCTACCGGGATGCGCCAACGATCCGCTGGCCGGCCCTCGCAGCGTAGTTTTCGATTGGTCTATCGATATTTATGTGCAGTTCTGGTGATTTTTGCTAGCGTCGGTCGGCCAGTGCAAACGACGGGAGATTGATGGATACGAGAACTCAGATAGTCATCACCGTGGCTCTGGTATTAGTTTTAGTGTGGCTACTTCGACTGGTCAGATTTCGACAACTACGCGGCAAGTATGCCGTTTACTGGATCGGGACAATTTTTATACTCGAGATTTTTGTTTTCTGGCCTGAACTGGGACAGTGGGTATCCGATGAGAGTGGTTCTGTCGGATCGCTCATTGGTTTCTTGTTAGTTCTATCGGGATTTGCCGTTCTTTCGCTTATTCACGTGGCGTGGGAGTTGTCACGATTAGAAGAGAGAGGGCGGATACTTGCTGAAATGAACGCCCAAGACAAAGATTCTCGCTCATTGAGAGAAATAGAACTTGATGACAAAAATTACTGATAATCAATTAGATATAAACCACACCGGATTAGACCGCCGCAAGTTTTTTATCTGGCTAACCGTCATAACCTTGGTTGGGCTGGGTATACGTCTGGCGTACATGTTTATCGTGAAGTGGGATCAACCGATTTGGGGTGATGCGTTCACTTATCATTGGACGGCCAACGGTATAGCTGACGGAATGGGCTGGCAAAGTTGGCTGCCTAAAGTTTTAACTAAAGATGTGAACGAGTTGCGCTTACCCGAATCAACCTGGGGTAATTTCGCTGTGTCCAAAGGTGTGGCCGCAGAAAACCCTCCTTTATTTCCTTTTTATTTGTCAATATTCTCCTTTTTTGGTTTACGAAGTTTTCATTGGCACATACTGGCTACTACTGGCCTTGGGGTTGCCTCGGTATTCATGATGGGGCTGGTGGGCCGCAAGATCGGTGGGCCTCGAGTCGGGCTTATCGCCGCAGGTATCGCCGCGGTCTACGCCAACTTTTGGGTTTACGACCCCCTTGTCATCTCCGAGCCGATGGGTATTTTGGCGGGGACAGTCGTCGTTTTGTTGGCTTATCGAGCCTGGGATGAGCCAACGCTTAAGCGAGTTGCCGCTCTAGGGGCGGCGTGCGGAGTTGCTTCTCTGGTTAGATCCGAGTTCGCTTTGTTGCTGGTTTTTTTAATGGTTCCGTTCGTTATCTCACGACTAAAAGGTCGAAGTATTAAAGAAAGAGCCATTATGTTTTTCTCCGCGGGCATAGTTGCTTTATTAGTTGTTTCTCCGTGGTTAATTCGTAACGCAGTGATATTCGAAAAACCATTTTTTATGACTCACGATGCTGGGCTTAGTCTTCAATCCGGCAACTGTGACGCCACTTATTATGGAGATGCTCTTGGGTGGTGGAGCCCCAAGTGCGCGGGAGGTGGTAATCCTCCCAGCCTTGAGAACAACGACTTTTCCGTCCGAGATGTTTACTGGGGTCAGCGGGGGAGGGCTTACATGTTAGATCACCTCGACCGATTTCCAGTTGTTGCTCTCGCGCGCTTGGGTCGCATGTGGGAAATTTATCGACCCGGGAGCCCTTGGGGTACTCCCAGTAAGGGCCAAAAAATTACGTTCGACATAATTGAAGGAAGATCAGAAAAAGCGGCCCAGTTGGCTTTGCTTCAGTATTGGCTACTGGTTCCGTTTTCAGTCGCGGGATTCATTCTCTTGTGGAAACGAAAACGAACAATCGTCCCTCTTATTGTTTTACCAATTCTCGTTTCGTTGATTGCTGTATACACATTTGGTAATACTCGTTATCGGTCAATTGCTGAAATCTCCATAGCCGCATCAGCCGCGGTTGCTTTTGATGCCATTCTTAGGTGGCGGCAAGCTCGTCGTTCTGACTCTGTGGTTCTAAAAAATTGAAAATTTTATTATTATGACCGATCGCATTGTTATTAATAATGAGATTATAAATGAACTTACAAAATTATCAATAACTGAGTACGGTAATGAAGCCGCAGTGAGTTCGTCTAGTCATTTGCGCTGGAAATACCTCGACAATCCTAGTGGACCTACATACGCCGATATTCTTTACCAGGACTCACAAATAATTGGAAGAGTTGTTTATGAGCCCCGGAAGTTTGTTTCAAAAGACGGTTCGTTGTGGGCCGTCAATCCAATTGATGTACTTATTGATGGTTCCTATCGTTCGCCCACCAATTTTCCTCAACTGATGCAAGGAATACGTCATCACGACAAAAGCCAGTTAGTTTATTTCTCCCCTAACAACGTCAGCGCACCATTGTACGAAAAGTTGCTCAAGTTTCGACCAGTAGGAACTTTTACTCTTAGTGGAATCCCTTTACGGCTTGATCGAGTTCTAACCAATCGGGTCCCTAAGTGGATTTGTTCAGTCCTGGGAGTTCTTGGTATTCCGTGGCGGGGACTTGTCAAGGGAGTAGTCAAATTATTACGGTTAGGTGTAAAAGTCTCTTTAGTAAGCAACCAGCCCAGCGCTGCTGATGTCGATTCGCTTAACTCGTATTTTTTAGAATCTCCCGTTTGGGTGGGTGATCGGAGTTCCGCATTCCACCAGTGGCGATTTTATGACGGACCTCGGTTTATTTATCGAGTTCGTTATGCTTTTAGCAATAACGAACTAGTTGGTTACCTTGTCGCTCGAATTGCCGATTTCGAAGGAATGCGAGCGGCCGTAATCCTCGACTGCGTAGTTCGGCCCGGTAGCTCGAGTCGGGTCAGCCGAGCGCTTCTTGCTGATGCAGTCAACTGGGCATTGCTCGAAAAAGCTGATCTCGTCGCCACCCTTTCTTACGGATCGTCGGCGATAGCTACCGCTCTACGTCGATTCCCACTTTTTCGGATACCCAAGAAGATGTCCCCCCAAAAAATGGCGGTCTTAGCCGAACGGCTGAACGAAAAGCGCAATAATGAAGACCCCGACATATCACTTACTCTGGCTGATCTCGACGTCTTCTAAGGAACTTGTGCGAATTCACGTTCTCTCCAACGTAAACCTTGCTCCATTGGTATCGCAGATCACTGGTCATGAAGTAACGCTGGGTGATTACGGCGACGTCCTTCGTACTCTGACTGATCCGAATACTAATTTTGTGGCTGAAGTCCTGATGGTATTGCTTGATGGCGATGAGTTGATGGATTCGAGGGATCTTTCTGCTGAAATCCCTACTGTTGTAGATAATTTTGCCAAGTCTCATCCTGAAATAATGGTCATTGCTTCGACTATTTGTCCCAGTCCATCAACTTCAAGCACATACGAAATTTCTCAAACCAAAGATGGGCGGAGTGCTCAAGGCCGGGCGTATGAATCAGCGATAGTGGAGGTGGCCACTGCTAATACAAACGTTATTATTTTTGACGTCAAGTTGGTATTTGATAAGTATGGCCGTGAAAAATTAACTTCTTCGACATTTTGGTATGCCGGAAGAATTCCGTACACCACGCTTTGGTTCGAAGAATGTGGTCGTTGTATTGCTGGGTTACTTGATGCCTACGCTGGGCGCACCCGTAAAGTTTTAGTATGTGATCTCGACGGAACCCTTTGGGGGGGAATTCTTGGCGAAGATGGCCCGAGCGGTATTGCTCTAGGAGAAGATGGAGTGGGTAAGTGCTATCGGGACCTTCAACGCCAAATAAAAACTTTGCTAGAAAATGGAGTCCTTCTGGCACTAACCTCAAAAAATAACAGAACCGAAGTCGATGATGTATTTACTGGACATCCTATGATGATCCTGCAACCCGAAGACTTCGTTGCCACGCGCGTGGGTTGGGGAGACAAGGTCTCAAGCTTGGTGGCAATCGCAGAAGATCTTTCTCTTGGGTTAGACAGTTTTGTTTTTCTTGACGACAATCCCGTAGAACGGGCAATGATTTCTGAAAATCTTCCCACAGTGGCGGTTCCTGATTTCCCCACTCGACCCGAGCTTTTGCTTAAATGGTTTGTTGATGAAGTGGCCTTTCCGTACTTTCCTCGAGTGCGGGTATTGGATTCTGATCGAAACAAAACTGCGCAGTACCAAGCGAGAAATGAGCGAATATCTGAAGCAGAGTCAGTGGTAGACCTCGACGCTTTTATTGAGCGCCTAGAGATCCAATTGGATATTAGAACTGATGACGAATTTTCAGTCGAACGAGCGGCTCAAATGACACAGAAAACTAATCAATTCAATCTTACGACCAAAAGGTGTACGCCGGATCAGATAAAAGCATGGATGGATTCGAACGATCACGCAGTATTCACCTTGGCCTATCAAGACAGATTTGGCGACGAAGGAATTGTCGGATTAGCAGTTATTGCGCTGTCCACCGCAGATATACCGGTTTTTTTACTTAGCTGTCGCATAATTGGTAGAAAAGTTGAGCGCTCGCTTCTTAGATGCATTGAAGAGTTTGCCGTTCAGAATGATCTTACAGAAATAAAATGCCTATTTGTGCCAACAGAAAAGAATTCCGTCTCGGCTGAATTTCTAAATGAGAATGGCTGGGTAATCGAGAGGGCAGAAGTTGCGGGTGGCATTAGTTATCGAAAAGATTTGTCTTGATTAGCGATCCGCTAGAACTGAAAGTCGTAGCCGTGGTGACACGCGAACTTTCCGTACCACCAGGTTCTATAAATCTTCTTTCAACCAGTGATGATGTCGATCGTTGGGACTCTTTGGGCCATCTTCAGATATGCATGGCCCTCGAAGCCGAGTTCGGTGTTTCTCCTGGATTAGAAGAGGTGGGCCAAATTAACTCGGTCCCCGCAATCATTGAGTACTTACGGGGTATGGGTATTTAGCCGGTAAAAGTAGTTAGATCAGCAAGGCGCAAGTTTTTAACGACTTCAATTAGCGGCGGCCCAATATTATTTTTTAAAAATTCTTGCAAACAGCTTTTCATGACTTTGCGCCGAAAAAACAGTACCCGACTCTCTATTTGTCCAGATGTTCCCGGAAGAACTCGAAAAGGTTCGTCACAGTCAAAGTCGTAAGGATGCAGGTATACCCACGGGGCGATTTTAGGGAGATGATGAATCATTCGTTTCACTAGGACCTTAGGGAAAAGCCTCAGGTAAGCCCCGCCAACGGGAAGTCCCCACGCCGTAGCTGCTGGAAGTTCAACCAGACCACTTGGCCACAAGAAAGCTGTTTTCGGTGCGCCCGGGTAACTAGTTCCAGACCGTAGTTGTTTGATCGGCACAACGCTAGATGAATAAGAAAATCCACATTCGCTCAGCCCGTCGGGCAGCCATGAAGTATCTGGATTCATAGAAAATAATGGTGCCCG
>SHUY01000076.1 GCA_009694435.1 Acidimicrobiia bacterium | reverse complement strand
ATCGGTGCTTTCCCTGACGCTCCTGGAATCGACGTTTTATATCCTATTCCCGCCGGAACGTAGCCGTCGAGTGGCTCATCTTCTACACTCGTCTATATGAGTGACTTCTTTTCTTCGGCTAGTCGTATGGGGGCCATTCCACAAATAGCCATCGAATTGCGCGACTTGGTCGTGGCTTACATCAAGCAAGAGACGGTTGCTCCGCTGCGCCAACTTTTGCGCTACATAGCGTTTGGGATTATCGGCGCTCTATTTCTTGGGCTCGGAGCAATCCTTTTTGGTCTTGGTGGATTAAGGGCGCTGCAGACCGAAACGGGTGACACCTTTTCGGACAGCTGGTCGTGGGCGCCCTACCTGATCACTTTTACTGCTCTTATCGTTGGAAGTGCTTTAGTTTGGCGAACTCGCCGAGGCTGGCGAGCATGGAGGGAGAAATCATCATGATGAAAACTCGAAACAAGACAAACATTCAGACAGAACCCATCACTCGAGCTGATATTGAAGACAAGCTACGCGAGATTCAATCCGGGCTTAACGTCGGGGGCGATGCGGCTAAAGGCCCTAGCATCGCGGCCGGAATCGGTGTAGTTCTTGTTGTGATTTTGGTTGCTTATTTTTTTGGTCGTCGATCCGGAAAAAATAAGCGTTCATTTATTGAAATCCGCCGCCGATAACTAATGGCGAGAATCCTCCAACGTTTAACTCGCGTAGGCCTGCGAAAGTGGTGGAATGGATCCCCGTCAACATGGTTTTATCTTGGAGTCGGCGCCATCACAATTCGCGTAATACGAAAAGTTTTATCTCCCCAAGACGACGTCAAGCGAATTCGAGTCAAGTCGGGCGAAACTTACGAAATACGCAGCCGGCGACGTTAACGAATCATTTACCAATCGTTGTTTAATAGATATTTTTGGTGAGCATGACTGCGCGCAAACGAACGTTTGAAGTCGGCGATAGAGTATTACTAGTCGACACCAAAAACCGTCGCTACTTGGTCATCTTGGAAGAAGCGGGCGAGTTTCATTCCCACGTAGGCGTTTTACCCCATTCTGATATTTTGGGACGAAACGAAGGTGCGGTGGTTCGAACTAGCAAGAACGGCGCTTTGCGTGCGCTTCGGCCCACTCTTAGCGAATACGTACTAAAGATGCCGCGTGGGGCGCAGGTCATTTACCCTAAAGACTTGGGTCCAATTTTGATTATGGCCGATATTTTCCCCGGAGCGAAAGTATTTGAGTCCGGAATAGGATCGGGCGCTTTGACGATGGCGTTGTTACGGGCAGCGGCGCCTGGCGGCGAAGTAATCGCTTATGAAGTTCGCACTGACTTTGCCGAACAAGCCCAGAAAAATATTGAAGGGTTTATTGGTAAAGATGAAACTGAAAAATCGTTGCGGATTGAGATCCGAGACACTTACGAAGGAATAGCAGAAACCGAGTTAGACCGAGTAGTGCTCGACCTTCCCGAGCCGTGGACGGTGGTACCTCACGCACAAGAAGCGTTGGTCCCGGGAGGTATTTTTCTCGCTTACCTCCCGACTGTTGGCCAAGTGATGCAACTGCGAGCAGCTTTGGACGAGTCGCGCTTTGGTATGGCGGAAACATTGGAAGTACTGCAGCGAGGATGGAACGTTGATGGTTTATCTGTTCGTCCAAATCACCGCATGGTCGCCCACACGGGGTTTCTAACTGGGGCTCGACTGCTGGAATAAATTATTTATCAGTCGGCTTCAATGAAAATGCATTCGCCTGGGCACTCTTCAGCCGACTCGACTACTGCATCAAGTAAATTATCGGGAATGTTGGCTAAACCAGTAGCACCACCAGGCTCGCTGAACACCTTGGCGCCATCTTTAACGTAAGCCAATCCATCGTCGAGAAGCGTAAAAACGTCAGGGGCTATTTCCTCGCAGAGGCCATCGCCTGTGCACAGGTCTTGGTCAATCCAAACCTTCACCGTCTACCTCCGTTTAGTTTATTTCTCGTCCTGAACACTAGGTCCTGAACTGCTTACTGGGCCTAACTCTAGACTGTTATTTCGGCTTTTTCCAGTTCTGAGTGGAAATATTATAAAATACCTATCCAGTCAAGGTTTGCTTTTATGGCGCAGATTTTGCCAAACATCGGAGTAGGTTCGCCTTAGTAGGAATCAGTTGAGGTCCCGACCGCAAAGAGGGAGAAATCGGTGGCAAGTGAACACGAACGCAGATTGGCAGAATACGAGGGCCAAGTCGGTGATCTGCAGGACCAGATTAAGAGTTTGGGCGAAGAGATCGTGGTGCTGCGCCGCCGGCTTCAAGACGCCCCCAAGCGGGTCCGTACTTTAGAAGAGCGACTCCTCGAAGCCAAAGGACAGCTCGCACAAGCGGTCTCACAAAACGAACGACTCTCAGCCACGCTGCGAGAAGCTCGTGAGCACATTTCTGGCCTCCGGGATGAGGTTGAAAAGTTGACTATGCCGCCGTCGGCCTACGGGACATTTTTATCCGCCAACGACGACGACACCGTCGACATATTTACTTCAGGTCGCAAAATGCGAGTTTCGGTTCACCCCGAGGTTGACATCACTAAACTCGAACGCGGTCAAGAGGTAACTCTCAACGAGGCGCTCAACGTAGTTCTTGCTCGAGGGGTAGAAATATCTGGCGAAGTGGTGGTGGTGCGAGAGTTGCTTAAAGACGCAAACCGAGTTTTAGTAGTCGGGCGAGCCGACGAAGAACGCGTTTGCGAATTAGCTGGAACTCTGATGGGAGAAACGATTCGCTCAGGCGACCACCTTCTGCTCGACTCACGTTCGGGACTAGTAGTAGAACGACTTCCTCGACCCGAAATCGAAGAATTAGTTCTTGAAGAAGTCCCTGACGTCACTTATGCCGACGTAGGTGGACTTGACGATCAAATTGAGTTGATTAAAGACGCGGTTGAGTTGCCTTACTTGTACGCCGACTTGTTCGCTGAACACGAACTGCAACCACCAAAAGGGATTTTGCTTTACGGTCCTCCTGGTTGCGGTAAAACGCTTATCGCCAAAGCAGTAGCTAATTCTTTAGCCAAGAGGGTCGCAGAAAAAACTGGCAACGATTCCATCCGGTCTTATTTTTTGAATATCAAAGGCCCTGAGCTTCTAAACAAATATGTCGGTGAAACTGAGCGGCAGATCCGTCTAGTATTTCAACGAGCACGGGAGAAATCTGAAGAAGGTGTACCCGTCATAGTATTTTTCGACGAGATGGACTCCCTCTTTCGTACTCGAGGAACCGGAATTTCGTCGGATATGGAAAGCACCATCGTCCCGCAGCTTTTGGCCGAAATCGACGGGGTAGAGCGACTGACCAATGTCATCGTCATCGGTGCTTCAAATCGCGAAGACCTTATAGACCCCGCCATCCTTCGTCCGGGCCGACTTGACGTAAAAATAAAAATTGAGCGCCCCGACCCGGTAGCAGCCACGGCGATTTTTTCGCAGTACCTCACTGATTCTTTACCTATTGCTGGCGGGGCCAAAACTGCAGCCGCAGAAATAAAGAAAATGATCAAACTGGCAGTTGATCGAATGTATTCAACTGAGGACGCTAATCGGTTTCTTGAAGTTACTTACCAAAACGGTGACAAAGAGACTCTCTACTTTAAAGACTTCTCTTCGGGAGCGATGATTGAAAACATCGTTAGGCGAGCCAAGAAACTTTCGATCAAGCGGCAAATAGACGGCGCCGAACCAGGGATTTGTGCCGATGACCTCATCCAGTCGGTTATTCAAGAATTCCGGGAGCACGAAGACCTTCCTAATACCACTAATCCAGACGACTGGGCCAAAATCTCTGGCAAAAAAGGTGAGCGAATTGTTTATGTACGCACATTGATGACCGAAGGAGAGTCGGCTTCGGGTGGACGACAGATTGAAAGAGTCGCCACCGGCCAGTACCTCTAGGATTAGTGCGTGAGCGTTCCTAAAGTTTGTGGAGTAGAAACTGAGTACGGGGTCTCGCTTCGGGGCGCAGCTGATCCCAATCCCGTTCTCGCTTCTTCGCTGCTTATCAACGCTTATGCCGACCGAGGCAAAGTGGGTTGGGACTTTGAAGACGAAACCCCTGGACGTGACGCCAGGGGAGGAGACTCTTCTTCTAGAGGGCCCGACGTTGAGACTCATCTAGTCAACACCGTTCTTACTAATGGGGCTCGTTACTACGTTGACCATGCTCATCCTGAGTATTCAACTCCGGAATGCGTTGACGCTCGCGAGGTCCTCATTGCCGACAAGGCTGGAGAGCGCATACTGGCTGAGTCGATGCTCGCCGTCCGTAGTTTGCTTGACGACGGTCAAGAGATAGTTGTTTATAAAAATAACTCTGACGGGAAAGGAAATAGTTACGGAACCCATGAGAACTATCTCATGGATCGCAATATGGCGTTTGCGTCATTAGTGCGGCACCTGATCCCGTGGTTCGTTACTCGCCAGTTATTCACTGGAGCAGGGAAGGTGGGGTCAGAAAATGGGGCTAGTGAAGTTGACTTTCAAATCAGCCAAAGAGCCGACTTCTTTGAAGAGGAAGTTGGGCTCGAAACGACACTAAAGCGTCCAATTATAAATACCCGTGATGAGCCTCATGCCGATCCGCAGTTTTACCGCCGACTACACGTGATCGTAGGTGACGCAAATTTGTGCGAGGTGGCCGGATTGCTAAAAGTGGGTACGACGGCGATTGTTTTGACCATGATTGAAGATGATTTTTTTACTCGCGATAAAAACCAACAGAATATTACGCTAGCTAACCCCGTTCCCGCCATGACAGAAATATCGCACGATCCCACCTGCACCGCTACCATCGAAATGGCGGACGGAAGCAGGATGACCGCCCTAGAGGTGCAGTGGGAGTATTTCCGCCTGGCTCAGAAATATGCCGACGAAGTTGGACTGGATAACTGCGGTGGGTCCGATTTAGGTAAATTAGTACTCGACCGATGGGAGCAAACATTAAGTGCGCTTGAGGTCGAACCATCACGACTTGAAGGCCAACTCGATTGGGTCACGAAACTCGCCCTCCTTGAGGCTTACAGAGACCGTGACAATTTAGAATGGAATGATCCTAAATTGGCTCTTCTCGATCTGCAGTACCACGACGTTCGCCCTAATCGATCTCTCTATGAGCGGTTAGTGAACGCCGGAACAATTGAACGGATTTTGACCGAAGATGAGATTTTGGCTGCTATTTCCAACCCACCAAAGACAACCCGGGCCTACTTCCGAGGCAGATGTTTGTCTCGATGGCCCGAATCCGTAGTGGCGGCGAATTGGGACAGCGTTATCCTTGACGTAGGCACCGACCCCTTGAAGCGGATTCCTATGATGGAGCCACTGAAAGGAACTGAAGCCCACGTTGGTACCTTGCTTAATGAGGTGGCGTCACCGGCCGAGCTGGTCGCAAGACTTGCCACTTTAGGCAAATAAAAGTTATGGCCGTTAACAGAAAGGCAGTTCTGTGAGTGAGCAGAAGCGTAAAACTAAACCCGTACCCAAGGCACCTCAAGAACAAACAGTCGATGCTCCTCCGGCAGAGCGCGGAGAAAAGTTAAAAGGCGAACTCGATGATCTCCTTGATGAAATCGACGAAGTTTTAGAAGAGAACGCCGAAGATTTCGTAAAGTCTTACGTACAAAAAGGTGGAGAGTAGTGGTCTTGCGATGAACAATTCACCATTACCTTTTTTCAATTCTGGCTCAGACCCAGGATCGTCGTTTAGTGAACTGCTGACCAGAACGTCACCCAATGTGATGGCGGTGGGCTCGAGCGCAACCAGTGAAGATTTCGTGCACGGGACTACTGTCGTGGCGATTCGCTACAACGAGGGTGTGGTTATGGCGGGCGACCGACGCGCTACGGCCGGATTCACCATCGCTAACCGCCGGATTGAAAAAGTGTTTCCAGCTGATGATTTTTCTGGTATCGCAATCGCGGGTGCCGCGGGACCAGCGGTAGAGATGGTTCGCTTGTTTCAAACTCAACTTGAGCACTACGAGAAGATTGAAGGCGAGTCGCTATCGCTTGACGGAAAAGCGAACCAATTGAGTCTCTTGGTTCGCACAAATCTCCCAGTCGCGATGCAAGGGTTGGCGGTTGTTCCGTTATTCGCCGGCTTTGATCATCGACAGGGTCGGGGGAGAGTATTTAGTTATGACATCACCGGTGGAAGGTACGAAGAAGGAGATTTCCAGGCTAACGGTTCGGGTGGAGTTCATGCTCGTAACTGGATCAAAGCACAGTGGAATAAAGATCTGACTGCCGACGCCGCCACTGCTCTGGCACTGCGATCCTTATTTGCGGCCGCGGACGAAGATGCGGCCACCGGCGGTCCGGATTTAATTCGTAAAATCTTTCCGACCGTAGCAGTAATTAACGAACAGGGCTACAACGCGGTGGCCGACGAGGCGGTGGCCGCTCAGGCTGAAGTCGAATTAGGTGGACGCGAAGAAGGGGCCGGACTATGACAATGCCGTTTTACGTTTCCCCTGAACAAGTGATGAAAGATAGAGCTGATTACGCTCGTAAAGGAATAGCTCGGGGTAAGAGTTTGGTTGCGATGAGTCTTGCTAGCGGAGTGGTGATCATCGCCGAGAATCCTTCACGAACACTAAATAAAATAAGCGAGATTTATGATCGCATTGCTTTCGCGGGGGTGGGAAAGTATAACGAATTCGAGATGCTGCGCATCGCGGGTGTGCGCCAAGCTGATCTTAAAGGCTTCGCCTTTGCTCGTGAAGATGTCAACGCTCGTGCCTTAGCCAATGCTTATGCGCAAACTCTGGGCCAAGTTTTTACTCACGAAATGAAGCCGTACGAAATTGAAATACTGGTGGCTCAAGTCGGAGCGGAGGCGGGCACCGATGAGCTTTTCCATATCCTGTACGACGGAACAGTCATGGATAAAACTGACTTCACTGTCTTGGGCGGTGAAGCCGAGGATATAGCCGAGACTCTAGGAGGGAAATTTAAATCCACTATGAGTCGAGATTCGGCTATTCGGTTGGCGTCTGATGCCTTGTCGGGACCCGAGTCAAAAGCGCTGACGGCCAATCAACTGGAAGTGGCCTTTTTGGACCGATCGCAATCTCGGCGGACCTTTGTTCGCCTGCGAGGCCCAGAACTAGAGTCAGCCCTTACCGCCTAGTGGTTGGTGCCATCTCTGAACGTCACGCCAGTACGCTGACAAGGTGGATCGACGGATATTCGGTTTAGAGAATGAATACGGGGTCACCTGCACTCTTCGCGGTCAGCGTCGGTTGAGTCCCGACGAAGTCGCCCGTTATTTATTCCGACGGGTTGTTTCGTGGGGCAGATCGAGCAATGTATTTCTAGAAAACGGGGCTCGGCTTTATCTCGACGTAGGTAGCCACCCAGAGTACGCCACTCCTGAATGCGATTCGATTTTCGACCTGGTAGTGCACGACAAAGCCGGGGAAAGGATATTAGAGAGCCTGGTTCGTAGCGCAGAACAGCGGCTTAGGGAAGAAGGGATCCGCGGCGATGTCTACTTATTTAAAAACAATACCGATTCGGCTGGGAACTCGTATGGATGCCACGAAAACTATCTAGTCGGACGAGAAGGCGACTTCAGCAAATTCACTGATGTTCTAATTCCATTTTTGGTAACCCGACAGATATACGCGGGCGCGGGCAAAGTACTGCAAACGGCTCGAGGGGCGATGTACTCAATCTCGCAACGCGCAGAGCACATATGGGAAGGCGTCTCTAGCGCCACTACACGATCACGGCCGATAATAAATACGCGTGACGAACCTCACGCCGACGCAGAACGCTTTCGCCGTCTTCACGTCATCGTTGGCGACTCGAATATGAGTGAGTACACGACCTTCCTCAAAGTCGGGACAGTGGCGATTATTTTGCGCATGCTGGAAGAGGACTCAGGATCATGGCGAGACATGACCCTAGAAAATCCAATACGAGCAATTCGAGAAATAAGTCACGATCCAACTTGTCGACGCACAGTAAGACTTTCTGATGGCCGCGAGTTATCAGCGGCAAATATTCAGGCGTACTACCTCGAGAGAGCTTTGAAGTTTGCTAAAAAAAATAAGTTGGGGCCGCTAGAGCAAAAAGCGCTTGATATGTGGGAGCACGTCATGACCCATATCGAGAGCGATCCCCTAAAACTTGAAACCGAGGTCGACTGGGTGATGAAATATCACCTCATTGAGCGGTACCGCGAACGGCACGACCTCGCCTTGGCGAGCCCTCGAGTGGCGCTCGTCGATTTGGCTTATCACGACATAAGTCAATCAAGTTCACTTTTCTACCTACTACAGCGTCGCGGCATGGCTGAGCGAGTAGTTGACGACGAGTCTATCGAGACCGCGACGAATGTTCCTCCCGCGACCACGCGAGCTCGACTACGCGGTGCATTCATAAAGAGAGCCAAAGAGCGCAAGCGCGATTATACGGTCGACTGGGTGCATCTAAAGCTGAACGACCAAGCCCAACGCACGGTTCTATGTAAAGATCCGTTCAAATCTCGTGACGAACGAGTTGAGCGCCTAATCGCTTCGCTCTAGTTGTCTTATCGTGCCCTCGTTTAAAACCGGTTTAGTCGTTCGCATGCTGCAAGAGCGCGGAGGATTACAGCGAGTTGAAGTTGATCTCGGTTCTGGACCCGAGCGGGCATATGTATTAACTCAGTTGACCGGATCGGTTGCTCAAGGCGATGAAGTCGTAGTTAATACTACCGCCGTAGAACTAGGTCTTGGTACTGGAGGGTGGCACGTAGTCCACTGGAATTTACGGCGTAGATCGTGGAGTGAAAAAGGACCTGGGCACATAATAAAAAGTCGCTACACCAGCCTTCAGTCCGATGTAGGTAGCGCCGAGGAAACCTACGAGTCACTATCTGAACTCGAATCGATTGAAGGCACTCCTGTCATTGTCGCCGCGCTTCACAGTCAAGTCCCAGCAGTAGCGGTAACCGTCAAAGAACTTGCCCCCAAAGCTCGCTTGGTCTACATAATGACCGACGGAGCAGGATTACCTATCGCCATATCCGACACAGTGGCCCAACTGCAAGATCGACAATTAATCGACGCAACTATTACTTGCGGCCATGCTTT
>SHUY01000075.1 GCA_009694435.1 Acidimicrobiia bacterium | reverse complement strand
TGGCTAATCCCTACTCTCACGGTAGGATTTAAGGGTGACTGGATTTCGCGACCTGCTCGCCCAAACCCGAGAACAAATAACCGAGATCGAACCGGTCGCGGCCGAGGATCTCCTCACCGACGCCACTTTTCTCGATGTCCGCGAACTCGACGAGTTCGAACAAGGGACCATCCCCGGCGCATTATTTATCCCCCGCGGCCAACTCGAAACCCAAATCGAAAATCGAATTTCTGATCACGACCAGCAAATCGTCGTCTACTGCGCCGGTGGCGCTCGTTCCGCCTTCGCGGCTCAGACCCTCGAAACCCTCGGCTACACCAATGTCGTCTCTCTCGCCGGCGGTTTCGGGCGCTGGAAAAACGAAGATCGCCCCTGGAACACCCCGACCGTACTCGCCCCCGAACAACGCACTCGCTATCACCGCCACCTCCTCTTGCCTGAAGTGGGCGAGACTGGTCAGCAACGCTTGCTCGAAAGCAAAGTCCTTCTCCTCGGAGCGGGTGGTCTCGGTTCTCCGGCCGGTCTTTATCTGGCCGCCGCCGGAGTAGGCACTCTCGGCATCGTCGATATGGATGTAGTTGACGCGTCTAACTTGCAACGCCAAATTCTCCACAACATTGACCGCATCGGTGATCGCAAAGTCGACTCGGCCAAAAAAACTCTCACCGCACTAAACCCCGATGTAAATGTTGTCACCTACGACACTCGCCTTGGGGCCGACAATGTAGTCAACATCATCAGCGACTACGACCTCGTAATCGACGGCACCGATAATTTCCCCACTCGTTATTTACTCAACGACGCCTCGGTTCTCACCGGCATTCCGGTAGTACACGGTTCGATTTTTCGCTTCGAAGGTCAAGTAACTGTGTTCGCCCCCGGCTCCGGGCCTTGCTACCGCTGCTTATTGCCCGAGCCCCCGCCGCCGGAGTTAGCCCCGAGTTGCGCCGAAGCCGGCGTGCTTGGCGTACTGCCCGGAATCATCGGATCAATCCAAGCCCTAGAAGCAATAAAAGTTTTACTGGGCTTAGGCGACCCACTCATCGGTCGCTTGTTGGCTTACGACGCCCTCGAAGAAGCGTTTCGCACCTTTAACGTCCGGCGCGACCCCGCTTGTGCCACTTGTGGGCCCGAAGCGGCACCCATCGTGATCGCCGAATACGACGATCTCTGCTTACCTCACGCGGTGCTGGCCGACGGATCTACTACCGGCCACTAAGTACAAACTTTTTCTGTCCCCCCTCGGGCTTTACGAAAACGGCTACTCGGCCGGCACCGACAACTTCTTGACCGAAATCTTGATGCTCGGCTCGTTAGTGGCCGCCCGGGCCGCAGCAGTTTTCGCCTTAGGCATATTGGCTAGCTTTGGCGGGCTCGGTAGAGCCACTGCTTGATAGTCAATGCTCGGCGGCTTAGTCGATCCGAGCAAAGAGGCAAACAGCGCAATGTCAGCTTCGTAACCTACGGCCGGTTTTTTACACGGCAAAACTTTCTCGATATCGGTCGGGCTTGAAGTGGTGTAAGTGTTGCCGGCAAAACAGTTCTTTCCCGCATCACTCGCGTCAGTGAGCGAAGTAACCGAAACTAAATCGTAAAGATTTTTCTGAACAATATTGGCGAGAACCGAATTTCCCTTAGAATCAAAATCTTTAGCGGTCGTGCTGTCAGGGTTAAGGACCGTTTCCGGCAAAGGAATTATCCCGATCCCGGTCACGGTGTGATTTTCTACCCGGTTGCGCTCCACCAAATTATCATTACCGCCGGCAATCAAAATCCCGTTCCCGATTGCGACTTGGGCGATCTCAATAGCCGCCGTACCGGCATTGTTGTTGTCGTAAACCGAGTTTCCGATAATCGTAGTTTCGCGCTGCGGGTAGAGTTTCTCTCCGGTACCGCTGTTAGGCACAATTCCGGCGCGGTTATCGTGCCACGACGAACGGGCGATCAATAAATTGCCGCCCGCGTTAGTGCCCGAATAGCCCAAACCGTTCCACTCGGATTCCGAGTCAACAATGAGCGCGTCACACGGGTAGCACTGACCAATGTAAAAACCCGCGTCGGGGCTGCCCGAGGCGTAGGCGTGATCAAACTGACCCTTCACCGAGTCAAACGCGTAAATCCCGTAATCTCCGTTGCGGATTGCGGTTATGTAAGAACCGCGATAGCCCTTGGCTCCAATCCAATAAAAACCGTTAGTAGAAAAATTCTGCACCGTCATATTTTCAATGGCTACTCCGTCGGCAAAAACCTTGAACCCGTTTTCTTTGCCCGCTTCCGAACTGAACTCGCCGTCAAGAATCGTGGTGGCGCGGTCTTCGCCCCGAATCACGATATTGGAGTGCTTAGGGCTAACCACGACCGCTTCTTTATAAGTTCCGGGAGCAATCAAAATGAGCGTGCCCGACTTAGACGCATCCACCGCGGCTTGGATAGTGGGCTTATCGCTCGGCACCCGAATAATGCTCCCCTTCGTGGCCGCCGCGGCTGCTGGGGTTGCAATTACCGGTGTCGCCATCGCCATCGCCACCAGAGCAGTTAATAAAAATGCGCCCCTGCGCCCTACTGGGAAAACTTTACTTTTAATACCCCTCATCGCTATTTGCCCCCTAATTTTTTATTGTTGCCAAAACCTAGTCAATAGCAGTTACCACCACAACTCCGGTGTTAGTTCGACTCTTGGTTCCTGCGCTTTTAACTCGGTATTTATAAGTACCCGCGTCGGTAAAACGAACCTTAGAACTCTCTCCCGCCACCAGCACCGTAGTTCGCACGGCTAGATCCGAGTCAGCACTTTGTGCCGCCGGCGTAAAAGAAACTCGCTGCTGAATTTTAGTTTTATTACTCCACTCTAGGTATTCGCCCACCGACACCACCGTGCGATTAGGGCTAACGCTCTTAGTTTTGATGGTTGCCTTAGCTGTCTCCGAAGCCGCTCTAGCGATTACCGTGCCGTACTGGGCAATGCCCGGAGCACCGTGCAAAGTGCAGTAGTACGCGTAAGTCCCTGGAGTTGAAAACGCCACCGTGTAACTTTCCCCGGCCAAAAGGCTCGCGCCAAAAGACTTGCCCGAATTGGGAGTGACATTGTGTGTACTGCGGCCGACATTGTTCCACTTCACTTTTACTCCGGCGGGAACACTAATAGTTTTCGGAGAAAAATAATTGTCGCCAATATCAACGACTACCGCCCCATTATCTATCCGCGCCTCACCTTGATAATCACTAGCGCCACTATTCATTGGGGCATTAGCCACCAAGAAAACCCCGACGGCGGCCCCTAAGGCCCACCCAATTTTCACCGGCGAACTGGAGGCCGCTTCTTTGCGACTTTTTTAGCCGGAGCTTTTTTAGCCGGAGCTTTTTTAGCCGGCGGAACAAAAGTACGAGCCAGTTCTACCAACGTGCGCACACCAAAACCGGTACCCCCGGCCGTCATTTCCCCGTCGTGCGAGTTAGCCCGCGACGGACCGGCAATATCAAGATGAACCCACGGGGTGTCTCCCACAAACTCTTCCAAGAACAAGCCCGCGGTCAGCGTCCCTCCCCAGCGAGTGTTGGTGATATTACGCAGATCGGCGACTTCGGAAACCACCTGTTCGCGGTACGCCTCCGGCAGCGGTAACGGCCACACTGGCTCTCCCGCTCGATCGGCCGCTTGTTGTACTTGTTTACTCCAGTCGTCGTCGTTACCCATAAGGCCGGCGATTTTTTCGCCCAGGGCCACCACGCACGCTCCGGTGAGAGTGGCCAAATCAACAATCGCGTCGGCCCCGTCATCATCAGCCCACGAAAGTGCGTCGGCCAAAATCAATCGCCCCTCCGCGTCGGTATTTAGCACTTCTACTGTTTTCCCGCTCCGCATTTTTAAAACATCACCCGGGCGAATTGCACTCCCGCTCGGCATATTTTCAACCATCGGGGTATAGGCCACCACTCGGTGTTTAACTCCTAGTGCTCGCAAAGTGGCCATTGCCCCCAACACCGCCGCCGCGCCGCCCATATCGGTTTTCATAGTCTCCATACCGTCCGACGGCTTGATCGAAATACCACCGGTATCAAACACCACCCCTTTACCCACTAGCGCCAGCGTGCCGCGCGCTTTAGACCCCGCCGGTTCGTAAACCGCCTTAACAAAACGCGGCGGACGCACCGACCCCTGTCCCACTCCAATAACCCCGCCCATTTTCTGGGCTCGGATTTGGGCTTCATTAAGCACAGTCACCTTTACTCCCCGCTTCGAAAGCAAGCGATTAGCCGCGGTGGCAAATTCGGTGGGGCTTTTTGTGCCCGACGGTTCGTTAACTAAATCACGGGCCCAGATAACCGCTTCGGCTACAACTTGGGCCCGCTTTAATGCGTTCGCAACTTCAGCGCTTTTAGTGCCCAACAACACCACTTGGCTTAATTCGCTATCCGCGCCACTAGTTTTGTAAGCCCTAAATTCGTAAGCCCCCAATAGCGATCCTTCGGCGACCGAATAAGCGGCGGCTTCAGCAGAAATAGTTTTGGGCCCCGCCAAAGCCAGCGTGGTGGCCAGGGCCGAAACCGCCGAAGCCGACCGCACCGCTATTGCCGCCGCTCGACACAAGATCTCTTCACTAACTTTCTCGCGTTCACCCACTCCAACCAGCAACGCCGACAACGCCGGCAAGCCACTAACGGGAACTCGCAAAATCTGACCCGGCTTACCGGCAAACCCCGC
Organism: Acidimicrobiia bacterium; assembly: GCA_009694435.1. Lineage (GTDB taxonomy): Bacteria > Actinomycetota > Acidimicrobiia > IMCC26256 > PALSA-555 > SHUY01. Next base: position 4,430 of record SHUY01000075.1, on the reverse strand, counting down.
GGCAGCCATGTAGTCGCTAATGGCACCCGTAAAAGCAGCGGCCACCACCTCCGCTCCGGGCCCCAACTCGCCGTTGGCGTAAACCGGAACTACCAGTAAATCAACATCGGCCGCGGCCGGATTAACGGTAGAAAACGAGCACGTTAGGTTCATAAATTCTCCCTAGTCAATCAACTCAATAATCAATTAGTGCGGACCGGACGAAACTCACCTTCTTGCCATCGGGCCAAGGTGTAAACCAGATCAGCCAAACGATTTAGATAGACGCCCGTAAATGATCCGGGGCACCACTGCTGTTGTTCCGCTCTAACAACTTCGCGCTCGGCTCGGCGCACCACCGTGCGAGCTACATCGAGAGCACCCGCCAAGCGATTCTCGCCGGGTAAAACAAACTCTTGGGGGGCAACAAAACGCTTGGTAATCTCGTCAATAATTGGCTCGAGAGCACTCGCCATTTCTTCCGTGACCAAAGTGGTTCCCGCTACCAACTTCGATCGATTCTCGGGCGCAGTAGCAAGTTCAGCACCGACAACAAACAGTTCGCGTTGTAAGCGCACCAACAAAACTGCCAACTCAGAATCAGGCTCGGTTTCCGCTCGGGCCATTCCGAGAGCGGCCACCGCTTCGTCTACCGCTCCGTAAGCGCTCGGACCGATCGAGTCTTTATTAACTCGACCCCCATAAAGCAACGCCGTCGTACCGTCGTCCCCCGTGCGGGTATAAACCTTGCGAAAATTGTCAGCAGCCATAACTTGGAGTCTACGGCCGAAACCGCTCATTGTTCATAAGCACCGGCGCTTTCGATCCTTGTAAAACAACCCCGTCGGCGCTTTCGATAACCTTGCCGTGATGACTCCGCGTCCGAGTACCTCCCGCCTCGCCCTCGCTTGGGCTTTCGTGCGCTTGGCCCGGCCCCGGCAATGGATTAAAAATATCCTCGTTTTTGCCGCCCCCGCCGCCGCGGGAGTGCTGCTCGAATCGGGCCCCCTCGCCCGCACTCTGGTGGCCTTCGTGGCTTTGTGCCTAGTCGCCAGCGGCACTTACTACATCAACGACGCCCTCGACGTCGAGTCCGACCGAGCACACCCCACTAAGCAACATCGCCCCGTAGCCGCGGGGGTGATATCTCCTCGCTTTGCTATTGCCGGCGGAATCTTCTTGTTAATCCTCGGGTTAGCCGTCTCACTGCCAGTAAACAACGGAGAACTAACTCTGGTCATAGCGAGTTACGTAATAATTACTGTTGCTTACAGTTTGTATTTAAAAAACGAACCCGTTATCGAACTTGGAATTATCGCCACTTGTTTTGTGCTCCGCATGGTCGCTGGTGGCGTAGCCGCCGAAGTCACCATCTCCAATTGGTTCTTAATCGTTGCGGCCAGTGGAGCGCTATTCGTAATCGCCGGTAAACGCCACGCCGAACTCCTAGAACTAGACGACAAACACAGCCCTCACCGGCGGGCGCTCGACGAATACACCACCGGCTTTCTCGCTTTCGTGCGGGCTATTTCCGGTGCGGTTCTAGTAACTGCCTATTGCCTCTGGGCGTTTGAAAGCGCAGCCAATACCGGTGACTACACCTGGTTTCGTATCTCTATCGTCCCCTTCGTGCTGGCAGTAATGCGCTACGCCCATATCATCGAACTCGGGCGCGGCGGCGCCCCCGAAGACGTGGTACTCGAAGATCACACCCTGCAAGTTTTAGCGTTGATCTGGATCGCAACTTTCATCCTCGGTACTTATGCCTAACGCCACCAGCCGAGTCCTCACCGGCTGGGGTCGCATAGCGGCGAGTCGGGCCCGAGTAATCACTGCCCCCACTGGAGTTGCCGTCGATCGCGCTCTCGCTGACGCCGGTCATCGCGGCATCGTGGCTCGAGGACTGGGTCGCAGTTACGGTGACGCCGCCCAAAACGCCAACGGCGATGTAATCGACGCCACCGCAATTGATGTTCCCTTTGATTTCGACGCCACCACCGGCCTGCTGCGAGTGGGCGGGGGAGTGAGCCTCGATACCATCATGCGCCAAGTTGTGCCCCAAGGTTGGTTTGTTCCGGTTACCCCCGGCACCCGTTTCGTAACAATAGGGGGAGCATTCGCGGCCGACATTCACGGCAAAAATCATCACTGCGACGGAAGTTTTGCCAACCATGTAAACGAAATCACTCTGCACACCCCCACCGGAACGCACACCGTCACCCCCACTAGTGAGCCCGAATTATTTTGGGAAACCGCGGGAGCAATGGGCCTTACCGGAGTAATAACTAGTGCCACTGTGCAACTTTTACCAATCGAAACTTCACGACTTCAAGTCGACACCGAGCGCACCGTCGATCTTGACGATCTCCTTGATCGCATGACTGAAGGCGATCACCGCTACCGCTACTCGGTCGCCTGGGTTGATTGTCTAGCCAAAGGGCGCGCTCTTGGTCGCAGTGTATTGACCCGCGGCAACCACGCCCCTTACGACGCCCTAGCCGCCCCCGACCGCTCGGACCCACTGGCCTTTGCTCCCCGCACTCTCGCGTCCGCTCCCCCGTGGGTGCCGCGCGGACTACTAAACCGATTTACCGTACGAGCGTTCAATGAAGTTTGGTACCGCAAAGCCCCTCGCCACCACATCGCCGGCCTCGAAAGTATCGGTGCTTTCTTTCACCCGCTAGACGGTGTTAACAATTGGAACCGGCTTTACGGTCGGCCCGGTTTCTTGCAGTACCAATACGTTGTTCCCGATTCGGCCACCGCGACCGTACGGGCCACCCTTGAACAACTAGCAAAGCGCCAGTGTGCATCGTTTCTCGCGGTACTCAAGCGTTTCGGCCCCGAGAACCCCGGCGCACTGTCCTTTCCTATGCCCGGCTGGACTCTAGCGATTGACCTTCCCGCCACTACCAACGATCTAGGAGTGTTGCTGGGCGACCTCGATCGGCTCGTAGTTGAAGCGGGAGGGCGCACCTACCTAGCCAAAGACTCGCACCTTTCACCCACCACTTTGCGGGCTATGTACCCCAACTTAAAAAATCTCGAAAAAATCCGTGACCGCGTCGACCCCAAACGAGTTTTACAGTCCGACCTTTCCCGTCGCCTCGAGTTGTGAGCACAACTCGCACAGTTGCCGCTTTTGACTTTGATCACACTATTTCAAATCGCGACAATGTTCTCGCGTTTTTAATAGAAGTCGGCGGGCGGGCTCGACTTACTCGAGCGCTAATCGCTACCATCCCCGATCTCGCTCGGCGGCGACGCGACCAGGTAAAGCGATCAGTAACCCGCGCAATTTTGCGCGGGTATCCCGCTGACAAACTGAAAACCCAAGCCCAAACTTTCGCCCAAGAAATTATTTCGCACCACATTCGCCCCGATGTCTTAGCGCGAGCCCAATGGCACCGAGCCCAAGGCCATCAACTGGTCATCGTTTCGGCTTCGTACGCGTGTTATCTCAACTTCGTAGCCGCTCACCTCGGATTCGATGCCGTACTTGCCACCGAACTCGCCACCGATGCCGCTAGACAAACTTTGACCGGCGAACTATTAGGCGCCAATGTCTACGGGGCCGAAAAGGTGAACCGCCTAGAAGCGTGGATCGGTCCCGAACCTGCCCTCATCTGGGCTTACGGCGATTCGGCCGGCGACAACGAGTTACTGGCCCGCGCCAATTACCCAGTACGGGTCGGGAAACCCCCGCTGCCCTCATCGCCCATTGGACGCTAAGCACCAGTACCCGATACGGTCGCTTAGCCTGCGAGAATAGAGCGGTGACTAGTCCGGAATCTACCCCTTTGCTCAATAGCACCGACCCCGAAGTAGTCGTTATTGGCGCCGGCCCCGCAGGGCTAACCGCGGCTTACGAATTTGGCCGGCGGGGTAAAAAAGTTCGCGTGTTCGAAGCCGATGAAGTAGTCGGCGGCATCAGCCGCACCGTCGAGCGCGACGGCTGGCGTTTCGATATTGGCGGCCATCGGTTTTTTACCAAAGTCGCTCCGGTCGAAGCATTCTGGCACGAAATCCTCCCCGACGAAGATTTTTTAATGCGACCGCGCATGAGCCGAATATTTTATGGAAACAAGTTTTACGATTACCCCCTTAAAGCCACTAACGCTTTACGCAATCTTGGGATCATCGAAGCGGTGCGCTGCGTTCTTTCGTATTTATGGGTGCGTATCCATAAACCCAAAGACACCACTACCTTTGAAGGCTGGACGGCAGCTCGATTTGGTTGGCGACTCTACCGCACTTTCTTTAAGACCTACACCGAAAAAGTATGGGGAGTCCCCGCCACCGACATTCAGGCCGACTGGGCCGCGCAACGCATCAAAAATCTTTCTCTCGGAAAAGCCATCTTCAACGCCCTGTTGCCTCGCCGTAACCAAAAAGATATCGCCAGTCTCATCGAAGAATTCCAGTACCCCAAATACGGACCCGGAATGATG
>SHUY01000007.1 GCA_009694435.1 Acidimicrobiia bacterium | reverse complement strand
CTTTGAGAATCTCGCCAACATCACTAATGTCATCTGGCCCCTCGCGTTTGCGTGCTTTTGGGCACTGGTCCGGGAGCCACGCACCCGCGCTGACATTCTCCTCGGTGGTGCGGTCGCGTTCATTGGTGCCGCTTCGTCCGGGCTCACGTTGCTCTTCCTCCCCCTTGCCGCATGGGCACTCTGGACCCGTCGGACACGAGCCCAGGCCGTCGTCGTAGGTGCATTCGCCACCGCCGCCCTTTTCCAGTTGGTCATGTGGGTATCCGACTCGAGCCCTATCGCCGGCAACGACGAGAGGGACCTCAGTCTGGGGCTGCTGAGACTGTTTGCCACCCGCGTGCTTGCCAACACTGCGGTCGGCGAGAACTGGGCCAAGGAACTGTTCGAGCAATCCGGCTATTCGGTCCTGCTCCCGATCTCCGTAGTGGTCTCCTGCGTCGTCGTCGCGTTGTTCGTGTTCGCGACCGCGCGCGCGCGTTGGTTGGGCGGGATCGCCGTAATCTACGCATTCGTCATGTTCTTCTTTCCTCTCGTGGTTCGTGGAAGCCTGGGAATGGTGCCCTTCGATCACGTGTGGGTCTCAAACGGATCCCGTTATGCGGGTCTCTCCGTACTCCTGCTCCTGAGCGGAATATTCATCATGGTGGACGCGGCGCGCTTCTCTGAAAGTGCCCGGCGCGCGGCCGTGGGGGGACTGGCGCTGCTGTTCGTGGCGCAAGTCGTCTTCGCATTTCCCGCGCTCAACTCCCGCTCCGCCGGTCCCGAGTGGCGAGCCGAGCTCGTTGCCGGCGCGCGCCGTTGTCGAGCGACCGCGGCACGCACCGTCGTGATTCCGACCAACGGATTTCCCTTACGCTTCCTCTGCCGAGATGTGCGAGATGCCGTGACCTGAGCTCCTCCGAGGCTGCGGCACCGCTCGCGAGCGTCATCGTCGTGAACTACAACCGTGGCGATTAGCGCCCATCACCGTTCCTAGACGACGTTCAAACGAGAGGTCGCAGCCAGTAGAATTAACTGTGCTTATGGATAGATTTTTTCGTGTCCCCAGGAGAGCAGTGAGGAGCCGCTCTGACTCGATTCGCTACGCCGGGGTGGCAATGGTTCTCGTCCTCGGCGCCGCCTGCACTCCCATTCCCACTACTACGACTACCACCACTAGAGCCAAGGTTGCCTGTACCGCTAATTCCACGCCTGCGGCCAACGATTACGCGGCTTACGTCGAAACCCCCACTGGCCAAGACGAAATAGTTACTTTCGAAGCCAACAGTCCCGCTTTGGTTGCCGCGCAAGTGGCACAGCTCGAAATCAGTGGTGACGTAATCGCGGTTGGCCCCGACCAGCCGGTGCGCGCTCTCGTAGTCAATCCGAACAACGACCCTGATTACTCAAAACAGTGGGGAGATACTAATCTGACCCCGATAGGTTACGGCCCAGTAAAAAATCAATTCACTAGCGCGTGGCCGACGGCCGACGGCACCGGAATAAAGGTGGCGGTTATCGACACCGGCGTACAAGCCGACCACCCCGACTTAGTCGGTCAAGTGATAACCGGGCGGGACTTTATTGCTGACCCCGACATCGCCGGAGGAACTACCGACCTCTACGGCCACGGCACCCACGTTGCCGGCATCATCGCCGCCGCCGATAACGCCATTGGCGTAGTGGGGGGCTCGCCTCTCGCCACTATTTTGCCCGTACGAGTTTTAGATTCGTGCGGGTCGGGCTCAACTTCGGTCGTGGCCGCCGGAGTGCTTTGGGCAAAAAACAACGGAGCCAAAGTAATAAACATGAGTTTGGGTTCTACGGGCAATGATCCCGTGCTCCAAGCCGCAGTAGACGCGGCCGTCAAGGACGGAGTAACGGTCGTAGCTGCGGCCGGCAACTCAGCCAGTTTGTCGCCTTTGTATCCCGGAGCGTACGACAGTGCCATTGGCGTGGGGGCAATCGATGGAACTGGGGGAATCGCAAGTTATTCCAATCGGGGCGTAACGATTGACATCGCCGCGCCCGGGTCAACGATCCTTTCTACTTTGCGCAACCTTGGTTACGGAGCAATGTCGGGCACCTCAATGGCCAGCCCGGTAGTTGCAGCCAGCGTGGCGTTGTTGTTACAAAAGTGCCCCCTGCTCGCTCCCGCGAGTGTGTTGGCGCGTTTGCGCTCCACAATGTCGGCTGGCGTTACTGGGTTTACAACTCCAAGTGGGGTGGGCGTGGTGCAGCCCGGCAACTTAATCGCTGGAACTTGCGTCTAAGCGGGTAGCGCACCAGGAAATTCGCCGTCCATCCAAACGGTTTGCTCAAAGCGATTAGAAATTCTCCACCCCGATCCAGTGCGTATTAGCTGGTCGTGGTATTCGCCGCCACAAAAAAAGTAGGCCCGAGTTTTATCGGGCCGGTCGTGTCCCATCGGGTTATAAAAAGCCGAGCGGGCGCTAGCCAAGTCACCCGCCAAAGTGACCTCGGTGTTGGTAACCAAATGTTGGTAAGCGGGGAACCCCGGGAGCACGCCCGCGAGCCACGCTTTGACCTCAGGGTAAGCCCCTTTAATGCCCCCCGCGGTGGTGTAATCGAGAACCGCGTCGGGAGTGAAAACATCATCGAGCTCATCAAAGTTTCTGTGGTCTATCGCCCACGCGTATTTCCTTACTAAGGCCTCAATTTCGAGGCGATCGACGATACTTTCTTGCGACCAGTCGCTCACGGCTTCCTCCTTGGGGTGGGGTTAGGGATTCTGGCTCAACACTCGGTGGTGGTGCTCGGCACCGTATCCTCATTAGTCATGGAACATCTTGGTCTCCTCGGTCTCGCCGATTCTGGTCACGCGGGGCTTTTTATCGCGCTAACCGGACTCGACGCCAGTACCGCTTCTGAAAAGGTACTCGGAGTAGTGGCCAGCCCGGACGAGCGACTCGAACAGTTGGCCGCTATGTCCAAGTCGCGTCAAGTGGTACCCGCCACATTTCAGATCGCTTACTTGCCGGGCCTCTCCACCGAAGCTGGTAAAGGTCTGGGTAGCCGTTTGTTGGGTGGCGTGCGCGACTGCGACGCGCTGATGATGGTGGTGCGGGCCGATGAGGGGCACGACCCCGCCCAAGAACGCACTGCGATCGAAGAAGAACTCATCTTGGCCGATCTGGGCACGGTAGAGAATCGTTTAGCAAAACAGCAACGGGCCGCTAAGGGTGACAAATCTCTTGCGGCCGAAATCGCCGCCCTGAGTAGAGCGGAAGAAGTTCTATCCGCCGGAACCCCCATTTATCGCAGCGACTTAACTCCCGCGGAGTGCGACCTGCTCACCCCAGCTTTTTTGTTAACCAATAAACCAACTCTCCTCGTGGTAAATATTGGCTTAGACCAATTGGCCGAAACCGACTTAGGTATTCCCGAAGCATTATCAGTTTGCATCGAACTTGAATCTGATCCCGATGTCGTCGCCACTAGTGGAGTAGCGCGGGCAGAATTATTAGCCGACTTAGGTATTCCCGAAAGCGTTGTCCCCCGACTGGCTCGCCAAGCTCTCGAATTGCTTGGCCGCTCCACTTTTTTGACTACCGGCGAAGAAGAATCACGCGCGTGGACTTTTCGTACGGGAGCAATGGCGCCCGAATGTGCGGGCGCTATTCACTCCGATCTGCAGCGCGGATTTATCCGAGCCGAAGTAATCGACTGGCAGGAACTTCTAAAAATTGGGTCATGGTCCGCCGCCAAAGATGTCGGGAAACTCCGTGTTGAGGGAAAAGATTACGAGGTTCTTGACGGCGAAGTACTCGAGATCCGGTTCAACATTTGATTCAGAAAACACCTGGCTCGCGGCCAACGGCAGAGTTTTGGCTCCGATCGAAGTGGCCACTAGTCGCTCGGCCCGCCGCCTCGGTTTGCGGGGGCGCCCGTCTATTACCCGCCCTTTACTACTCGACCCCTGTCGGCAAGTCCACACTATGGGTATGAAATGCGAGATCGATGTGGTGTGGTGTAAATCTGATGGTCGAGTTTTGCGTATTGCTCAGTTGACTTCGAGACGGGTTTCCCGCGTCGTCTTGCGCTCGGCTTTTGTCGTCGAGGCGGCGTCGGGTTCGTGCGAACAGTGGTCGCTTAAAGTTGGAGATCAAATCGAGGTGACAAATGGCTAGTGGCCGATTAGTAGTAGTCGCTACTCCGATCGGTAACCTCGGCGACCTTTCTTTACGCGCGTTAGCCGCGCTTCGTGATGCCGATGTCATTGCTGCGGAAGACACTCGGCGCACTCGGGCATTGTTGACTCACGCAGAAATTACGGCCGGTCGAAGATTGACCGCCCTGCACGCCCACAACGAACGAACGCGTAGCGCGGGGCTAGTAAAACGAATTATTGAAGGTAAAACTGTGGCCTTAGTTACCGACGCGGGTACTCCAGGAATTTCCGACCCAGGAATGTATTTGGTGCAAGCGTGTCTCGCGGCGCAATGTTCAGTTGAGGTAGTCCCTGGCCCCAGCGCGCATACGGCCGCGCTAGTTCTTTCGGGGCTGCCAACTGAGCGATTCGTATTCGAAGGGTTTATCCCTCGGCGCGGCGGCGGGCGCACCCAGGCTCTATCTGACATCAAACAAGAGCGACGAACGATAGTGATCTACGAAGCGCCCAGCCGAGTCAACGCGTTACTAGCTGACTTGGTAGTCGCTTGTGGCGATGATCGCCGAGTGGCGGTGGCACGAGAAATAACCAAAATCCACGAAGAAGTAGTGCGGGGTTCACTCGCCTCAGTAGCCGCCATTATCGCCGCCGGTACTCCTCGGGGCGAATATGTGGTTGTGCTCGAAGGCCAAGTCGCTGCGCCCCAAGCATCGGCCGACAAAATCAGCGCCCAGGCTCGGGAAGAGTTGCTGAACTCACCGGCTAGTGATTCCACCCGGGTGATCGCGGACCGCATTGCTAGCGAGTTAGGGGTTTCTCGTCGGGCAGCCTACGCGGCGGTGCTGGCAGAAAAAGAACGAACTAAGCCCAAGCGAGAGGTCTAGCGTAAAGCCGATGGGCTCGCCTTTTTATGTCACCACTCCGATTTATTACGTAAACGATGTTCCTCACATCGGCCACGCTTACACCACGGTGGCCGCCGACGCACTAGCCCGCTGGCGGAGATTGTGGGGCGACGACGTAGTTTTTCTTACCGGCACCGATGAGCACGGACTAAAGATTCAACGCGCGGCCGAAGAACACGGAGTTACTCCTAAAGAGTGGGCAGATAAAACTAGCGAGCGTTTTCGTGAAACATGGGAGTTACTCGAAATTACCAATACTGACTTTATTCGCACTACCGAGCCACGCCACAAAATGGCAGTACAGAAATTTCTTCAACGAGTTTATGATAATGGTTTCATCGAACTAAATACTTATGAAGGTTTGTACTGCGTTGCCTGTGAAGCGTATTACGCGGACGACGAAATAAGTGACGGCAATTGTCCGGTGCATAAGCGCCCTATCGAACGAGTGCGAGAAGATAATTACTTTTTTAAACTTTCCGAGTTTCAGAATCGCTTGCTCCAGCACTACACCGATCACCCCGAAGCAGTCCAGCCTGAAAGCCGCCGTAACGAAGTTTTAGGGTTCATCAAGGGCGGTTTGCGCGATTTTTCCATGAGCCGGACTTCTATTTCGTGGGGCATACCGTTACCGTGGGATGAAAGCCATGTCGCTTATGTTTGGTTTGATGCCCTCTTTAACTACTGCACTGCCGTGGGCTACGGAACCGACGAAGCCCAGTTCAATAAATATTGGCCGGTTAACTATCACCTAGTAGGTAAAGACATCTTGCGTTTTCACGCGGTGTTTTGGCCGGCCATGTTAATGGCCGCAGGCGAAGCACCGCCACAGTGCGTTTTTGCTCACGGTTTCCTTCTGGTGGGGGGAGAAAAAATGAGCAAGACCGCACTTAACCAGATCGCTCCCGCCGATCTAGTTAAACAATTTGGGGTTGATGGTTTTCGTTATCACTTTCTTGCTGATCAACGCTTCGGTCCTGACGGAGATTTCAGTTTCGAGTCGATGGTCTCCCGTTACAACGCCGATTTGGCTAATAACTACGGCAACTTAGCCCAACGGGTTTTGGCTATGACCGAGCGCTATTGCGGCGGCGAAACCCCGGCCGCTCGAGCTGATGGTCCGTTAAAAAGCGCAGCCGAGCAGGCTTTCATTGCGGTGGTAGAGAACTTTGCTTCTCTTGATTTTCCTGAAGTGAGTTCCGCTATCGCTCGATTGATTGGTGCCGCTAACGCCTACATCGAAGAACAAGAACCGTGGAAATTGTATAAATCTGAGGAGACCGAAAAAGTTTTTACGGTTTTAGGTGATTGCCTAGAAACTTTACGGATCGTGGCTTTACTCGCACTCCCGATTATCCCGAATGCCAGTACCGAATTATGGCGGCGTCTGGGGATAGATACCGACATTGATCAAGAGCGTTTTCCCGAAGCGGCGCAGTGGGGGCGCGGCCCATCGGGGACACAAGTTATTTCTGGTGACCCGCTTTTTCCTCGCCTCGAAGTTTCATGAGTACCGAGCCAACTTGGATCGACTCGCACTGTCATGTAATGGAGTGCGAAGGTGGATCCGAAGCCGCAATTGCCCGGGCTCGTGATAATGATGTGCTCGCCATGGTCGTCGTTGGTACCGATTTGGCAACGTCGCGCGCCGCAGTTGATTTAGCCAAACAACACTCGGATGTTTTCGCCACGGTCGGTCTTCACCCTCACGACGCCCAGCATGTAAATACGCAATGGGAGGAACTGTGCGATTTAGCTCAGTCGCCCAATGTCGTCGCGATAGGCGAAACCGGATTTGATTTTTTCTATAAGCATTCTGACCCTGAAATTCAAGAGACGGTATTTCGTCAACAAATTCGTCTCGCCCATACTCTCGACTTAGCACTGGTAATTCACACGCGTGACGCGTGGGCTGATACTTGGCGAGTTTTACAAGAAGAAACCGTTCCGTCTCGTACAGTCTTCCATTGTTTTAGCGGTGGACCCAACGAAGCGCGCACTTGTCTAGATATGGGTGCACGCATTTCGTTCAGTGGGATAATTTCGTTTCGCCGCGCCAATGACCTACGCGCCGCCGCCGCCGTGTGCCCGCTTGACCGAGTGCTAGTTGAGACCGATGCGCCGTTTTTGTCCCCCGAACCGTTTCGGGGCAAGCCCAACGAACCGGCTCGAGTCAAGGTGGTGGGATCGGCATTGGCTCAGGCTATAAATCAGCCCGTTGCGGACGTAGCAAGGGCTACTAGCCAAGCCGCGGCTGAAGTTTTTGGCCTGGCCCTAAGCGACTAGCGTTAAGGGGGAGATCGGTTATCCGGTCAAAATTTTCAGTTCTAGCCCCTAGGCGGAGGCATTCCCATTAGCGATAAGAATCACTTGCGCGACCGAGGTCACTACCGACGACTGCGTCGGCGATCAAGCGCTCACCTAGCCGAGACCGTAGAGCCATCACCCGCGCGAGCCGAACCCCACGACGCCGCGGCGTGGCTTCCGGTGCCTGATCTCAGTGACTTACTCCCCATTCAGGACTTGCTGGGCAACGCTGAATTCCCCGAGGTGTCGCGTGATCTTGCCTCGCCGTCTCCCGCCCGAGCCGCCCCTCACGATGAGACTGCGTGGTTACCCATACCTGACGGCGAAGATCTCCCCACGATTGAACAGCTGCAAGCAGAGTCAATAGAAAAGACAAATCCGCCTCTAGAGCCAGTCAAGGTAAGTCGCAAGCACCTATTTCAGCGCAGTGGAATTATTCTTCTCGTGGCCGCGAGCGTGTTCGGCCTCTACTTTTTAGTTGGCGGGCTTCTAGATGCGGGCGATGATGTCACTATTCGAGTGGACGGCAGAAATGTCTCTACCGAAACTGGGGCTCAGAGTATTGGGGGAGTTTTACGAGAGAAAAATATAAAAGTTGGTAAATACGACTCAGTTTCGCCCAAGGTATCGTCTCCTATTAAAAATGAAATGACCATAAAAGTTGTTCGATCTTTTTCGGTAGCAGTAGATATTGATGGTCAACCTGAGACGGTATTCACGACCCACAGCCAGCCGGAAGGTTTCTTGGCCGATGCTCGTAATCAACTAAAACTTGGTTCTGAGGTTATATTCCGCTCTCCGCCCAATCAGGTGGGTAAAAATTCTGAAATCCAACTCCGGCGCGAAAAAACCGGAACTCTTCTGGTCGATGGCTCGGCGGTTAATTACAAGTTGCCCGCACTAACGGTGGCAGAATTACTCGATAGTTCTGGCGTGGCGCTTGGCCCGGAGGATTACACCCAACCCGTAGCGGTTGATGGTTTGCTTCCTAATAATGAGAGCATCACCGTGGTGCGAGTCGCTACTGAAAGCGTTTCGGTGCTTGAGGCTTATTCAGCAGATAGCGTCAGCCTGCCCGATCCGAACCTTCCCATTGGCGAAACGCGAGTAACGTCCGCGGTGGATGGAGTGAAGCGCGTTACTTACTCGGTTAGAAATCTTGATGGTAAAGAATCTTCGCGTAAAACTATTTCCGCGGTTACGGTCAAAGAAGCAGTCCCTGCGATTTCTTATTTTGGTACTTTGGCGGATCCCCGATGGGACAAAATCGCTGAGTGCGAAACTGGTGGTAACTGGGCCGCGTACGGTCCTACTTACCAAGGTGGATTGGGAATTTTTCACCAAACCTGGGTCGGCTTTGGCGGACGCGATTTTGCCGGTAATGCGGGCAATGCCACTCGGGAAGAGCAAATCATCGTGGCGGAGCGCATACGCAAGCGTTACGGATTTAGCGCTTGGGGCTGTGGGCGACAGTTAGGGTATCGGTAGTCGTTGGTATCAGTGCTTAACCCCGCCGATATCCATAGCTTGCTTAAGGAGTTTTCTTTAAGCCCAAGCCGAGCTTTGGGGCAAAACTTTCTCACCGACGCCAACACGGCGCGCCGTATCGCCCGTTTGGCCGCAGCGGGCCCCGGAACTCGTATTTTTGAAATCGGTCCTGGCTTGGGGTCGCTAACTCTGGCTCTCGCGGAAACTGGGGCCGAGGTGAGAGCGCTCGAATTTGATCGCCATCTGATCCCCGCCCTGGAGTCAGTAATAGCAGGTTTAGACTCGGTTTCCGTTTCCCACGGCGATGCGCTTACCTTCAATCCCGACGAATTTTTAGGACCGGATAAGTCAACCAGTCAGAGATGGCACTGCGTTTCCAACCTGCCCTACAACGTAGCCACTCCGGTAGTAGTACGACTTCTAGCCGACGCTCCCCAAATAAGTAATTTTGTGGTTATGGTGCAACGCGAAGTGGGAGAGCGCTGGACGGCTCCACTGGGAACCCGAGCTTCGGGCAGCATATCGGTGCGAATTGCCTACGAAGCCCGGGCTCGCATCGTGGCTGCTATTCCCCGGACGGTATTTTTCCCTCCGCCCCGCGTTGATTCAGTAATCGTGCAGTTAGATCGGCGCGACAAACCTCTGGTTGATGTCCCCGATCCAGAATTCATGTTTTCACTGGTTGGAGCAGGCTTTGGCCAACGCCGTAAAACTCTGCGTCGCTCATTACGTTCGATACTGGGCGACCAAGCAGTCTCCGTGCTCACCGCGGCGGGCATTGATACCAACCAACGGGCTGAAAATCTAGACCTCGACCACTGGGCCCAATTAGCCCGATCGGCTAAGCCATGACTTCGTTTGACCGTCGACCGCGACCGAGTTTCGTTAGAGCTACGGCCTATTCAAAAATTACTTTGGCGTTAAAAGTTATCCGTCGGCGAAGCGATGGCTACCACGATATTGAAGCGTTAACAGTTTCGGCGACTGACCCCTCTGACGTAATTGAGGTTTCTTCGGTTCCCCAACCATCAGGAGTAACGCTTTCACTTGAGGGGGATACCGATTATGTCCCACTGATGCGCGAGAACCTAGCCGTACGAGCAGCCGAAGCAATAATGGTTCGCGCGGGACGATCAGGACACGGCGTAAAAATGTTACTGCGTAAAAAAATACCTGCTGGCGCCGGCTTAGGTGGGGGATCAGCCGATGCCGCCGCCGCAATGCACGCGGTGCGCCGCTTGCTTGAACTCGAAATAACCGACGAAGAAATTCTTTCGGTCGCTCTTTCTATTGGGTCTGATGTTCCCTTTTGTTTTTCGGGCGGTAGCGCCTGGATGCGTGGGCGCGGTGAACTACTCGAGCCAGTTTCACTAGCACCCGATCTCCCCCTTCTAGTGGTAATACCATCCTTTAGATTGTCAACGCCAAAAGTTTTTGCCGCGTGGGACTCGCTAGGCATAAATAAATCTTCCCGAAAAATTCCTGCTCCCGATCCAATCAGCATGGTCATCCCCGAACTTTTTAATGATCTCGAGTTGGCGGCCGAACTAGTCGAGCCACGGCTATCCGACTTCCGCGGCCAAGTTGAAAAAATTTCCGAGATGCCCGCGGTGCTCGCCGGTAGTGGCTCGGCCTACATCGTTCCGCTGAGCCGTCAAGACGCGTGGCGACTCGACGAAATTGCCGATGAGTTACGCCGTAATTTGCGGGTCCCGGTGGCTACTGCCCGTACTGCTGACCGAGGGGTTCGGCTCAGTCGAGTGTGAGGGGCCTAGTGGCGCCGCTAGAGTCCTGAGGGTTATTTTCCCTGCTGGCGACGCTGCCAGCGGGTTTTTTTCAGCAACTTCTTGTGCTTCTTTTTACGCATACGTTTGCGTCGTTTTTTAATCAGTGATCCCATGGGTATATTCAACTTAGTCGCTTAAAGTGCCCTAGTCATATCGAAGACCAACCCCACGCTCTTGCCGCTAGGGTCGTAAGGGGAATCGGGGGTGGTGTAACGGCAGCACGGGGTCCTTTGGAGTCCCAAGTCGAGGTTCGAAACCTCGCCCCCGAGCAATAGAAGCGCGCGCAAACGACTGATTAAGACCGAGGGGATGGTATCAAGCAAGTGGCATACCGACCATTAACCGCTATCGTTCTCGCCGCGGGCGAGGGAACTCGCATGAAGTCGTCTACGGCCAAAGTTCTTCATCCAATCTGTGGACGACCAATGTTGCTGCACGTTCTTGACGCGCTTGCGGAGTTACCCCTTGAACGCATCGTGGTGGTAGTCGGCCACGACGCAGAGCAAGTAACTGAAACTGTTAAAGGTAATTTTGTTTCCAAAATTTCTGTCGAGTTTGTTCGGCAAGAGTTTCAGCGGGGGACTGGCGACGCGGTTAGTGCTGGTCTAGCAGTTTTTTCCGATTCCACTGATGTCGACGGCGATGTCTTGGTATTGGCTGGTGACACGCCACTGCTACACCCCGAAACTATGGCGGTATTAGCTACCGAGCATCGGCTTAATGAATCAGCCGCGACATTATTAACAGTTGAGGTTCCCGACCCAACTGGGTACGGACGAATCGTGCGCGACGAACGAGGCGAGGTAATTGCAATTGTTGAACAAGCCGACGCCAACGCCACTCAGTTAGCCCTTAGTGAAATAAACACTTCTATTTATTGTTTCCGCCAGTCTTACCTTTCCCCCGCTATTCGTCGCTTAAGCCCAGATAACGCTAAAGGCGAGTGCTATCTGACTGACGCAATCGCAGTAATTCGTTCGGCGGGGCACTCAATACTTACAGTTTCGGTGGCCGACGCTTCAGAAGTGATTGGAGTCAATGACCGGGCGCAACTCTCGGTGGCCGAGGCATTGCTTCGAGAGAGAATCAATAGTTTTTGGATGCGCAGTGGGGTGACCATGGTTGACCCCGCGCGTACCTACATTGATACCAGTGTGGTGATCGAACCCGAAGTTACGCTGCTGCCCGGCGTGATACTTGAGGGAAATACTAAAATCGGTTCTAGATCAACCGTGGGGCCAGACTGCCGACTAGTCGATACCGTCGTGGGGTCCGAAGTGGTAATTAGCCAGACGGTGGCGCGCGAAGTTGAAATTGAAAATAATGCGACCGTCGGGCCGTGGGCCTCGCTGCGCCCAGGCACGCGCGTCGGGAAATCTGCCCACATCGGGACCTTTGTGGAGATAAAAAATTCGGATATCGGAGAGGAAGCCAAAGTTCCGCACTTGGCCTATATCGGTGATACGGACATTGGGCCGCGGGCCAACATCGGTGCGGGGACTATCACTGCCAACTACGACGGGCGCGAAAAACATCGAACTCAGATCGGCCAAGATGCCAAACTTGGATCTAACACAGTGCTCGTAGCCCCAGTAACCGTAGGTGACGGCGCATACACCGCAGCAGGAGCTGCGGTAGTAGACGACGTTCCTCCGGGAGCGTTGGCTAAGGGCGTGCCCGCCGAAATCGAAAAAGACTGGGTCAAGAAAAATAGACCCAGTCGCGATAGCAAGGGGAAGTCATGACGCACATGGAGTTGGTGCCAACAAAACGGTTCATGCTCTTTGCTGGTCGGGGTAACGAGGAGTTGTCAGCCGAATTGGCGACTGAACTCAATGTTCCATTAGGTGAAATAGTTCTCTCAACATTTTCAAACGGAGAGCTCTATTGTCGGTTTGGAGAAAGTGTTCGAGGAGCCGACCTGTTTATCCTTCAGAGCCATTCTGAACCCATCAACGAGCGAATAATGGAACAACTAATAATGATCGATGCCGCCAAGCGCGCGTCGGCCAAGCGCATCACTGCGGTTTGCCCCTTTTACGCTTACGCCCGTCAAGACCGTAAAGCCGAAGGACGAGAGCCAATCACCGCTCGCCTGCTCGCCGATTTACTAACTAAAGCTGGAGCCGATCGGGTTATTTCCGTCGACTTGCATACCGGCCAGATTCAAGGCTTTTTTGATATGCCGGTTGACCATTTGACCGCGGTGCCACTTTTGGTCGAACACTTAGTCCAATCCATTACCGGCGATGTAACCGTGGTCGCGCCCGACGCGGGCGGAGGTAAGTTGGCTCGGCGCTTCGCCAACCTGTTGGAAGAGCGCGGGGTGGACGCCGACCTCGCTTTTATCGACAAGCGGCGACCTAAAGGAACTCACAATGAGGCCGTAGCCGAAGAAATAGTGGGTGACGTATCCGGCCGGTCGTGCATTTTGGTCGATGACATGATTGACACCGCCGGAACTATTTCGAGCGCCGCCCACCTAGTAATAGACCGGGGCGCTCGAGATGTTCGGATCGCGGCCACCCACGGTGTTTTGTCGGGTCCGGCGGTTGAGCGACTCCGAGATGCGCCCGTACAAGAGGTGGTCGTAACCAATACCATCCCTATCCCTAAGGAAAAGCATTTCAAAACCCTTACTGTGCTCTCAATCGCTCCAATTATCGCCGAGGCCCTCGACGCCATATTTGAGGACACTTCAGTAAGCGAGATTTTCCGCGGCGACAACGTATAGGCCTTAGATCAGGCAATTCGCGGGCGGCGACTTGGCGGATTGGGTCTCCACCGGCCACAATAGGAAGACTTCATTTCAAGGCAAATTAACCCCACTACGAAAGGTCACGCGACGCGATGGCGGATGCGGTAATTAGTGCAGAAAAGCGTATCGAACGAGGGTCACGCCCATCGGGGCGAATTCGTCGCGCGGGCAAGGTTCCGGCTGTGGTTTATGGGTTGGGTAGCGAAACTCTCTCAGTGACAGTTTCAGCCCGCGAACTAAGAACAGTGCTGGCTAGTGGTGCTAACACATTGATCACTTTGCAAGTCGACGGCGAAGAACACTTGGCGCTAGCTCGTCAAGTACAGCGCCATCCAATTCGAGGAGAGTTCGTCCACGTTGATTTCGTACGGGTGCGCACTGACGTCGCCGTTGCCGCCGAAGTCGCTTTAACGCTAACGGGTGAGCCCGAAGGCGTTCGGTCGGGCGGTTTGCTTGACCAGTTGATTTTCTCGATTCCAATCGAAGCTAAGCCTCAAGATATTCCTGGCTCAGTCGAACATGATGTGGGCAATTTAGAAATTGGCGGTCAGTTGCGAGTGGGAGAGCTTTCTCTTCCCTCCGGAGTCGCTACAACTCTTGAAGCCGATGTTTTGGTGGCCCAAGTTGTTCTGCCTCGCGTTGTGGCCGAGCCGGTCGACGAAGAAGCGGTTGACGGCGAAGAAGTTGACGGCGAGCCGGCGACGGGTGAGGCGCCCGCTAGTGGCTCGGCTGACGCGACCGATGACGGCGGTAGCGGAGCCGACGAGGGCTGATAAGTGTTGCGCCGGCGCCGCGACGCTGCGCGTACAGGCACTTCTTCCGACTGGCTCATAGTTGGCCTCGGTAACCCTGGAAAAGAGTACGAACTTACTCGCCATAACGTAGGCGCGGAAGCAGTCAATTTATTAGCCAACCGCCACGGGGCCAAGTTGCGCAACCACAAAGAGCGGGCATTGGTCGACGAAGTTCGTATGGGCGAACAGCGGGTAGCACTGGCGATCCCAACAACGTATATGAACGATTCCGGTGATTCACTGCGCCGATTAGTAAAACGCTTTGGGGTTGAGCCCGAACAAGTAATCGTGATCCACGATGAGTTAGATCTCCCAGTAGCACAACTGCGAATGAAAGTTGGCGGTGGCGTGGCGGGCCACAATGGTTTGCGCTCGATCAAATCTCACTTGCACAGCGATAAGTTTTTGCGCATAAGGATCGGTGTGGGAAAGCCTGCTTCTAAAGAACATGGCGCGGATTATGTTTTGAAGAAGTTCAGCCCCCGAGAGCGAAATGAAATAGATGTCACTCTGGCTCAAAGCGCGGCCGCAGTCGAGTTGATCGTTACTCAAGGCATAGATGCAGCCATGAATCAACTTCACGGCAACGGGGGATGAACACCGCCACTACTCCAGCCTTGGCTTCTCTGTCCGAGATGCTGGCCGATTCGCCGGCGGTGAAAGCAGTAATTTCTCGCGCCCCTATCGTGGCGGTAGCCGAATCAGCTCGAACGATTTTTGTCGCCGCGCTCGCGAACCGAACTATTCGCCGGCCCATAGTGGTCGCGGTGCCTACCGGAGCCGACGCGGATCGTCTCGCCCAAGACTTGTTGGCGTTCTTGCCCGCCTCGGCCGTGGAAGTGTTCCCCGCGTGGGAAACCCTTCCCTTCGAACGGGTTTCGCCCGCGCTCGAGACCATGGGGCGCCGACAAAGAGTGTTGTGGCGCTTGCGCACGGGTGATTTTCCTGCGGTGGTGGTGGCCCCGATCCGGGCGCTGATCCAGCGTCTCGGGCCTAGTGTCGGCGAGTTCACTCCGGTGGTGTTGCGCCGAGGCACGAGCATCGACCGGGACGAGATCCTCAACCAATTAGTGACAATGGGCTATCGCCGGGAGTATCAGGTTGAAGGGCGAGGCGAAGTAGCGATACGCGGTTCAATTCTCGATATTTACCCCACCACCGCCGATCACCCAGTGCGAGTTGATCTTTGGGGCGACGAAATCGACCACTTAAGCGAGTTCTCCATTGCCGACCAACGGTCAACGATCAAAATAGAAGAAGTTGCTGTATTTCCCGCACGCGAAGTGTTGCCCACCCCTGAGTTGATGAAGCGAGCCGAGCAGTTACGCACCAAAGAA
Organism: Acidimicrobiia bacterium; assembly: GCA_009694435.1. Lineage (GTDB taxonomy): Bacteria > Actinomycetota > Acidimicrobiia > IMCC26256 > PALSA-555 > SHUY01. The sequence continues at coordinate 28,061 of SHUY01000007.1, read as the reverse complement.
CCGTGGGGAGCACAAGCCTGGGACCGTTTTTCCCGCGGGGAAATTTTTGACGGCATGGAGTCGTGGCTACCTTGGCTGACTGACTCCGAAACTTTATTGACCGATTTTCTTTCTCCTGACGCTCTAGTCCTAGTGTGCGAACCTAGGCGAGCGCGTGACCGGGCAAAAGATTTTCTGACCGAAGAATTCGCTCTCGCCGAAACTTTGGCCAGCACCTGGGGAGCCACCGGCTCTGAGTTCCCACAATTATCACTGCCCTACGATCGTTTACTGGCCAACACGAAGGCCGGGGTAACTCAAGTTCTCCTTTCGCCCGAGAATCCCGACACCCCACACTTGTCGGCGTCAGGCTTTGACCCGTTGGCCGGCGATACTGATGGATTAGTAAAACGTTTGCGAGATCTAGCCGCAGCCGAGCTAAGCGTGGTGTTAGTTGCCGAGGGTTCGGGTTCGGCTACTCGTTTGATTGAAACTCTGGGTCGCGAGGGATTAGACGTCATCTCGGGAGCGATCACGCCCGGAGTCATAGGTGTGGTAGTCGCTTCGCTCGATCGAGGTTTTATTATTTCTTCTACTGGTGTAGCGGTGATATCAGAGTCAGACCTGACTGGTCGCCGCCGAGTGCGCCGGCGCTCTCGGGGTGCCGCTCGGGGTACCAGTCTGTACGACGCCTTGAGTCCGGGTGATTACATTGTTCACCAAACTCACGGAGTAGCCCGATTTTCTGGGATGGTGGCGCGCGACACCGGAGGAGCCACCCGCGATTATCTATTACTCGAATACAAAGGCAACGATAAACTCTATGTCCCCACCGATCAAGTGCACACCGTGCGGCGCTACACCGGTGGAGAAACTCCAACTCTGCACCGCATGGGTGGAGCCGACTTCGAACGGTCTAAATCTCGGGTCCGTTCTGCGGTACAAGAGATCGCCGAGGAACTGGTGGCGCTTTACCGCATCCGCATTACCAGTCCCGGTTACGCGTTTTCTCCCGATACGCCGTGGCAGCGAGAAATCGAAGAGGCGTTTCCGTTCGAAGAAACGCCCGATCAGGCTCGAGCTATCGAGGAAGTAAAAGCCGATATGGAGTTAGTAACGCCTATGGACCGTTTGGTTTGTGGCGATGTTGGCTTTGGGAAGACTGAAGTGGCACTGCGGGCGGCCTTTAAAGCCGTTCAGGACGGTAAACAGGTGGCGATTTTGGTGCCGACCACTCTTTTGGCCACTCAACACGGCCAGACTTTCCGAGCTCGTTTTGCCAACTATCCAATTCGAGTTGAGGTGCTATCGCGGTTTTTGAGTCCAAAAGAGCAGGGTGAAGTAGTCGCAAAACTGTCTAGCGGCGAAGTCGATATCGTAATTGCTACCCACCGCCTGCTGTCAGACGACATTAAGTTTCACGATTTGGGCTTGCTAATAATTGATGAAGAGCAGCGCTTTGGAGTGCAACACAAAGAAAAAATTAAAAGATTTCGTGTCGGGGTAGACGCATTGGCTATTTCGGCTACTCCAATTCCGCGAACTCTCGAACTCTCGCTAACCGGTATTCGTAATCTTTCCCTCGTAAATACTCCACCTGAAGATCGCCAGCCGATACTTACCTACGTTGGCGAAGAGAACGATCAGGTTATTTCTGAGGCCATTCGCCGAGAGCTATTGCGCGAAGGTCAAGTATTTTTTGTTCATAACCGAGTTAAAGATATCGAGTTCGTCGCTGATCGTGTGCGTAACTTGGTGCCTGAGGCCCGAGTATCCGTAGCCCACGGTCAGATGGACGAAGGCAAATTAGAGCGAGTAATCCTTGATTTCGGGGAACATAAGATTGATGTTTTGGTCTGCACCACTATCGTCGAGAGTGGATTAGATATTCCTTCAGTTAACACTCTTGTTGTCGACCGAGCAGATCGATTAGGACTGGCGCAGCTCTATCAACTGCGCGGCCGCGTCGGCCGACGCGGACAACGAGCTTACGCCTACCTTTTGCATCCTCCCGACCAAGTTTTAACCGAAGAGGCTTACGAACGACTAAAAACTATTGGCGAGTTCACCGAGTTGGGTTCAGGTTTTAAAATTGCTATGCGAGATTTAGAAATCCGCGGAGCCGGCAATCTGCTCGGCGGCGCGCAATCTGGGCAGATCGCTGCAGTCGGATTTGACCTCTATTGTCAACTAGTAACCGAAGCGGTAGGGGAGTTGACCGGAACAACGCCAGATATACCGGTTGAAATTACAATTGACATTCCGATTAACGCGTTCTTACCCACTGAATACATCGGTCGTGATGATGTCCGCATGGAGGCGTACCGTCGCCTAGCTGCGGCGCAAACTAAAACGGATGTAGACGATGTACAGGCGGAATGGGAAGATCGCTACGGGCCGCTACCTGACCCCGCATTTAGTCTCATAGCAGTAGCTCATTTGCGCGCCGAATGCGTTCGTCTAGGTTTACGCAGCGTTAATGTTTCTGGAGATCGGGCTCGCCTGCGAGGGGTCGATTTGCCCCCATCGAAGCGGGTGCGCCTTGAGCGCCTATTCCCTGGCGCGCGCGCCCGAGATAATGAGTTCGTGGTGCCACTGCTTGGTCCTACTCCCGAAATTGCCCACGAAATTATTGGCTTGCTTGCTGAGCTGTTCCCGTCCGAATCACCGACGGATAAGCCGGTAGTGTCAGCAGCGTCATGAAGCGTTTGCTGGCAATTCTTCTCGGGGTAGTTCTAGTCGCCGCCGTTGTGGGGGCGGTATTTCTAGTGCGCAGTTCCGATGGACCGACCGCCTTTACCGCTAGCGGCGTTTCGGTTTCTCAAGCCACTATTGACGGAGAACTCCAAACTCTTGATGAGAATAAAGAGTTAAAGAAGTTATTGGCCCAATCAGGCGGGGCCTCCGCTTCGACGTCACCCGGCTCACTATCGTCTGAGTTTGCTTCTTCTTGGGTGAGTCTGAGGATTAATCAAGTGATAGCCGCGCAAACAGTAAAAAATCAAGGAATAACTATCACGAGTGAAGACATTGCCGTCGCGCAAGAACTCGTACTACAAATTTTCGGCAGTCCAGAGATCGTGGCCGCATTTCCAAAAGATTTCCAGGAAGAACTAGTTAGTAACCTTGTTCCTGTCGCGGCCCTAATTCGCGTCATCAGGGAGTCTCCCTCACCAACTTTAGTTAGCGAAGTAAAAGCCCAGTGCCCATCGGGTCGTTATGTGTCGCACATACTCGTCGGCACTCAAGAAGAAGCCGCTACCTTGCTGGCACAAATCAACGCCGGTGCTGACTTCGCTACTTTGGCTCAGCAGAACTCCACTGATGGATCGGCTGCTCAAGGTGGCGGGTTGGGCTGCGGTGACGGCGCACAATTCGTTGAGCCGTTCGCTACTGTCGCCGCCACTCAAGCGGTCGGAACGGTTTCAAACCCAGTGCAAACCGAGTTTGGGTTTCACTTAATCAAAGTCACCGACAATTCTGATGCGGCTCTTACGCAACTTATTTTGGAAAAAGTTTTGAGTGGCAGCCTCGGCACCAAGGTGTCGCTTGACCCTCGCTACGGAACTTTTGACTCTCGCACCGGGACCATAATTCCTCCTAAGGCGTTGATCGGCGCTCCTAGTTCGTCAGTTCCTTTGCCTGCAATCGGTTGAGATGGCGACGACTAGTCGAGTCGTCGTCGTCGGGCTTGGGCCGGCGGGAGTCGATCTATTGGTTCCGGCCGCTCGGAGAGCATTAGAAGAGATCCCCGTGCGCTATGTCCGCACTGCTCGTCATCCGGCCATCACCGAACTAATTGCTCAAGGGTGGGCGGGCGATGCTCTAGACGACCACTACGAGCAATCAGAAAATTTAGAAGACACCTACGCCAAAATTGTCGCCACTCTTTGTCAGCAAGCAAAGATTCACGGGACGGTGGCCTACGCTGTGCCCGGCAGCCCCGCCGTGGCTGAGCGCACGGTGGTGTTATTACACGAAGCCGCGGTTGCGGGTCTAATCGATTTACAAGTTATTCCTGGCGTGTCCTTTGCCGAAGCGGCGTGGGTGCGAGCGGGCATAGACCCAATCGCTACTGGCGCCCAAGTGGTCGACGGTCGAGACTTAACTGAGTCTGATCTTGAATTAGGCGGGCCGCTGCTGATCGCCCAATGTGACCATCGGCTAGTGATCGCCGATGTCGCGGTTACTTTGCTTGATCGCTATGAGCCCGAAACAGTAGTAACCGTTTTGCAGCGGTTAGGGCTCCCCGACGAGAGCGTTACTCAAGTCGCTCTATCCGAACTGGTTCGTCAAGTGGAGCCCGACCATCTAACCAGTCTGTTGTTGCCCGCCCGTCGCTCGGCCATTGGTCCGGCAATGATCGAACTTGTGGCCTTGACCGAACTTTTGCGCCGCCCCGGTGGGTGTCCGTGGGATGCCGAGCAAACCCATAGTTCGCTTACCCGCTATCTCCTAGAAGAGGCTTACGAGGTAGTGGAAGTACTCGATCAGTTACCCGCCGACGCGCCCACCGGCTCTAGCGCAACATCGGGTCCGGCGGGTCCGGCTTATGCCGCTCTAGCCGACGAATTGGGTGATCTTCTTTACCAGATCGTTTTTCATGCGGTGTTGGCGCAAGAGGCCGGAGCCTTTGATTTTTCCGATGTCGTTCAAGGCGTGCACGACAAGTTGGTGCGTCGCCACCCCCATGTCTTTGGGAGCGTAGAGGCCGATACGACCGCGGCGGTAATGACCAACTGGGAGCAGATCAAAAAAGCAGAGAAAGGTTCCGACTCAATCGTGTCCGGCATTACTCCGGGCATTCCGGCTCTGCTTTACGCCAATAAATTGATGCGCAAGGCAGCTTCAGTAGGCCTTGCCGTTGACACTAGAGAATCCGCACTCGCGTCGGCCGATTTAGCTTTACAAGCTTTGCGCGCTGGTGATGACGCTCTCGGCGATCTTCTCGCCGCCGCCGTCGTCTTAGCGCGCACTCAAGATTCTGACGCAGAATCAGTGCTGCGCCAGTGGTCACAAAAGTATGTTCTTCAGTTCATGGCAATGGAAAAAATAGCAAAAGAACAAAATCTTGATTTAACTAAGTTAAGCCCGACCGAAATCGGCGATCTTTGGACAAAAGCCGGTACGACTGACTCAATCTAAATAGAAACTGGCAGCGAGTCGAGCCCCCGCAGTACCAGTCGCTGGTTCCACTTTGCCGGTTTGTCGGTCAATTCCATATTGGGAAAACGCTGAACCAGTGAACCGATCCCTATGCGCCCTTCCATGCGGGCCAAAACTGCTCCGAGGCAGTGGTGAATTCCACCACCGAAAGAAAGATGGTGGGGAGCTTCGCTACGCGCGAGGTCAAGTTCGTCCGCGTTTGGCCCAAAATGCTTAGGGTCGTGATTAGCACTACCGAGCATGGCGAAAATCATCGATCCCGCGGCCACCGAGTTGCCATCAATTTCAATATCGGCCAAAGCGACGCGCCGAGTGAACTGCACCGGAGAATCGAAGCGCAAAAGTTCGTCGATTCCGTTGTCGATTAGTTGAGGAGTTTTAGCCAACTTATTCAATTGTTCGGGATTGCGTAACAACGCCAACATCCCATTACCAATCAAGTTGACGGTAGTTTCGTGGCCCGCAATGTAAAGCAGCATCACCTGATCTAAGAGCTCTTCTTCGGAAAGACGATCTCCTTGTTCTTCTACTGCGATCAACGCACTGAGTAGATCGTCCGCTGGTTTCTTTCTTTTCTCTTCGATAACTTCAGTAACTCGACCCCGCAAGTTTTCGCCGGCGATCATTACTTTGGCTAGTTCTTCCGGTGCGAGCATGGGTTCTAGTACCTGCACCAAAGTGTGTGACCAATCCCGCACACTTTCGCTGTCGTCTTCGGGCATTCCGAGCATTCGGGAAATGACGGCAAAGGGAAGCGGGAAAGCCAAGTCAGGGATTACATCCAATCGACCGCGGTCTTCAATGCCGTCGAGCATCGTGTCGACTAGTGACTGGGTAGTTTCGACCAGTTCTTCAATTCGTCGAGGGGTGAAGGCCTTGGAAAAAAGTCGACGAATGCGAGTGTGGTCGGGGGGATCCATATTTAAAATGTCGCGCGGACTTACCGTGGCGTTTCTGTCCTCAACCGACAGACTCGGGTCGCGTATGAGTCGCGCGCACTCTTCGTAGCCCAGCAAACACCAGGGCCCAGTCGGGCTCTGGTGAACGGGAGCCTTTTCTCTCAGCCGCCGGTATTGCCGGTAAGGATTATCAAAAAAGCCCTCTTCAAATGGATTGAGGAAGACCTCGTCGGTCGTTTCGTCGCTCACCCCTTGATGGTATTGCCCGAAGAGAGCCCTTCCTTTACCGGTCTTGGTCAGGTAATCTGATTACTCCCTTGAGGCTCATTTGCCCCATTTGCCCCATTGGCCCCATTATTCTGGAGGTTTACCGTGAGCGCCATTGCCGAAGTGCGAGCTCGAGAGATCCTCGATTCGCGCGGCAACCCCACCGTAGAGGTGGAGGTGACTTTGGTTTCGGGGGCGCGCGGTCGAGCAGCAGTTCCGAGCGGAGCGAGCACCGGTGCTTACGAAGCCGTCGAATTGCGCGACGGAGGTTCTCGCTACGGAGGCCAAGGGGTGCGGTTGGCGGTTGAAAATGTGAACGGTGAAATCGCCGACGCCATTATCGGTCTTGATGCCGACGATCAGCGACTCCTTGACGACCATCTGTGCTTGCTAGACGGAACGCCCGGCAAAGGCCGACTGGGAGCGAACGCTATTTTAGGAGTTTCGTTATCGGTAGCTCACGCCGCCGCCGACGAGTGCGAACTTTCTCTCTATCGCTATCTCGGTGGTGCTAACGCTCATGTTCTACCGATGCCACTTATGAATGTCCTTAATGGTGGTGCTCACGCAGATTCAAATGTTGACATTCAAGAGTTCATGCTGGCACCAGTAGGGGCAGCCAGTTTTAGTGAAGCGTTGCGGTGGGGAACTGAGACTTATCACGCGCTGAAAGATTTACTGCGCGATAAGTCGCTCGCTACGGCACTAGGTGATGAAGGAGGGTTTGCCCCTAATCTCGAATCCAACGAGTCGGCAATAGTTTTATTAGTTTCAGCCATCGAGGCCGCAGGATATCGACCCGGAGTCGATATCTCAATCGCGCTTGATGTGGCCGCGACCGAACTTTACGAAAATAACGAGTATCAGTTAGCCGGCGAAGGTAAAAACTACTCCGCGACTGAATGGATTGATGTTCTTGAGGATTTAGCAAATCGCTACCCCATTGTTTCCATCGAAGACGGTATGGCCGAAGATGACTGGGAGGGATGGGCTGCGCTAACGGCTCGATTGGGAGAATCTACCCAACTGGTCGGTGATGATAATTTTGTCACCAATCCCGAAAGGTTACAAAAAGGCATTGATCAGGGAATTGCGAACGCAATCTTGATCAAGGTAAATCAAATTGGAACTCTTACCGAAACTCTTGACACAGTATCTTTAGGCCTTCGCTACGGCTACGCATCGGTGATGTCAAATCGCAGTGGAGAAACTGAAGATGTAACAATTGCCGATCTTGCGGTTGCCACTAATTGCGGAATGATCAAGACCGGCGCTCCTGCTCGTAGCGACCGAGTGGCTAAATATAATCAGTTGTTGCGCATTGAAGAACACTTAGCCGCCCACGCGACCTATTTGGGTGGCGCAGCATTGGCCGGCGCCGCTGGAGATAACCGTGGCTAAACGCCGAAACTTACCGAAACACTCGCGATTATTGATCGTGCTTACCGTGGTGGGCGGTATTGCTTTGATGCTGTTGTTCGTTTATCCCACCCAAACACTTATTAATCAATGGAATCAAACCGGAGTCACTAAAAAACGGCTCGAAACCATCAATGTGGCCACCAGCAAACTGAAAGCCGACTCCAAGCGCTTACTGGGCGATGCCGAACTTGAGCGCATCGCGCGTGAGCAGTATGGCTTAGTGCGACCCGGCGAAACTCAGTACGTGCTTGTTCCCCAGGCTCCGCTCGACTTAGCTCCGCCCACTACCACCCCTTCGACTCAGCCCCCGCGCCCGGCCAAGAAATAGACCCCGAGACTTTAAGTTCATGGTCGTAAGTCAAAGCGATCTAGCCGTGGTGCGGGATCGGCTAGGCCGAGAACCTACTGCCGCCTTTGAAGTAGTGGTACGGGACGCCACTGGGGCTCCGGCGGTTGTGCGTAACGATCCGTTCACTTACGACGGAACCCCCATGCCGACTCGCTACTGGCTCGTCGACCCAGTTTTAGTGCGCGCGGTTTCACAGTTAGAAGCCCGCGGGGGAGTGAGGGCGGCCCAGGCTGCAGTTGACCCCGAGGCATTACGGCTAGCTCACGAAATTTACACCGCCGAGCGCGACGCACTAATTGATGAAAATTATGCCGGGCCGCGCCCTTACGGTGGGGTGGGAGGGACCCGGACGGGGGTTAAATGTTTACACGCTCATTACGCGTGGCATCTCGCGGGTGGATCCGATCCGGTCGGGGAGTGGGTTAGCGAAAAAATCGAGATCAAGTGAGCCGGGTTGCGGCGATAGACATCGGAACCAATTCCGTGCGTCTACTAGTAGCCGAATCAATGGTCGGCCAGCCAGAATTGATAACTCTCGACCGGCAAATGCGGATAACCCGATTAGGCCAAGGAGTCGACGCCACTCACGCTTTGGCTGCTGACTCGATAGATCGCACCGTACGGGTCTTATCGGAATACCGAACGATTATTGATAACTTCGAAGTAACTAATGTTCGCGCCACCGCAACTAGCGCCGCTCGTGATGCTACTAACAGCGATGAGTTTTTTACTCGAGCCCACGCGGCTTTAGGAGTAACGCCAGAGTTATTATCCGGCGAAGCCGAAGCCCAACTGTCGTTTGCTGGCGCAACCGCAGGATTAACTAATCCTGCGCCTTATCTAACCATAGATATTGGTGGCGGTTCGACTGAGTTTGTTTTTGGAAACACTGAGCCAGAATCTCTCTGTTCTTTAAATATCGGATGTGTGCGCATAACCGAACGGTGGTTATCTTCTGACCCCTGCGCTCCGGAAGAATTAGCTAATGCGGTTTCTGATGTACGCGACGAACTTTCTCAAGTGGCGACTGCTATTCCGCAACTAAGCGAAGCCCGCACGGTGTTGGGCTTGGCGGGAACGCTTTCGACTGTGGCCGCAGTCGACCAAGGACTGGCCGAATACGATCGTGATCGCATTCATCACTTTTGTGTCACCCGCGCCATCGCCGAAGATGTATTTCGCACGCTGGCCCTCGAGTCGGTGGCCGAGCGCAAGACCAATCCCGGACTCGAACCCGAGCGGGCCGAGGTGATAGTGGGGGGCCTGATCGTGCTGGTAGCAACGATACGAGCGTTCGGAATTGAAGAAATTTTGGTCTCCGAGGCCGATATTCTTGATGGATTGGCTAGTTCTATCGCCTAAATGTCGCCCAAATCCACCAATTTGGTCGCCGGAGAGTCAAGACTTCACCGATGGGTTCAAGAGAAATCGATCGGTTCATGGATGCGTTGGCCAGTCTCAGCGGATCCGACATTGAAAAAGTCGCTCTTGGTCTCGATTCCGACGCTCTGTGTGATGAGGTTGACTGGTGGCGAGCCACTATTGCCATCGATTTAGCTTTACGCCGTAATCGTAAAAGTCGCATCGCGGGCTGTGCCGCTCGCGCGGCCCGAGCCGCAGTATTAGCGTCGGCGGTTCGCGCGGGGCGGGCAGTTGATGAAACTGAAGTGGTACGCGTGGCTAATGCGGCCAGTGATGTTGCTCGAGGGTTTTCGGGGGGCGCCACAACTCGGTCGGTTGTCCAATTGTTACTTGAGTCCTGGGCGCCGGTTTATTCCTAGGGTTAATCGTCTGACGATTTCGTCGGCGGCGCAATCAACAGGTTGTCTCGGTAATAAACCAACTCGGCTATCGAAGCGTGCACATCTTCTAGGGCTCGATGGGTTCCGTGTTTATCGGGCCGCCCCCGGTAAATCTCAGGTTGCCAGCGCCGGCACAGTTCTTTAAGCGAAGAGACATCGATATTTCGGTAATGCAGATAGTCGTCAAGTTCGGGCAAGTAAACATTTAAGAATCTTCGGTCTACCCCAATAGAGTTCCCGCACAGCGGCGTTTGCCCTGCTTGAGGGACATGACTACGCACGTACTCCAGCACTTGGGCCCCGGCCGACTCAATGTCAATAGTCGAGGCCTCGATCTCGGTCAACAGGCCTGATTTGGTGTGCATATCTCGCACCACTTCGGGCATCAGAGCCATTAACTCCGGAGGCTGGTGCACCACAATGTCGACACCCGCGTCGAGAGGAACGAGGTCTTCGTCGGTAACTAAGGCGGCAATCTCGACGATTACGTGCTGGTCGACCTCTAAGCCCGTCATCTCCAGATCAAGCCATACCAACCGTTTAGGCACCACCTTTTCTTCCATGAGTGCGAGCGTAGGCGGTAATGGGTAGCCTGCCCATGATGCGCCGAAATACTTCCCTCCCTGGGTCTCGAGTTGCCTTGCGGCCCTTGACTTCAGGTGACTGGCTGGAGTGGCAAGCGGTTCGTATTCGGAGCCGAGATTGGCTTGAGCCCTGGGAGCCTTTTACCGAGATGGGCACCCCCGATCCAGTCCACGATGCGGAAGCGTTTCGAGCCCGTTGTGGGGCATGGGAGCGCCAGCGTCATTTTGACGCGGCTTACGGGTTCGGAATTTTTTTAGGTGACCACGGTTCGTTTATTGGTGAGGTAAGTCTCGGAAGTTTGCAACGAGGGCCGTTTCAGTCGGCCAATGTTGGCTACTGGATTGATCAGGGACACGCGGGGCAGGGCTACATGCCCGAAGCGGTCGCGGTGATTATGGGCTACGCCTTTGAGACGCTCAAATTGCATCGAGTCGAAGCCGCTATCGTGCCGCGTAATATTCGCAGTCGTCGAGTAGCCGAAAAACTGGGATTACGCGAAGAAGGTACTTCGCAGCGTTTTCTTCAGATTCGTGGAGTCTGGGAAGATCATGTTCGTTACGCAATAACTTCAGAAGAATGGCAAGAAAAAAAAGACGAAATTTATTCTTCCGTCATGCTTCCGGCCCCCGTTTCCCAAACGAAAGTTGCTGGCGCTCCCACTCGCTCACGACGGCGCTGGCTAGGTCGGGCTGCCAAGGAGCGTCCTTAAGGGTTTGTTTTATTGCGCGCGAAAGATCACGCGGCACTTCGGCCGCTTGCGTAGCCAACTGAACGGCCACATCAAGCAATTGATCTTCAGGTACGCATCGCCACACCAAACCGCGTGTCTCGGCCTCACGCCCGTCGAGTCGCTCGCTCGCTAATACCATTGCCGCCGCCACTTGCGGGCCCACGGCGCGCTCCAGCATCCAAGCATGACCTCCGCCCGGGTGTAGACCAATGCGGGCGAAACGAGAATCAAAGCGCGCGTTGGGGCTTGCTACCCGAATGTCGCAGGCTAAGGCGAGATTGAATCCGGCACCAACGGCGGGGCCATTAACTGCCGCTACGGTTGGGAGAGTGCAGTCGCGCACTGATAAGAATCCTGCGTAAATATTCCGGACGTCGCCGCTAGTACTCCCGCTTCCACTTAGTGCGTTGAGCGCGGCTACGTCGGCCCCAGAGCAAAACGCGGGCTCCGCTCCAGTTACCACTACCGCGCCAACTTCATCGTCGGCTTCACATTGGGCAATAGCTTCAACAATGGCGTCTACGAGTTCTAGGCTTAAAGCGTTACGGCGTTCGGTGTCATCGAGTGTCAGCACCGCTACTCGCCCCCGTTTTTCGGTGTGAAGTTGTCCACTCATATCGCTCATGCCTCGCTTAGTCGAAAGTAATAGTTGGCCAGACCCGAATGTATCGGGATTATGGCCAACGGTCGGCTAGGGGCTGTAGCAATCAAGATCGTTTAGCGCCGCCGATAGCCCACGCCTGGCTTCTAAAGCGCCATCCCAGTCCAACTGAGCGCGCCCCAATAAACAAAGCCACCGCTCCCCACAGCGCCAATGGGCCGCCCCCGATTTCGGTGATTATTAAAACTGCCGGGGTCCAAACGCCAATGGTGGCAATAATCATGGCCAGCGCCAAAAACCGCTGGTCTCCCGCACCGATCAAAATCCCGTCGAGGACAAAAACAATGGCGTTTAGCGGCTGCAATAAGGCGACAACCAAAATCATTTGGGCCGCTAAGTCGCTTGTGGTTTGGTCGTTAGTAAAAATATCGGCCAAGTCGTAGCGAAATATTGCCAGCACAACGGCAATGACTAACCCGACCAAAATGCCCCACTCGATCATGCGCCGCCCCGCCGCCCGTGCGGCGGTGGGGTCGTTTCCGCCGAGAAAATTTCCCACCAAAGCCTGAGCGGCTATGGCAATAGCGTCAACGGCTAAGGCGAGAAGCAAGAAAATTTGAAAGGCAATTTGGTAAGCCGCGACCGCGGTGTCAGAAATACGCGCGGTGAGGCTAGTAGTCCCTACGAAAACTATTAGCAGCGCTCCGGTGCGCACGATAAGTGGTCCGCCGACGACCAGCGTCTGACGCATTCCGGCCCATTGAGGACGGGCTCGCGCGCCGGTCGCGCGCACCGAGCGAAACAGCAGTACCGCGAAAGCTCCCGCCGCCACCCACTGAGCAACGACAGTCCCCCAAGCCGAACCGCCAACTCCTCCGTCTAAGCCGTAGACGAAAATTATTTCGAGGGCAAGATTTATCAAATTGGCCGCCACCGCTATTACCAGCGTCGATCGGGTGTCTTGTCTCCCTCGCTGGTAACCCGAGCCCGCGAGCATGAACAACATCGCCGGTGCGCCCAACAAACTGATGCGCAAATATTCGAGCGCGTAAGGCTGAACTGACTTCGAAGCCCCCATTGCCTCTACGATCAATTCGGCCGCGACGATACCGACGACCATCAAAGTTCCGCCTATCGCTACGGCGACCGCCGCCCCATCGACCCCCAACTCCGCCGCTCCTCGTCGGTCGCCCGACCCGATCCGGCGGGCCACTAAAGCGGTAGTCGAATAAGCCAAAAAGTTAAATATCCCGTAAGCGCCGGTCAGCACAATTCCCGCTATTGCGAGCCCCGCGAGGGCTTGAGTTCCGAGGTGGCCGACGATGGCGGTGTCGATCAACACGTAGAGCGGTTCGGCCGCCAGCGCTCCCAGGGCCGGTAAGGCCAGCCTGCGGATGGCGGCATCGTGCGGGCTCGTGCGGGCGGGAAAGATTTTGAACCAGTTTTGGGTGTTCACTCCCGCAAATCTAGATGGCTTGAGCTGAGTAACGAATCTGTCACACCCAGGTGCGATAGTTCACTCATGAGCAAAGGGGCAACAAATCCTATTTCTGTAGAGACTTCCGTACCCGCCCCCGATCCCGCATCTGTTGCTTGGTTCGCGAGTGCCGCTCGCCGACTCTCAGCTGCCACCCGGGCCGCGGGCCTAGTCGTCCCCGCTTTTCGCTGCCCGCCCCGCATCCCTGGAGTCCCTCGCACGATCAAGCGTTATCTAGGCGGGGCGGTTATTTCGGTTGTCATCTTGGGTCGATCATCGACCGAAGTACTCATCGATCTCGTTGAAGGGATTTTGGTGGTCAACTCTCTAGAAGGCGAAGCCGCCGTGCGTTTTCGTAGGGCCTTACTCGACTCCGCGGGCGGCTTACCCAGCCGCGGTGGCGATAATCTACTCTCGGGTGATGCCCGGGTGGCGGAACGGCAGACGCAGGCGGCTTAAACCCGCCGGCCCTGTAATGGGGCGTGGGGGTTCGAGTCCCCCCCTGGGCACCGCATAATTAATTTTTGTTTAGAGACGAACGACGCGATTAAAACAAGCCCGCACGGCTTCAATCACTGGAACCGAGGCCCCCGTTCGCTCGGCCAGATCAATCGCTTGGCCAAGGTCTTTATCCGCCATTCGGTTGGTGTGTTCGAGTATCGCGCGCAACTCCAAGGGAGCATCGCGGTCAAGCCCGCCAGGTCCCCCGAGCGATAGAGGTGCGAGCGCCTGATCAAAAACTCCAGTTTCGGCAATTGTGTGCCGCAGCAGGTCTAAATCAACCTCCGAACGGGTCGCTAACTCCATTGCTTCATGAACCGCGGCCATCATTATGTAACTAGTGGCATTACGAGCCAACTTGAGGGCCATGCCCGCCCCAAGCGGGCCGGCGTGCACTACTTCTTTAGAGAAACTCAGTAATACGGGGCGGGCTTGATCTACTTCTTCATCAGGCCCACCGACCATCGTGAGCAAAGTACCCGCAGTCGCCCCCGCTTCGCCTCCACTTATTCCCGCGTCAAGAATAGTTACCCCTTGTTCGTTAGCGCGCTTGGAAAGTTGATGGATCGTTTCTAATTTGACGGTGGTGTGAATGCTCACCACCGCCCCCGACGCAAGGGTGGTTAGAACTCCTTCGTTTCCCGCAATGACTTCGGTGGCTTGAGTGTCGTCGAATACCACCACGCTCACGAATCGAGCCCCCCGAGCTGCTTCGGCGGGCGAATCGGTCGCTGTGGCTCCCGCACTAACCCGCTTCGCCATCGCTTCGGTGTTGATGTCGTAGACCCGTACTGCGAATCCGGCCGCGATGACATGATCCGCCATCGGTCCACCCATATGACCCAGACCGATTACCGCCACATTGGATTTTGCGTTCATTTGGCCTCAGCCCTATAGGTGGCAATAGCAGTTTCGCTCACTCGGTATAAGTCGCTACTGCTGGAATAGCCGATGTAAGAGATCAATTGAATAATGATCTCTCGCACCTGTTCCGGAGTTAGTTCGTCGTCTTTGAGCGCGCGCAGGAGTTGAACCCCTAATATCTCGAAACGATTTTGGGCTGCTAGCACTCCAATAATCACTAATCGTCGATCCGGTATTGATAATCCGGGCCGACCCCATACTTCGCCAAACAAGTTAGCCAGCATTGAATCGAAAAACTCAACTTCACCCGATTCGAAAACTAGAGCGTCTTGTCCGTATACCTTGCGGTACACATCAAGTCCGCGCGCTCTGCGTTCGGGGTCAGGACTCAGATCGGCCACTTGGTCTCCTAGTCGTCAGGTCTTTACTGTACCGTTAATTCGCAGTGAACGTAATCGGCAAGTTGTTCCATCCCGTCACGTTGGAACTATGAAACCGGACTTTATTGCTGTGATCGATTTCATAATTCAAAAGTCGCAGGTGGATTTGTTCAAGGGCTATCTTTCCTTCCATGCGGGCCAAGGCGGCACCAAGACAAAAGTGGGCACCGTAGCCAAAAGCCAAATTACGGTCAGGTCGCCGATTGATATCAAATTCCTCTGCGCTGAGTCCAAACTCGCGAGAGTCGTGGTTGGCTGCTCCGATCAGCAGCAATACTGAGTCGCCTTCGTGCAACTGTTGATCATGGATGCGAAGGTCGCGAGTCAAAGTGCGGTGCATATATTGAGTCGAATTATGAAATCTCAGCACCTCTTCAACCGCACCGGGGATTAACTTGGGTTGGGCGACTAGGGCATCACGCTGGTCGGTATGGCGAGAAAGCAATTCCACTGCGTTGGCGACCATTTTGGTCGTAGTTTCGTGGCCGGCGATCACAAAGAGGACGCAAAATCCAAGTAACTCCTCTTCAGTCAGTGCCCGTCCATCAACTTCTAGACCGATTAGATCAGTTATGAGCCCAGACCGATCCGACCCGCTACGGCGTCTTGCAATATCTTCAATAAAGTAAGCCAACAAACCGAACATCCCGTCAGCTGCTTCTTTAGGGATAGTCATCGATCCGTCTTCGCGAATCATGATCCGATCGGCATGGACTCGCAGTTCGGTGCGATCGGCTTCCGGTATCCCGAGAATCGCGCAGATTACATCCATAGGAAATGGGCCCGAGATGTCTACCACTAAGTCGCAGAATCCTTTTTTGGCAACGGCGTCGATGTAGCCATCAACAATTTGTCGGATTTCGTCTTCCATTTCTGCCACTCGTCTCCCAGTAAAGACTCGGGACACGAGACTACGAAAAGCAGTGTGGTCGGGCGGGTCAAGTTCGATCATTTGTTGAAAGCCCGGGAGCGATTGTCCGATAGGCCGGCGATTTTCGAGGGCCACCCCTCCCGCCGAGGAAAATGTGTTGAAGTTGCGAAATGCTTCAAGAACATCTTCGAAGCGGCTTAAAGCCCAAAAACCCAAATCAGGGTTCCAGTAAGCCGGAGCGGTATCACGTAATTTGCGGTAGGTCTCGTAAGGGTCGTCATGAACAGAAAATGAATAAGGGTTGTAAACGAGATCTTCTGCCTGAACCACGATTGCGAGCCTACATTACGGTAAGGAGCGAATGTCTCGGCGATAAAAATTTAATCCCCTAGGCTGATGCCTTAGTTAAAAATTATTGATAACAGTTGAGGTAGTCGCATGACCAGTGTTAACCACGACCCACTTCGCGACCGAGTGGCAGCCGGAGTAGGAAAGCCAATGAGCGCTGACGCTCCGCCGGTTTCTCCCGACGAAGTGAATATCCCCATGATCCGACACTGGGTCGACGCCTTTGCCGATCACAATCCGGTCTATCTTGACCAGGAATTGGCCGCCAAGACTCGTTTTAAAACAATCGTTGCCCCACCAGCCATGATGCAGACTTGGACTATGGGGCGACCCGTTATCGCTGGAATTGCCGAACGAGGCGGTGCGGCGGCCGAGATTCCGGCCGATAGCCCAATCGGAATACTAATTGCGGCGGGCTACACCGGCACCTTGGCTACTAATTCTGAATTTGAATTTGACCGTTATTTGCGTATCGGAGATCGGTTGCATTTCTCGGCCGAGTTAGAGTCGATATCAGAACAAAAAAGCACTGCTGTGGGCAAAGGCTATTTCGTTACTTGGATCAATACCTATTACGACGCGAATAAAAAATCTGTTGGCCGCCAGCGATTTCGTATTTACAAATTTGACCCCCAAAGTATTGCGCCAACTGCATCTCCGGCCAAGAAGAAGACCAGCAAAGAGCCCTCTAAGGCAACCGGAGAAGAGTTGCCCCCGTTCGTGCTTGAGGTAACCCCAACGGTGGTGGTGGCGGGTGCGATTGCCTCACGCGATTTTATGCCCGTGCACCACGATCGCAACTTCGCAATTGAGCAAGGTGCCCCCAATATTTTTATGAATATCCTCACCACCAATGGCTACGTATCGCGCTACATCACCGACTGGGCCGGCCCCGAAGCAATGGTGCACAGTATCGCCATACGCTTAGGCGCTCCGGCAGTTCCCGGCCACCCACTCAGTTTTTCCGGCCGAGTCATCAGTGAAAGCGCAAGCGCCGGAGAGCGAACAGTCGAAGTAGCGGTGCGGGCTGCGAACGATTTGGGCGACCACGCAACGGGCACGGTCGTATTCTCCCTTCCCTAAGCCCGCTCTAGAAACAGTCGTCCACTTGTCTAGGATGAGATAGCAACAAGAACTAGTCGCGATCGGAGGAAAAGTGCCTAACCCAGTACTAAGCACCAAGCGTTTTGACAAGATCCACGAAGAAGATCAAGCGGGATGGGCGGCTGCGAATGGCGGCTCCGCCCCGACTCGAGCTGATCGAGTAATGACCGCCAACGGAACCTTCGCCCGATTGTTCGTACTGGTGGCTTTATTGTTAGCCGGTGGCGCGTTCGGCTGGTCGCAAGTAACTGTGTCGAGTGCCGGTACCGTTTCCGTGCCGAGCTGGTTAATCGTGACTGCGATTGGCGGATTCATTGTCGCTATGGTCTGCGCTTTTAATCCCAAAGGCGCGCCCTTCATGGCTCCGGTCTACGCGGTACTAGAAGGAATATTTTTAGGCGCGATTTCTCATATGTTCGAGGCTCGCTGGGACGGGATTGTCCTTCAGGCCATTTTGGTGACCGTAGGAGTTTTCATTGCCACTCTCGTGCTTTATGTGACTGGAGTCGTAAAGGTCACTAAAAAATTCACCATGGTGGTGATCGGTGCCACTTTTGGAATTTTCTTCATGTATCTCGCCGGAATGCTTATGAGCCTGTTCGGCGTCGATGTCATGTTTTGGAATCAGCCATCTCCACTCGGAATCATCGTTAGCTTGGGGATAGCAGTAGTGGCAGCCCTTAATCTTTTTCTAGACTTCGAATTTATTAAGCAAGCGTCGCAGGCGGGTTCTCCGGCCTACATGGAGTGGTACGGCGCCTTTGGCCTTACCGTCACTTTGGTTTGGCTCTATTTCGAGGTGCTGCGGTTGTTATCACTTCTGCGCAGTTGATCTGCTAATGCCTCGATTCGCCCGTTTGATCGCAGTAGCGGTGGTCGTAATTGCTGTTCCTCTGGGGTTTTCTCATCGAACCAGTGCCGCCGAGTCGAAGCCCTTGGGGGTGCGTATCGTCAATCTCAATCTTCTTCACGGAGTATTTTGTGCCCCCGATACCAACCACTGCCAAGCACCCGATCGAGTTGACTTGCTTGTTCACCAGATAGAACAGTCCGGGTGTCCAGAAGTCATCGGGTTACAAGAAATTGACTCAACTCTCAATAAACTAATTAAGAAATCTCGGGAAAAACTGTGTAAAGGGAGTTACCAATTAGTTTTTCCTCACTCCGGCGGGATTGACTCTGAACAAGTGCTAACCACTCTGCCCATAGTTAGCACCAAAGTCGCCAGCCTCTCGGGCCGATTCCGTACTGCTTCGCGAGTAGTACTGAAGTCTGTCCTTGGGCCTTTGGTCTTGGTCGTAACTCATCAAGACGGCGACCCCGAAACTGCTACCCCCGGCGGCGGCTGCAAATTATGTAAACCCCCGTGCACCGTAGGAACTTCGCTCTTCCAGTGCCAAACCGATGTTGCCGTTGATTTAGCCGAGAAGGTCGGTAAAAAGACTGACCTCAGGGTGCTGATGGGAGATTTCAATGTTCCCCCAACTTCAGACCGTTACCGCAGCATCATCGCTAAGGGCTGGATTGACTCTTATCTAGAAGCCGGTAATCCTGAATGCAATTCTGTTTCGGGCGTAGGTTGCACCAGCGGGCGCGACGATAAATCAATAGCCATCCTCAAAGACCCCACCGCGCGTGAGTCAGAGCGAATTGATTTTATTTTCGTCAAGCCGTCATCGTCGTGCGCAGTGGTCTTTGATCCAAGTGGTGATACAAACCAAAATAAATTAGGTACAGGATTATTCAACCCACTTCCGGCTAATGGCGACCAGAACTCTCTGGTGTGGACTTCAGATCACACGGGAGTTTCTGCCGACATCTCTTGCGCTAAAAAATAATTTCAGTAGTCGTGCTAGACATCGTGCGTAGCTGTGAGATGACCAATCTCGTTCACGCTACCAATACTGCGCACTCCCGAACTCGCCGCGTGCACTCTGCTGATCGACGTGTAGTGCGGATAGAACCACATTTTCTTATCATTTTTTAGAACGTGCGCCAGATAGACATTGATAACCCCACCGTGGCAGACCGCTACCACCCGCTGGCTGGAAAATTGTTCGATTAGATGTTCGAACCCCGCCACAACTTGGGCCTGGAAGTCCTCGGCTGACAATCCACCCTCGTTCGACCAGCGGCCTTCAGCCATTTCGTTTTTCCAGTCGGGGTTGGTAGCCAACAACTCTTCTACTGGTATGTACTCCTTGGCGTGGGCGTCGTATTCAGTAATTCGAGGTTCGACGACTGGTTCAATGTCCAGCCGTTTCGCGAGCGGTAGCGCGGTTTCTCGGGCTCGCAGCAATGGGCTGGTTGCGATCTGGTCAATACTTTCGTGCTCAAGCCACTGGGCTAGTCGTTCTGATTGCTCGTAGCCAAGCGGAGTGAGGCCGGGGTCCGCCGGTCCCGCGGAGTCAGTTATGCGCACCGGCTCGGCGTGGCGCACTAATACAAGTTCCATCACGCTTCTTCTAGAGAAAACTTCAGGAGTGCTGCTAACTCGGCCAAGGCTTTGTCCGGGTCTTCAACTTTAATAGTGGCCATACCAATAGCCCGGGCAGGCTTTAGGTTGGTTCCGAGATCATCTAAGAACACCGTTTCGGTGGGAGAAACTGCGAGTCGATCACAAGTTATTTCATAAATCTTGGGGTCGGGTTTACGAACTCCTTCGATGGCCGACTCCACCACAACATCGAAAAGGTTGCCGAGAAAATCTTTAGTAACTTTGTCGTTTCTTGGCTCTTGAGCATTGTCGGCGTGCCAGTTATTAGTAAGCGCTCCCACCCGGAGACCTTCGCTGCGAATGCGCTCAATCGCAGTGATCATTTTGGGCCGAGGGGCACTGGCCGATTCAATGCTGGCAAACAAATCACTAACTATGACCGTCCCCCCAGCCATAGCGCATTCTGATTCAAAAGTGTCGGCAAACTCGCTCAGGTTAAGTTCACCCCGTTCAAGGCGTGACCAAGCCCCGTCGTCGCCTCCCGCTAAAACTATTTCACTAAGAAAACGATGAGGAAGCCCAGCTTCGGCTTCGTAAGCCCGAAAAGCGTCGAGCGGCGAAGGCATAACGACTCCACCTAAATCGAATATCACTGCCTGATAAGTCATAAATAAACGCGCTGGTCGTCGAGTTATTTCTAATTAAAGAACTAATTCTGCCATCAAGCGCAAAGCTTCTGGTTGGCTTGAACCCAAAATCATGGTGGTAATGCCTGACTCTTTCCAGACGTCAAGCCGATCGATGATGCGCTCTCGGGGCCCAATGAGGGCGATCTCGTCAACTAGGTCGTCCGGCACCGCAGCGGTGGCTTCGGCTTTCTTCCCGTCAAGGTACAGGTCTTGAATTTCTTTGGCTTCGGCCTCAAAACCGTAACGACACGCGAGATCGTTGTAAAAGTTTTTCCCTCGGGCCCCCATGCCACCAATGTAAAGAGCAGCCATAGGCTTCACAAACCCGCGCAAAGTTTCGAGGTCATCACCTATTAACACGCTTATCGTTGGTGCAATATCGAAACTCTTTAGGTCTTTTCCTCCACCCGCTTTAGCGAAACCAGCGTCAAGCGCCGCACCGTAGGTTTCCTGCAAGCGGTAGGGGGAGAAAAATATTGGCAGCCATCCGTCGGCAATTTCCGCCGCTAGTTCTACATTTTTAGGACCAATAGCGGCAATGTAGATCGGCAAGTCGGCTCGCTTGGGGTGCACAATCAACTTAAGTGGTTTACCGAGCCCCGTCGCTCCTTCGCCGGTGAAAGGTATGTCGTAGTGCTCTCCGTGATACTCAAGAGGTTTTTCTCTTCGCAATATTTCTCGCACGATCTCTACGTATTCACGCGTCTTGACTAAAGGTTTTCCGTAGCGTTGGCCGTGCCAACCTTCAACTACTTGTGGGCCGGACAAACCTAAGCCGAGCAGAAAACGACCGTCACTCATCAAATCGAGAGTGGCCGCGGTCATCGCGGTCATCGCAGGAGTGCGGGCGGGCATTTGCATGATGGCCGTTCCCCAGTTCATGCGTTCGGTGTGCGCCATTAACCAAGTAAGCGGCGTAACTGAATCAGTGCCGTAAGCCTCGGCCGTCCAACCCGAGTGGTAGCCGAGTCGGTCGGCTTCTTGGGCAGTAGCCAACGCGCTAGATAGCCCCCGCCCCCAGTCTTGATACCCGAGGTTGATTCCGAGCCGCATACTGATACTCCTTAATTATTGGCCGACCCTGAATGTTCGCACATCTGCCCGTGGCCAACCGCCAGGCAAGTACCGCCTAACATCAAGCAAGCAGTTCGCTCACTATCAGGGGAATACTTGAATGGCTTTAGTCCATAATCTGCTTGGCCCGCCTCAGGCCCAGCGCGTGATGCTGTTGATTCACGGCTACGGCGCCGACGAGAAGGATTTAGGCGGAATCATGCCCTACCTCGATCCCGAGGGGCGCTTTTTAACCATTTTGCCCCGGGGTCCTCTTTCGGCTCCTCCGGGATTTTCTTGGTACGACATTGCCGCAGTGGTGGGTTCCGCCGACGAATCTACCGATTCGGGTTTCATGGCCGCTCTCGATGAGTTAGACGACCTTCTCGATGAAGTATGCACGGCCCGCTCACTAAATCGTAGTGAGGCGGTAATAGCCGGATTCTCTCAAGGAGGTGCCCTCGCGCTGGCGTTAGGTTTACGCGCGAGCGCGCGCCCCCGACCGGCCGGCGTACTGGCTATGAGCACTTATCTTCCCGAAGACCCCGGTCTTACTTACGATTTTTTGGCGGCCCAAGAAGTTCCAGTATTAATCCAGCACGGTACCGACGATCCACTTATTGCTTTAGAGCGGGGCCGCCAAGGAGCCGAGACTTTAGTTGCCGCCGGATTACCCATAACTTTTGAGCAGTACCCAATGGGTCATCAAGTCGCAATGGAGTCTTTAGCTTCGGCTCATGAATGGTTGTTGGCTATAGAAACTGGGGCGCAGCCCCAAGCTCCTATCCCCGAACCACCGGCTGAACCATTGGTCAAGTCCGTAACAACGGCAAACTTTGAAGCCGAAGTATTGCGTTGTGAATTACCAGTCATTGTCGACTTTTGGGCGCCGTGGTGCGAACCGTGTCGCCAAGTTTCGCCAATCGTTGAACAAATTGCCGCCATGCGCACTAGTTCGTATCGAGTAGTGAAGGTAAATATTGACGCTGAGCCTAGTTTGGCCCAAACCTACGAAGTGAAAAGTATCCCCATGATTGGCCTATTCAGAAATGGCCAACTTGAGCGTTCGGTGCTCGGCGCTAAACCGCGCCCACAAATTGAAGCCGAACTCGGAATGTTGGTTATTCCGTAATCGAGATCGCGCCCGCTTCGCCCGCTACGCACTTTCCGATAATCGCCGCCGCCAGTGTTCCGTGTTCTTTAAGGGCTGCTATGAGTGCGTTGGCTCGGTCAGGTTCCACCGCAAACAACAGTCCTCCTGAAGTTTGCGCGTCCGCAAGAAAAAATTGTTGGTCTTCGCTTAGCGGTCCCCAATTAATCGAGGGCAGGCCTGATTCAAGATCGCTTAGGTAGGCGTGATTGCGTTGGGTGCCTCCCGCGACCATCCCCGCGTTAATAAGTTCGAGGGCACCATCAATAGCCGGAACTGTCTGAAACTGTATTTCTCCGGCCAGACCAGAACCACTAAGGATTTCTCGAGCGTGGCCAAGTAAGCCAAACCCGGTTACATCAGTAGCAGCATTTACTCCCACCGCGCGCGCCGCGTCGCGTCCGCTTGCGTTAAGAGTGGTCATTACTGTTACTGCGGTCTCTATTAGTGAAGCCGAAGCTGCTCCACGCTTAATAGCCGTCGAAATTGCGCCCAGTCCAATCGGTTTAGTGAGTACGAGTACATCGCCTATCTGCGCCCCCGAATTACGCCAGATACTCTCAGGGTGAGCAGTACCCACGACTGCGAGCCCGTACTTAGGCTCTGTGTCATCAATCGAATGGCCGCCGCCAATCAGCGCGCCCGCCTCACGCACTACGTCGCCCCCGCCATCAAGAACTCGGGCCAAAATTTCAAATGGTATTTCTTCTCGGGGCCAAGCCACCAAGTTGAGCGCCAATAGTGGATCGGCGCCCATGGCGTAAATATCCGATAGGGCATTCGTGGCGGCTATGCGCCCCCAGTCGTAAGCGTCATCAACTATTGGGGTAAAAAAATCAGTAGTTACCACGATGGCAAGGTCGTCTCGCACTTGATAAACCGCGGCATCATCTGATTTATCAAAACCAACCAACAAGTTGGGGTCGGAGGCGACGTTGGGCGTCTGCATCATTCCCAGCACTGTCCGGAGATCCGCCGGTGACAACTTGCACGCACAACCCGCACCGTGGGAATAGTCGGTGAGTCTTACTGGGTGATCTGACGGAGTCATCACCCAATGTTACGGCGATTTTATTCAATCACCATCGCCGCTAAAAATATAACTAACCAGTAGGCCGAGCCGCCCCTTCCGGATTACCCCAGATCGCTCGTTCGCTCACTCCGTTACTTCGGCCCGCGTCCACGACTTGGCCCCCACCGACGTAGAGCGCTACGTGGGAACCTCCGCCGCTTCCCCAGAAAATAAGGTCACCCGGTAGCAATGCATCCATTGATACATGAGGCAACGCGCGGTATTGCGGGCCCGAGACTTTTGGAATAGACACTCCGGCCATCCCGTAGGCCATGTAAATCAAGCCCGAGCAGTCGAAGGCGTCGGGGCCGAAGCGAGCAGGGTTGGTGTTGTTGTAGGACTTGCCGATTTGTGTTCGCGCCCAGGCTATGGCGTTGGCGGCCGCAGGGCCCGGTGGGGGAAGGTCGGGAAAAGTTTCTGGACTGCGACCGCTACTGCGCCCTCGCCCCGCCACCGCAGCCGCAGCCGCGGCGGCCGCTTGGCGGCGCTGCTCCTCTTTGATCAATGCGTCTATATCGGCACTCACTTGAGCGAGCACCTCAGCCTGTTGAGTTTCAGTCGCTTCAAGTTCGCGCTTTGAGTTGCTAATAGTCAGACTCTGGGCTTCAGCCTCTTTAGCCGCCGCGGTGTAGTCAGATTTTTTTACCGCGAGATCTTGTTGAGCCACGGCTAATTGATCAAGCATTTCGTTGTCGCTACTGGCTTGATTTTTTGCGTACTGGCGGCTGCTTAATAGTTGATCGGTGTTACTGAGGTTGAGTTCGTTGATCCCTTGTCCACTGATCGACTGCTGATAAATCGCCGCCCAACGAGCACGAACAATTTTTCGTGTACGAGACACTTCTTGCCGAGCCGCAACTATTTGGGTTTCGGCTTCTTTGGCCGCCGCTAGCGCCGCGTCACGGGCTTCTTCGGCGCCGTGGAGTTGTTCGGCCAAAGCGCTTATTTTTATATCTAGGTCATCGATTTGGGCTTGAATCGCTTTGGCTTGGGCTCGTTTATCGTCGATGGGAGCTGCGCTGCTGATAGCACTAGAGCCCAGCGGAAGGACACCGCTGCCCGCTAGGACAATCAACGCCACTACAACTAGTTGCCACCGCTTGCGTTTGGGTGCGCTCCGGTTACGGCTTTTGGGCGAGTTTGACCAAAAATTTGTCATAAGAAAAAGGAATGGTCGCAACTGACTTTGTCGCGCCAAGGACCAATTCTAGAACGAAATCAAGAGTCTCCTCGGCGCGGGTTAAATCTAAGTACTGGTAACAGTTTTCGGCGCGCAGTTAAAGATTTAAGCGGCTTTTACCGGCCAACTCGTTCCGGTAGGCGGATCATTGGGGCCTCGCACTTCTGGCACCGTCCATGCGGTTGACTGAGCTACTGCGCGCGCCACTTTTTGCCATTCTCTTGGGTCCCAACCTTCGGCTGCGCTAACCACCGTGCCGTCTTGGCGCAGGTAGACAAACGCCGGAAGTTGAGTGAGGCCAACTCCCGCGCTTAGAACTCCGACTGGATCAACAAAAGTCATCCATTTTTCTTCGGCTAATCCCAATATGCGTCGAGCCACTTCTTCGGGGCCGGCGACCACGAAAGCGCAGGTGCAGTCGGCATCACCAAAAGTAGCGAAAATTCTTTCCGCCACCGGTATCCACTGAGATCCTTCTACTCGCCCCGGTAAGAAAATAAGGCACAGCGGGTGCATAGTTAGCCAGTCGTCAAGTGATCGAGTGACGCCTTTGCTCGTGCTCAGTTCTAGTGCGGGGTCAGGATTTTGGGCCACAAAAATTCCTATCAGTTATGCGGGTGTTACCTACGAAATTAGCGTAGAACCTTGTCGCAAGAGCGAATCGTGCTAACGCCATAACTACCTTTATCCCCAGCCAATGGCTCGCAGCATAGCGGGGGGCATTTCGTCTCGGCCGGCTCGTAAAAGTGCGGCGCGCTCAATATTGATTTCGTCTCGAGTTGAGCGTTCAGTCCATTGATCCCACGGCCCAGTAGGAATATTTCCCGCCGCACAATGCCGCAAGTAACTCTGTAAATCCCGTAATTCTTTTTCTCCTCCAGTGGGGCCGTGACCCGGGACGATGATGTCGGCTAACTCGCTAACTGCGTCGAGGACACCGGCCCACGCTAACGGATCACCCTGAAACGCCAACGGAGTCACGCCAAAAAAACAAAGGTCGCCAGAAAATAAAATGTCAGCGTCGGCCACCAAAACCATAAGGTCGCCAGCAGTGTGACCGGAAGCAGAGAGAACCTCAATGCGAGGAGTTAACTGGGCTGCGGTTTCGATTGTGTGAGTTACTGGCCGAGTACCGATTTCGGCTAACTCATCAAACTCATTTTCAAATTCCGGCATAAACGCTTTGTAGGCATCTATAGGCATTACTTGGTCGAGCAATTCACTGGTGTCGGGAGTGGCATAAATGGCCGCATGGGGGAATGCTTTAGTGCCCCCAACGTGGTCAACGTGAGCGTGAGTCAAGATCACTCGTTTTACCGGTAATTCCAGTTCGGCCACCGCCTGAGAAAAAGGTTCCCACTGCGAACGCACCATGAGGGTGTCGACAATCGTTAGCCCGTCGTCATCGACGATAACGCCAGCATTGCTCACTCCCGTCTCGCCTCCGGGCTGGATCCAGGCGTATACCCCTTCCGCCAATTGAGTAAGCATCACGGTTTCCGGTTCGGCCATGACCTAACCATATTCGGTAGCGTGGGGCTATGTCAGAACGGTCTCGCAATTTGCCCCGCCGGGCGTGCCTATCGGTTCCCGGCTCCAGCCCCAAGATGATGGCCAAGGCGGCCGGTCTTGGCGCCGACATGGTGTTCCTTGACCTTGAAGATGCGGTTGCGCCGTTAGAAAAAGAAGCCGCCCGGGGTCAGGTAGTCGAAGCGATCAACACGCTCGACTGGGGAGAAGCAGTTCTTTGCGTTCGAGTCAACGCGTGGGATACCGAGTGGACTTATCGCGATGTAATCGATGTAGTCGAGAACGCAAGTGAACGACTCGATGAGTTGATGCTGCCCAAAGCACAGTCAGCTGCCGATGTTCAAGCACTCGACATGTTGTTAACGCAAATCGAAAAAGTTACTGGACGTAAATCTTCCGTAGGGATTGAAGCCCAGATCGAAACTGCTCGCGGCTTGATTAATGTTGAAGAAATTTGTGCTGCGTCGTCTCGTCTCGAAACAATTATTTTTGGCCCCGCCGATTTTGCCGCCTCAACCGAAATGCCGGTTCTCACTGGGGGAGTACAAATTCCCGAATACCCTGGGGATCATTTCCATTATGTGTTTTCTAAAATTCTCATGGCTGGACGGGCTAACGGACTACAAGTTATTGACGGCCCGTTCCTTAAAATCAAGGAAGGTGAAGCGTTGCGTGACTACGCCATGCGCACGCGTTTGCTCGGCTACGACGGCAAGTGGGCTTTACACCCTGATCAAGTAGCGATTATCAACGAAGTGTTCACTCCAACTCAAGAGCAGTACGATCGCGCCTTCGATATTCTCGATGCTTACGAAAAAGCCACCACCGAAGGGGCGGCGGGTGAGCGCAAAGGGGCAGTGATGTTTGGCGACGAGATGATTGACGAAGCGAGTCGTAAAATGGCGCTCAAGTTTGTTTCTCGTGGCCAGCGGGCGGGTATGAGCCGCTCTTCTGGTTAGGGAGTTTCGTCACCCTCTAACTCGTGCACTGCATCATCAATACTTTCAATCGGTGAAGTACCTCGGCGCCGGCCCCGATAAATCGAATAGGCCACCAAAGCCACCGTTAGGGCGGTGAAGTACCAGCGGTATTCGCCAATGAAGTTGGCAATATCGGTTAGTGGTTCGGCAAAAATTTCCCCTAGCCACCAGATCAATAACATTCTCACTACGGTTCCGGTGAAGTTGGCGATTAAAAATCCCCGCACGGGCATTTTGCTCGCGCCGGCAATAGTGCAGATCAGGTTATTAGGGGCAATCGCCACAACCGGATAAGCCGCTCGCTGGAACCATCGCTCAAAACGCGCCACCGACCCGGGTGACTCTGAGCGCTGCTCTATCCACGCCACCGCACGCGGTCCGTAATAGCGGCCAACGAGAAAAAACATCGGGTCGGTAATTAACAACCTTACGGTTCCCACTAAAAAAAACGGCCAGAAGTCGAGTTGGGGGGCAACGAGAACCAAGACCTGATTGCGAGGTACTAGCGCTACCAATAGCAGTGGAGCCTCGACGAGCAAGGTCGGTGACAGGGCACTGCCAATAC
>SHUY01000006.1 GCA_009694435.1 Acidimicrobiia bacterium | reverse complement strand
ATCGTTATCGATGGAGGTAACTCGTATTACAAAGACGACATTCGTCGAGCCAAAGAACTCGAGCCTAAAGGCATTCACTACGTTGACGTAGGTACTAGTGGGGGCATATTTGGTCTAGAGCGCGGATTTTGTTTGATGATCGGAGGAGAAGAAAAGATCGTTAAACACCTCGACTCTATTTTCGCCACCATTGCTCCTGGGGTTGAGTCGGCGCCCCGTACTCCGGGTCTTACGGGAACACCGAGTACCGCCGAACAGGGCTACTTGCACTGTGGGAAAAACGGCGCGGGTCATTTTGTAAAAATGGTGCACAACGGAATTGAATACGGAATAATGGCTTCGTACGCCGAAGGCCTAAACATTTTACACAACGCCGATGAAGGTGAACACGTGGCTGAGCAAGTCGTTAACGCCGAAACCACCCCTCTGCGCGACCCCGAGTTTTACCAATACGACCTCAACATTCCTGATGTCGCCGAAGTATGGCGGCGAGGCAGTGTGGTGGCGTCGTGGCTACTCGACCTAACCGCCCACGCGCTAAGCATTTCTCCCGATCTTGATAACTTCTCGGGTCAGGTTTCTGACTCGGGCGAAGGTCGGTGGACGGCGCTCGCGGCCATAGCCGAAGGGGTTCCGGCTCCCGTTTTGACCGCCGCGCTCTTTGATCGCTTCTCGTCCCGCGGGAACGCCGAATTCTCCGACCGCTTGCTCTCAGCCATGCGCAAAGAGTTCGGTGGCCACGACGAACAAAAAAGTTAAGTTGTGACTAACCCTCCCGTCTCTGACGCGCTGGTATTTTTTGGGATATCGGGTGACCTGGCCCATAAAAAAATATTCCCCGCCCTTTACCGAATGGTCAAAAATGGCCACCTAACTATTCCGGTAGTTGGGGTTGCCTCGTCAAAATGGACCAAAGACGATTTGGCCGCCCGCGCTCGTGACGGCATCACCACTTTCGGTGGCGGAATAGACGACGAGGACGCGTTCAAAAAACTGATGTCTATGATTACTTACGTTGACGGCAACTACAACAACAATTCAACGTTTGCTACGCTTAAAAAAGCCCTCAAGGGGGCCAAACGACCCGTTCACTACCTAGCGATTCCCCCCAGTTTGTTTGGGGTGGTAGTGGCCCACCTGGGTGATTCAGGCTGCGCCCAAGATGCGCGCGTGATTATAGAAAAACCTTTCGGTCGAGACCTCAAGTCGGCCCAAGAATTAAACCAGGTATTGCACTCGGTATTCCCCGAAGAAAACATTTTCCGTATCGATCATTACTTGGGCAAAGAGGCGATCCAGAACATTCTTTATTTTCGTTTTGCTAACTCGTTCCTTGAGCCCATCTGGAATCGCAACATTATTCGTCAGGTGCAAATCACTATGGCTGAAGATTTTGGGGTCGAAGGAAGAGGGAAGTTCTACGAAGAAGTGGGCGCTCTGCGCGACGTGATCCAAAACCATCTTCTCCAAACCGTGGCCTTACTGGCCATGGAGCCGCCGACTGGGCCGGGGGTCGACGAGTTGCGTGACGCCAAGGAAAAAGTATTTAGAGCCATGTCGACTCTCAATCGCGACGACATTGTGCGGGGTCAATTTATTGGTTATCGCGACGAAGACGGAGTAGACCCTGAGTCTGATGTTGAGACTTACGCCGCGGTGCGACTAAGCATCGACTCTTGGCGCTGGGCGGGCGTTCCGTTTTATGTACGGGCCGGTAAAAACATGCCCGAAACCTGCACCGAAGTGCGCATTGAGCTGCACCGGCCGCCGCAAGCGGTATTTTCTGAATTCGAGTCGATGCCCCACGAAACCAACTACATCCGCTTCCGCATGAACCCCCAAGTACAAACCGCGATTGGCGCTCGAGCAAAAAAACCGGGCGAAGGATTCATCGGCGAAACAATCGAGTTAATGATGACCGACGATCAGTGTGACGACATGACGCCTTACGAACGCCTACTGGGCGACGCCATGCACGGAGAAAATCTTCTCTTCGCTCGCGAAGACGGCGTAGAAGCTGCCTGGCGAGTAGTGGACGACGTTTTGGTCAACCACCACAAGGTCATTCCTTATAAGGCGCATACGTGGGGCCCCAATGAAGCCGAGGCGTTACTCAACGACGCCGACGGTTGGCATGACCCCGTTATCGAATAGTTAGCAAGTAATGGTCGAGCCTCTCGATACCCCCAGCATTAGTTTTACTGCCGGTCCGTATTCGCCCGCAGTGCGCGCCGGCGACTGGATAGTTTGCTCGGGCCAAATTGGAGTCGACCCCACTACCGGAGTGCTCGCTGATGGACTCGAAGCTCAAGTGCGACAGGCGCTATCAAACACAACCGCGCTACTGCGCGACGCAAGTTGCACTTGGAGCAATGTGGCCAAGGTCGCTTGTTTTGTCGCGGCTGACCCGTCGGCGTGGGGACAAATAAACGAGATCTACGCCGAGAGCCTCGGCGACGCGCGCCCCGCCCGCAGCACTGTTGGCGTGACTTGGCTACCCCTTAACGCTTTATTCGAAATTGAGGTTTGGGTTTATCGTCCGCTGTCCGTCTAGGCTGATCATATGGATAACTCGGTAGAAGCAACCGAACAAGAGTGGCGCGACCGGCTTGAGCCCGAACAATTTGAAGTACTGCGCTGCTCGGCCACCGAGCCCGCATTTAGTGGGTTCTACTGGGACTGTCACGACGATGGCATGTACCGCTGTTCGGGTTGTGGAGCGGAACTATTTGATTCCGATACCAAATTTGATTCGGGGACTGGTTGGCCAAGTTTTTCTGCGCCCGCCGTAGCCGAGGCAGTAGAGACCCACGAAGACCGTAGCCACGGAATGGTTCGGGTTGAAGCAACCTGTAAAAGTTGTGGCGGCCACTTAGGCCATGTATTCAACGATGGCCCGGGCCCTACCGGTCAGCGTTGGTGTATCAACTCGGCCTCTTTAAGTCTCGATAGCAACCGATAGCAACCGAAAGAGAAAAATGCGCCGTTCGATGCTTATACCTTTACTTGTAATTAGCCTGGGTGCGCCATTACTAATGAGCGCGTGTAACTCTCAAGGCAAAGGCGAGAAAGGCATCGGCGACGTCGCTGAACAGATCAACCTCAACGAGAAAACTTCGGGACAAACTTTTAAACTTGATAAAGGCGGAGTGGTCTCAGTTGACGTCAAGGCTTCCAGCGGAACCCCCTACGCTTGGAAAGTAACCAACTCCAACCCCGCCGTACTCACCCAGTCGGGTAAAGCCAAAGTCAGCAACGCCGATATGCCCGGCGGAGAGGCGACTACTACCTACAAGTTTAGGTCTAAAAAACTGGGGACTAGCGAATTAAACTTTGCCCTTACGAGAATTACTGACCCCACCGATGTGGCCGAAAGCCTCACCACCACAATTAAGGTTAAAAATATCTGATCGGTACGATTGAATAATAATTGTTCGCAACTCAACCAAGGAGGAACTAGTGACCGATAACAGTAAACCAAAAAATCCCGACAGCCTGCTAAAAGCGGTACTAATTTTTGCTGCTGCGGCGTCGTTTTTATTATCAGTAGGGATATTCTTTCTTGATGACTCTAAAGATCACACTATTAACGCCATCTACATCGGTATCTGGGTGCCATCAATTCTCGCCTTCGGCGGATTGTTGCTGGCGGGAAAAAGAAACTAATGAATAACTGGCCAATATTTGCCGCCGGTTGCGCGGTATTTTTTATTGTGCTGACTGGGTTAATCATGTACGGAATGGCCCAATTCCGTAGTCTTGAGCGCAACGACATCAACAAATAGTAATTCGCGTGGGATTAGACTCAAAAAGAATTCTTAGAAAATCACGTACGAAAAGGGATGCTGGTAGTAAACGGTGTGGGCGAGGGGGGACTTGAACCCCCACGTTCTTGCGAACACAGGCATCTGAAGCCTGCGCGTCTGCCGATTCCGCCACTCGCCCGAGCGGTGAATCGTACCAGTCGCTACCCTTAAGCGATTAAAGGAACATTTATATTTGGCGTTATTTGCCGCCCTGAAGCCACTAACGCGTGGTCATAGACTTACGTCGTGGGTTTAAAGGGTTTCGAACAACGCTTAGAGAGACTCGTTGAGGGATCGTTCGGCAAAGCTTTTCGCAGTGGGCTGGAGCCGGTGGAGATTGGCCGTCGCCTTACCCGAGTAATCGACGCTGAGCGCTCGGTGGGGGTTGACGGCACCCCTATCGCTCCTAACAACATCGGCGTTTATCTTTCCCCCACCGACTTTGAGCGATTTGAACCGTTCGCGAGTGCTCTGGCCCGAGAACTCGCCGAAATCGCCCGTGAGCATGCCCGCAACGAGCGCTACCACTTTATCGGTTCAGTAACCGTAACTTTGGTTACTGACGATGACTTACAGCCGGGTGAATGCGATATCACTGCAGCCATTGACGAAAGTCGCCGAGTTGGTTCGATCGTGCTGTCCGACGGCCAACGCGTGGTGCTGGGGGAAAAGCCGCTGGCCATGGGTCGAATGGCGGGAAACGACATAGTGGTGGCTGACGCGCGCGCGTCTCGGCAACACGCCGAGATTCGCCCCGCGGGTAACGGATTTTTATTAGTTGACCTCAACTCAACTAACGGGACTCTGCTAAATGATTCTGGGGTGGACGAAAGCATGTTGGCCGATGGTGACGAGATTCGCATAGGTGATGTCGTGATGAACTTCGAGGCGTCGTAAGTAATTATCCCTATGCCTCAACTCCTCTCCCCCCTCTTAGCCGATGCAGTCCCCGAAGCCGTACTGACTATTTTGAAATTTGGTTTTCTGGCCTTGGTCTATTTATTTCTTTGGCAAGTAGTACGAGTGGTCATGCTTGAGCTGCGACCAGCCTCAGTGGGAGGTCGGTCAAAAAATTCTCCTCCCGTCGTAAAGAGGACGAAGAACCGTGCGGCGCGAATACGAATAATAGAACCGTCTGCCCATAGCGGAGAAACTTTTACCGTCGGCCAAGAGATCACTATTGGCCGTGGTGGAGCCTGCACTGTGGTCATTGCCAACGATGAGTTCGCTTCCACTATCCACGCTCGTATTTTTCCTAGTAACGAAGACGTATTAGTCGAAGACCTCGGTTCTCGCAACGGGACTTTGGTTAACGGAACCGCGATACAAGGAATTGTTGCGCTTAGCCATGGTGATCAAGTTCAGTTTGGTCAAACCGTGGTGGAAGTAATTCGATGAGCCTGGCTCGCAGCATCGGATCAGCCACTGCGGTAGGACGAGTTCGCAATCATAATGAAGACGGCCTTATTGCCAACGACAGAAGCGGAATATTCGCGGTAGCCGACGGGATGGGTGGGCATCGAGGCGGAGAAGTAGCGAGTAAAACCGCGCTTGAAGCCTTAGAGAAAGCCTTGAAAGGGGGAACGCCCATTGGTAACGCGGTGGTTATCGCTAACCGGGCGGTGTACGACCGGTCGAGTAAGAACAACGACCTCCACGGAATGGGGACCACCTTAACCGCGGGAATTTTTGACCGAGCCGGTAAATGCACAATTGCCCATGTTGGCGACTCTCGTGCCTACTTAGTGCGCAATAAAGCCCTCAAGCGAATAACTACTGACCACAGCCTCATGGCGGAACTGATCGCCGCTGGACAATTGACCGAAGCTGAAGCCGAAGTCGACCCTCGTCGATCAATGATCACGCGTGCCTTGGGGCTTGATCCGACGGTAGAAGTTGACCTACAAGATCTGGAAACTCTTGGAGGCGACCGAGTTATGTTTTGCTCCGACGGCTTGACCTCGATGATGCGCGATCCGGCAATCGTCGCGGTGCTCAACGAGGAGCCCGAACCCCAACTGGCCGCGCAACGCTTGATTGACGAAGCCAACAAGGCCGGCGGGGTCGACAATATAACGGTGGTGATAGTCGATTTGGCGCAAGGCGATGACTCCGAAACTGCCCAAACCGAAAACACGAGCCGGCGGCGCTGGTTTAGGCGCCAGGCGTGAGACAAAAACTCCGCAACGCCGAATTGCGGCTCGGCCTCTTAGTGGTGCTTATCACCACCTCGGGCTATCTCTTGGTCCAACTGGCCGATAAGCCAAAATTACCTAGCGACTTGTGGCTATTTCTTGGTGTCGTAATCGCCCTTTACGGAGCGGCCCACTTTGCGGTGCGCCGACTCGCACCTAACGCCAATCCCGTTCTTCTACCTCTGGCCGCGTTTTTGAATGGCATCGGCTTTGTGGTTATCTCCCGCCTTGATCGCGACCTTGCCCGCAATCAAGCAGCGTGGACGGCCGCCGGAGTCGCGGCGTTCATAATCACCTTGGCTTTAGTGCGGCGAATAAGGACTCTTGAACGCTATCGCTACACATTTCTCTTCATCGGAATTATCGCCGTTTTGCTGCCGTTAGTGCCGAAACTTGGGAAAGAAATCAACGGTGCTCGTTTGTGGGTTGGCATCGGACCGCTTAATTTTCAACCCGGAGAAGCGGCCAAAGTTTTGCTAGTAATTTTTTTTGCGGCGTATTTAGTAGACAAACGCGAACTGCTCGCGAGCGGAACACGAAAATTTGGGCGCTTAATTTTGCCCGACCCCAAACACTTAGGGCCACTATTGCTCGTCTGGGGAATATCAATTTTGATTATGGTGCGACAAAAAGATCTTGGTTCGGCTCTGCTATTTTTTACTGTTTTTTCGACCATGCTCTACATCGCCACCGATCGGGTTTCGTATTTAGTAATCGGCGGCGTTCTATTTATTGGTGGGGCAACGATCGCCTACCAATTATTTGATCACGTACAAACTCGGGTAAGCACTTGGATTGACCCGTGGCCGGTAGCCGACGGAAAAGGGTTTCAAATAGTGCAGTCGATGTTTGCTTTTGGGACTGGTGGTTTGAGCGGAACTGGGCTCGGGCTGGGCAACCCCCAGCAAATCCCGAACGCGGCGACTGACTTTGTATTTTCCGCGGTCGGCGAAGAACTCGGTTTAATAGGTGCGGTGGCCGTCTTGAGTGCCATTTTGTTATTAGTGGGATCGAGTTTCAATATCGCGATTAAAACTCCTCGACCGTTCTCAAAACTTTTTGCCGGAGGTTTGGCAACAATTTTGGGGGTGCAGAGTTTCATAATCATTGCCGGCACAACTCGAGTAATCCCTCTAACTGGGATCACCTTACCGTTTGTCTCTTACGGGGGTTCGTCTTTAGTGGCCAACTTTGTCATTTTGGCTCTACTAATGCGCATATCTGACGACACCGCTCGTGCCGCGGCCGAACAGCCGAGTCGGACTGCGCACGCGCTACCCCAGTGAATCGATCATTGCGCCGAGTAGGCGGAGCAGTGGTAGTGCTCATCTTGATTTGTGTAGCCCAACTCACCTACTTACAAATCATTAACGCCGGCCATCTGGCCAACGACCCCCGCAACACTCGGGCCGCTTTGCGCGACATCAACCGCCCCCGGGGGCCGATCCTCAGCGCCGATGGAGTGGTTCTAGCCCGTTCAGTTCCGTCTAAAGACAACACTGAATTTAAGTACCAGCGCGAATATCCCGAGGGAGGGCTATTCGCTCAAGTAGTCGGCTACCAATCGTTCGTATTTGGTAACACTGGAGTCGAAAGTACGTATAACGACGCGCTGGTTGGGCGAGAAGCAGATTTACAACTCGACAACTTAAGTGACCTCGTTAGTGGAAGCAATGGAACCGGAACCGTAGTGCTCTCTCTGCGAGTCGACGTACAAAGAGAAGCGGCGGCCGCGCTTGGTCTTCAACGCGGTTCAGTAGTAGTGCTCGACCTCACTACCGGCGAAGTAGTCGCAATGTATTCAACCCCGACATACGATCCGAACCCGCTGGCCGGTCATAACTCACTGGAAGTTCAAAAAGCGTACAAGGCGTTGAATGACGACCCCAATAAACCAAACCTTTCGCGCGCGTTTCGCGAACTTTATGCCCCGGGGTCAACCTTCAAATCCGTTACCGCCGCGGTCGCGATTGACGAATCTGTAGCCACCCCCGCCGAGCCGGTCTACCCCACCCTGAGCCAACTCGACCTCCCGCAAACCGATTCGGTGCTCCGCAATTTTGGGGGCAAGGAATGCGGGGGGAACTTGGCCGAAAGTTTGCGCCAATCATGCAATACGACTTTTGGCCAGATTGGTCTTGATTTGGGAGACAAATTTGTTGGCGGTATGCGTAAGTTTGGAATCGGAGTAATCCCACCCTTTGATGTTGCCCCCGGAGCGATTGCCAGTATTGGCCCGGCAGCCGGAAGTTTTGATCTCAACCAGCCTCTGTTTGCGTTTGCCGGAATTGGTCAAGGTGACGTGGCTACTACTCCGTTGCAGATGGCTCTTGCTGCGGCGGGAATAGGCAACGGCGGGGTGATTATGAAGCCCCACGTTGGAGCCGAGATAAAAAATAGCAAAGGAAAAGTTGTCCGGCGCATTGCTAACGAACCGTGGCGCACAGCAACTTCAGCCACTACTGCTCAAGCGGTCAATACCATGATGACCGATGTGGTCGAACAAGGAACGGGGACCGCAGCCAAAATCACCGGAGTGCGCGTCGCGGGAAAAACCGGTACTGCTCAAGCCGACGGGGGGCCACCCCACGCGTGGTTCATTGCTTTCGCTCCCGCTGATGCGCCCCGCTATGCCGTTTCGGTAATAGTTGAACGCGGTGGATCGCTCGGGTCAGAAGCGACGGGGGGGCGTGTTGCGGCACCAATTGCAGCCCGAGTATTAAAAGTAGCCCTGAACAAATAATGCCCGTATTTTATAACTATCCCTGCCCCAAAACTGACAACTAATAGCGATAGCGTAGTTACAACATGAATGAAGTTCCGGAAGTACTAGCTGGTCGCTATGCGATTGAATCCGAAATAGCTCGGGGGGGGATGGCCGATGTCTACTTGGCTCGCGACCTTCAACTCGACCGCCGAGTAGCGGTAAAAGTTTTATTTCCGGAATACTCTCGCGACCCAACTTTTGTTGAGCGTTTTCGTAGAGAAGCCCAGCAAGCCGCCATACTCACTCACCCCAACATCGTGAGTGTCTACGACTACGGGCAAGAAGGCGACACCTACTTCATTGTCATGGAGTACGTAGAAGGAAAATCGCTGCGGGATGTCTTGCAAGTTGAGGCCACTCTCTCGCCGATGCAGTCGGCTCGCATCGCTTCCGAAATCGCCGACGCGATTGAGTTCGCCCACCGCAACCAAGTCGTGCACCGCGACATAAAACCGGGAAATATACTTATTACTCCAACTGGGCAAGTAAAGGTGGCCGACTTCGGTATTGCGGCTAATCCGACTGATACCAAATCAGGTCTTACCAGTACGGGCGCGGTGATGGGCACCGCTAACTATTTCTCCCCTGAACACGCCCAGGGTCAGGCCGCTGATGGCCGCAGCGACGTTTACTCTCTCGGGATCGTCCTTTACGAAATGACTACGGGCCAACCTCCTTTCACCGGAGAAAGTCCGGTGGCGGTGGCCATGAAACACGTACGCGACGACCCCATAGCGCCCCATAATATAAACCCTGAGCTACCGGTCGATCTTGAGCGCATCATCTTGACTGCACTCGCTAAAGATCCGGACTACCGCTACCAATCGGCCGCCGACATGCGCACCGATTTAATGCAATTTGGGCGCGGCCGCCCCCTTACTTTTGCCGCTGCTGCTGGGAGTGCCGTGGGCGCCGAAACGATGGCGACTCCGGCCGTAGCTGGCGGCGGGGCGGGGCGAGGAGCGCCGCCAGGAGAAGAACACGAGATGTGGGACAAGCCACCGCCCCGAAAAGGACCGATTATCGCCGGTGTCGTCGGAGTGCTTTTATTAATCGCGGTGGTGGCTTTCGCTCTCTTCGGGCTTAACTCCGGTAGTGGCTCTGACGGTTCCGAACAAGTTGAAGTGCCTAACTTAGTGGGCCAAAGTTATGACGAAGCGGCCAAACAAGTTCGAGTGGCTGGTTTTCAAGTATCGCGTATTGACAAAGTAAGTGACCAAAGCGTTGACACTGTTATCAAACAAAGCCCCGATGCGGGACGGTTGTTAGCTAAGGGGCGAACGATATTTCTAACTGTTTCTTCTAAAGTTGTAACTATTCCGCAGTTAGTAGGTAAAACTTTTGAGCAAGCGCAAAGTACGCTCACCCGACTTGGTCTTGCAGTGGAAAGAGTTGACCTAGAAAGCCCAGATAAAGCCCCGGGTACCGTGTTGAGTACCGATCCAGTGGCGGGCACTAAAGCCGAAAAGGGGTCAACGGTCAAAGTAACGGTTTCGCTTGAGCCCCCCGTAGCCGTACCGGTCGTGGCCAATCAAGATCAAGTCCAGGCCCAAACCGCACTTACAACTGCGGGTTTTCAAGTGACGGTGGTGCCCACCGCGAGCCCGACCGTACCCGCGGGTAAAGCCATCGGCACTAATCCTCCCGCCGGCACCAAGGCGCCCAAAGGTTCAACCATCCAACTTCAAGTTTCGACTGGCCCCGACACCGTTGCCGTGCCGAACGTGGTCGGCCAACCTTTCGCGGCCGCGGCTGCGTCACTACAAGGGCTGGGTCTTAACGTAACGGTGAACGGATGCGCGGGGGCGGGAGTGATTGCCAGTCAAAACCCCGCCGCTGGATCAACCGTACCGGTGGCTAGCACCGCGACGATCAACTGCTAACTTTGCCCGGCCGCAATCTCAGATAAAAAATTAGCGATCAGTGGTCGGCCCGATTCGGTGAGTATGGCTTCGGGATGAAACTGCACTCCTTCAATCGGAAACTCCACGTGGCGAAGACCCATTACTAAACCATCTTCTGTTTCGGCTGTAATTCGTAAAACATCGGGCACCGAATCGCGTTCTACTACTAAAGAGTGATAGCGAGTCGCGACGAACGGGCTCGGTATCCCGGCGAACACTCCGGTTCCGTCGTGAATTATTTCTGAAGTCTTACCGTGCATTACGCGTGGAGCTCGCTCGATACTCCCTCCGTAAACCGCGCCGATGCATTGATGACCTAAACAAACCCCCAGCACCGGAGTTCCGGCTTCGCCCAAACTTTTAATCGCGGCCGAAGAGATACCCGCATCTTCGGGGCGGCCGGGGCCAGGTGAAACCACTAGTCCGTCAGGATTTAGTGCTGCTAACCCGGCGAGATCTATTTCGTCGTGCCGGTACACCTCGGGTTCGGCTCCTAGTTCGCCTAGGTACTGAACCAAGTTGTATACGAAAGAATCGTAATTATCGATGACTACTACTCGGGCGCCCACGCATTGACGCTACCCGAGCGGGTTGGGGTGAAGACCAGATTTATCGGCAACAAGGCTCACCAGCCGATAGAGTCAAATAACTATGAGACGTAAAAAATCGTCGCGAACTAAAACTCCCATCGGGGTATCTAAGGCTCAACTCAACGCCCCCGGGCGTTACACGCCCCCCAAAGCCAAGTCGCGCCATAAGTCACCGCCGTGGGTTTCGGCCTCGATGTTCACCTGCTTGCTGGTCGGGTTTGCCGTAATTCTGGGCAATTACCTCAGTTTGTTGCCCGGCGGCCAAGCCCAGAACTCTTATTTATTTCTTGGTTTGGGGCTCATAATCGTTGGCTTTGGGCTCTCGACTCGGTTGCGCTGAGATAAATACCACGGTTGTCATTTACCCCAGACTTATCCCCAGTCTGGGGATAAGTCTCAATCGACCGGAACCATGTCTTCTCGACAGTGCCTCGGCGCGTCGGGCGCTTCCCCCGCTTGGGCTGAGGTCATGGTCACTTCTGAACCGCATACCGAACAAGAAAACCGCAGACTTACCGGTACCACCGCCGCGGGGTCGGGTTGCTCGTCGGGGGCAATGCGAAATTTGCGCAAAGTAGACGCCCCGACGGCGTAGATAAATATCGCCACCGCCGCCGCTACTAGCACCCGCAAGACCCATCCCAGAGTCGATATCGCCAGCAGGTGACCCAGCACTAGAGGCGTTCGATGATGGTGGCGTTAGCCATTCCCCCACCTTCGCACATCGTCTGCAGTCCGTAACGACCGCCCGAGCGCTCAAGTTCGTTAAGCAAAGTGGCCATCAATCGACTACCCGAACACCCCAATGGGTGACCGAGAGCAATCGCGCCACCATTGACATTGACCCGATCCATGTCGGGGTGGTGTTCTTTTTCCCACGCCAATACCACCGGCGCGAATGCTTCGTTTATCTCCACTAAGTCCATATCGCTGATTTTCATTTTGGCCCGTTCAAAGATTTTGGTAGTTGCGGGAATGGGGCCAGTTAGCATCATGACGGGATCGACCCCAGCCAGAGCAAACTCCACAAACCGAGCCCGGGGAGTTAGCCCCAGCGCGAGAGCTTTTTCTTCACTCATAATTAGCGTGGCCGCGGCACCATCAGAGATTTGGCTGGAGTTTCCCGCCGTTATTACCCCGCCTTCAGGTTGAAAAGCGGGCTTGAGGCTCGCCAGTTTTTCAATGGTGGTGTCAGGCCGAAAGGTTTCGTCGCGAGCAAACATTTGTTCACCCTCGTCGGTTGTTACCGGTACCGGAATAATCTCACGATCAAACCGACCTTCGTCGGTAGCCCGCGCGGCCCGCAACTGCGACTGCAGAGCAAACTCGTCGTTGGCTAAGCGAGAGATGTCCCATTTTTCGGCAATGCGCTCGGCGGAAATTCCTTGAGGGATTAGGTCAAAGCGTTCAAAAACTTTCGGGCCAAAAGGCATTGAGCCGGGTAGAAACGATGCTCCCATCGGAACTCGAGTCATCGACTCCACCCCGGCAGCAATAACTACGTCGTACGCTCCGGCCATTACTCCTTGCGCGGCAAAATGTGCGGCTTGCTGTGAAGACCCGCACTGACGATCGATGCTGGTACCGGTAACCGACTCGGGAAATCCGGCCGCGAGGGCCGCGTTGCGACCGACGTTGCCGGCTTGATCGCCCACTTGCATTACGCAACCCATAATCACATCATCAACTAACGCGGGGTCGAGGTCGCTGCGTTCTACGAGCGCGCGCAAGGTGTGCGCGGCCAAATCGACTGGGTGCCAATCTTTGAGTGATCCGTTGCGTTTTCCCATTGGGGTGCGTACTGCGTCGATGATTACTGCGTTAGTCATAAATCTCCTCCGGTAAAGCCCGTGGGGGCTAGCAACTGGTCCTTGGGTGAACGATCCCG
The DNA here is from genome assembly GCA_009694435.1 of Acidimicrobiia bacterium. Lineage (GTDB taxonomy): Bacteria > Actinomycetota > Acidimicrobiia > IMCC26256 > PALSA-555 > SHUY01. The sequence continues at coordinate 30,856 of SHUY01000006.1, read as the reverse complement.
ATCCCAGCACATTACGCTGAGTAGCCATGCCCCGAAACATGGATCGCAGCTTGGGCGATGGCGGTATGCCCCTACTCGGATCGCTCGGCCTTGTCTTTACAGCCTACGGCGAAGGCTGGGTTGAGGCCACTTGGCAAGTAAGCGAACTGGCGGCCAATCCGTTGGGCGGAGTGCACGGCGGAGTATTCGGCGTTATTCACGATGCCGCGATGAACTTCGCGGCCAATAGCGCGCTCGAATCGGGCGACCGAGCCACCACTTTGGAAGTTTCTTACCAAATCATGCGAGCCGCGACGACCGACGACGCCCTGTCGGTGCGGGGTGAAGTAACTCGAGTAACCCGACAAGTGGCTTACGTGCAATCAACCGTTAGCAAACTCGGAGACAAAAATCAGCCCGATGAAGTCGTAACGCGCGCCACCGCAACTTTTTTACTGCGGCGCAAACCCGCCGAGTGAACGCTACCGGCTCAACCGCGACCACTACTCAAGCGTTAGGGGTTCCGTTATCTAAACGCTGGCGGTTTGGTTGGATCGGCGAAATTGCCGTAATGATAATTATCTACCAACTTTACGACTTGGGTCGCGACCGCGCTACCGGTGCTACTGCCGCCGCGTTTGCTAACGCACGCGACATTGTTGCGGCCGAAAAAACGCTCGGTATCTACTGGGAGCTAACCGTACAACAGGCGTTTCTAAATGTTGATTGGTTTATGGCGTTTTTTAATATTTACTACGGCACTATCCACTTTTTTTTACCTTTGTTTACCCTAGTTTTTCTTTACCGAAAATTTCCCGTCCGTTATGTCCGGTGGCGTAACACCCTTATCGCCATGTGGGCCATCGCCATCGTGACATTTGTTTTTTATCCGCTGATGCCGCCCCGCCTAATGCCCGAAAAGTACGGCTTTGTCGACACCGCGGCCGAGTATTTCAACTTTGGCCCGCAAGTAAAAGTTGAATACGCCGCTGACGGTCAACCGGCTGCTTCGGCGCTGGCCCAGTACGGGAACCCATTCGCGGCCATGCCGAGTTTCCATGTGGGTTGGAGTACTTGGTGTGTTCTCGCCTTGTGGCCAGTAGTGCGGCGCAAATGGTTGCGAGCGCTATTGGTGTTTTACGCCTTCACCGTCATCTTCACTATTACCGTTACCGCTAATCATTGGCTGCTAGACGCAGTGGGCGGCTGGATCGTGCTCGGTCTGGGCTTTAGCGTGGCTCTAGCCATCGAGCGTATTCGCCGACTAGTAGCCAAACCTGAGTCTTAGTTCGCCGAGCAATACTGCTTACTTATCGACGCGTGCTCGCGTCATTGGCTGAAAACTGTCGGCCGCGTGGCGATAGACCCAAAAAACTCCGTCCACTACATCGTGGTTGGCGTCAAAAGCTAACGGTTGACCCAAAATACTGGAGTCGAGACGAACATCGGGCAACGCTTTAGTGACTTTGGCTCTTGTAGTCGAGCCGTTAACACAAGTTTTTCGAGCGGCGGTGAGTACGGCCTCCATGGCCACATAAGCCGGGCCACCGTAAGGGGCCAAGTCGTCAAATATCTGCCCGTAAAGTTTAATTGTGTCCTTGCCCTGCGGAGTAATAGATACGTCGGGGGCAAAAGACGAAACGTAAGCGCCAGGAACGTTGAACTCAGTGAGAGAAAACATGCTGTCGCCCGCCACGATGGCGGGAAACTTACCCGAGTCTCTCACTGCGTTGACGATATTGACTCCGTCTTCCGGAAGTAAAATGGGAAGAACCAGAACATTGGTTGATGGGGTTACCGCTTGGGCTACCGAACTCATGTCTTTTTGTTTTAAAGTGATCTTGGTCGTAGAAACTTTCACTCCTTTGGCTTTAAGGGTTCGCACAACCCCTTTTGCTAGGCCGATGGAATAAGGTTCGTCGTCTACTACAACGAGAACTTTTTTAGGCTTTAACGACGACTCGATGAACTGGGCAATAGACGGGCCCTGAACGCTGTCGTTGGCCACCACTCGAAAAAAATTGCTTAGTAAACCTTCGGTCAAAACCGTGGCCGTAGCCGAAGGAGATACGTAACTAAGCCCGGCGGCATCAAGGACAGGGCCCACTGATTTAGTAACCAGTGAAGAAGACGGACCCACTACCCCGATAATTTTTTCGTCCGCGGCTAAGCGCTGAGCTTCCACCACCCCGCGGTCCACTTCGGTAGAGCCAACGTTAGCGGGGGAAATAGTAAAAGATGTTCCGTTATCTTTATTGAATTGGTCAAGCGCCACCCGGGCCCAGTTAAGTTGGACCGTGCTATTTGCTTGCCCGGCGCCGTAAGGGGCTATCACGCCGATGACCCCCGCGCAGGGGGCGGCCGTGGGCGGGTCAGACTCGGTGCTGGCTAACGCACTGCCGGAACCGAACATAAGGACTGCGGCCATTACCAACCCTGCGGTTAAAAATAATCGCTTCGTTACCACAGCACCGACAATCCCACCGCAGAAATGACCAAGACCGAGGCCGACACACTTAGCAATAAGAACTGCGCGCTTTGAGAACGCAAAGTCGCGGTTAGACCACCGGTCAAAAAGGCAATGGCCAAAATTGCTTCGAGCAACTCCAAGCTGTGGGCTTGGTGGATTTCGTCTTCCGCTTTAATCAACTCTGCCTCAGCTAGGTCCAACTCCTCGTTGGTGTCAATAACTTTACGAGGGGTTATCCACTCGGGGTTGGCGGAAGAAAAAGGTGAGGCGGGGCGATTAGAAGCGGGGGCGTTCAGCCACCAGTCGATAGTTTTTTGTGTCGAGGGCGCCATCAGTGCTCGGATCTCTTGAGCGCGCAAGGTGTCACCTTGCTGGAGTGCCTCTTCGTAGACAATGAACATGGATCGCTCGTCGCTAACTAACTTGTTGGAGTCTTGGGTCGCGGTATTGGCGTTGTTTACCGACTGGGTAGAAAATGTGAGAGCAACTTGTGAGTTACCCAAGTGAACTGCGGCGCGCCAAGCGGTAAGCCCGGCCACCAAAGCGGCCAATCCCAAAATAAGCGCGATAGCCAATGGAAGCCACGCGGGGCCAGTCAGGGTCATGTGGTTATCGTGACCACCAGCGTGGTTATGTGACTTCGCCATATCTTATTATTATCTTTCTTTACGCCAATAATTTTGCTGGTGGAGACGATGGGACTCGAACCCACGACCCCTGCCTTGCAAAGGCAGTGCTCTAGCCAACTGAGCTACGTCCCCAAGATGAAGCCAAGGCTATCGGAGACTAATAAGTAACACTCAAACTCAAGTTGGGCGAACCGCGTCAATCAAACGACTGGTGCCGGGAACAAAGACCATTGCCCCTCGGCTCGAAGAGGCGTGAACATAACCGCCGCCGACCCAAATGCCGACGTGGCCGCTCCAGCCTTCGGTCGTCGTTATCAAGTCGCCCGGTTGGAGTTGATCGAGCGGCACCTGCACCCCGCGGTTGCGTTGCGCTCCCGAGTAGTGAGGTAAAGAGATTCCGCCGGCTTGCCAGGCCCGCATGGTAAGCCCCGAACAGTCGTAAGCATCTGGGCCGGAGGCGGCGTAAACATAAGGCTTGCCTATCTGCGAACGAGCGAACGCGACCGCGGCTCCGGCTCCTCCGGCGGGGTTCGGCACTGGGCCCGACCAGTTTTTACCTCCCGACGGCGGGCGGGCGACCGCGGCCCGAGCGGCTTGGGCTTGGCGGACCAATTCTCCGATTTGACCCTGAACTTGACTGAGTAGTGCTCGTTGCTCGTTGGTCGCCGCTTCGGCCTGAGCCTTAGACGCGGCCAAAGCCGAGGTTTCGGTCTGAGCGCTTTGGCGGGCCGTTTCGGCGTCGCGCTGTTGGACCACTAGATCGGCCCGAGCTTGCGCGAGTTCACTAATAATAGCGTTGTCCTTAGCGTTTGCGGCCGACGAATAAGCATTGCGAGTATTCATTTCCGTCGCACTGGACGAATCAAAAAGTGAAACCGACCCGTCGACCCCTTTGCCGCGGTACATCGATACTGCTCGAGACCGCACCAAAGCGCTGAGGCGAGTGGTCTCAGCCTTGGCAACTTGAATTCGAGTTTCGGCGTCGAGAATTTTGGATTTGGCGCTATCCAGGCGAATCTGCGCCGCGTTGAGTTGCTCGCTTAGGGCGTCGAGCTTGGCCCCGTTTTCGTTGAGTTGTGCTTCAAGGGTGGCGGCTTTGGCCTTGAGGCTGTCGATCGGAGCCGCGCCCGCGACGCCACTCAGCCCGCCGGCAAAAAGCGCGCCGAACGCCACTCCCGCCACTACGGTGCGAATGGATACGCGCCGACGCAATAAAAATTTGCTCATGAGAAAAGCCCTGAATCAGTAATCTGATCGAACGAATTACGAACCCTAACCCTAGCGCAGCGTTACCAGAAATGTTAGTCGGGGCCGGTATGAAACCCTTTATTTATAAGGGTTTCACTCAATAACTCTAACTAAATCAGGGGCATCCAATCGCCGCTCGCACCGAAGGGGGAACATTTTGTCCGTGGAGACCGATATTGCAAACCACCCTATGGTGAGCCGATAAGCCGGTGGCCCTTCCCTCCCAACTCGAACCTCTGGCCTTAAATACTGAAAACGTATTGAAACTCTCGCCAATGAAAGAAAAGGTCAAGGTGAGGCTGGCGTAGCCGTCTGAACACTTGGCTGGTGTCGTGGGCTCAATTGTTCCGGGCCATAAGTTCGTCGGCCACTTCGAAAGATACGCTTGATTGACCGAGGCAGTAGTACAAGCCGCGGTGGCCGGCTTAGTGGTTGTTACTACCGGCTTAGTAGTTGTTACTACCGGCTTAGTGGTGGGCGATCCGGGCTTCGTGGTGGGCGATCCGGGCTTAGCGGTGGGCGAGCCGGGCTTAGCGGTGGACGAGCCGGGCTTAGCGGTGGACGAGCCGGGCTTAGTGGTGGACGAGCCGGAGCAAGCATCATTGGCGATGTTTCCGCTGGATAGAACAGTACGACAAAGAATTGCTCCGTTGAGGTCTGCATCGGGAATAGTGGATTCAAAAAAATTAGCGTCAGTGAAGTTAGTTCCTACAAAATTGGCCTTATCTATCGTTGCTTCAAGAAACGAAGCACCGCTAGCGGTGGCATTAATCGCAGTAATGCCGTTTAAGTTCGCATTGTCAAACTCGGCCCCAGTTAGATTGGCACCAGTTAGATCGGCACCAGTTAGATCGGAATCAGTTAGGTCGGCACCAACTAGATTGGCGAAACGCAAATTGGCTCCGGGGCACGAAGTTCCCGCCTCGATTACACAGTTTCCGATAGTGCGAACTTTCCCATAACTTCTTTGTTCGCGGACAACGACTCCAAAGGTTACGAGAACTAAAATGAGTATGACCGCCAAGGCCACTATGCGATTTTTTTTCACGTATAAAATCATAGGCTATAGCGCTAACTGAGCGCTTGATGCCACCGTATTTATAAGTTTTTACTCGGGTGCAGCACAATCTAAGGCGACGCGATCCGCAGTGGGGACCGGCGGGGTGGTGTTAGCGCAAGTTTGTTCGGCGTCGGCGGCAATGTCGGTTGCTAGCCCAAGCCAGATTGGCCCGCGAGCCTTAAAAACTGAGAACGACTTGCTGGTTACACCTCCATAAGTGACCGAGATGATCTGACTGGCGTAACCGCCCGAGCACAAAGGTGTGGCCGGCAAAACGCTTCCCGGCGGCGTGCTCCATTTCGCTACGTACGCGCCGTACACCGCGTCGGTGCTGCACGCGGCGGGAACGGGAGCCGCAGTAGTGGTGGTGGCTGCTGGCTTAGTGGTGGTGGCGCCGGGACGAGTAGTCGTGGTTGTGGTGGTGGTTGACGGAGTTGGCCCCGGGCACGAAGTGTTGTCGATGGTCCCGTCGGTGCGAATAGTGCGACAAAGGATTGCCCCGAGGAGATTGGCGTCGGCCAAAGTAGCCCCTCGAAAATCAGCGTCGGTCAAGTTAGCTCCGGTGAGATTGGTGTTTTTCATATTCGCGCCTCTAAACGAGACACCCCGAGCGTCGGCGTTCACAATAACGGCACCCACCAAAGTGGCGTCGGTCAAGTTAGCCCGCGACATGTCCGCGCCCGAAAGATCCGCTCCGGTCAGATCCGCGCCAACGAGATTTGCTTTTTCAAGATCAGAAAACCGCAGATCGGCCCCGGGGCAAGAAGTGCCGGGCTTAATCACGCAGTCACCAATAGTACGAATCTTGGCTTTGCCCGAGTCTTTGGATTTATTCGACGAATCGCTTCCTCCGCCACAAGCCGCGAGTACCAAGGCCAGGGCTACTCCAAGGGCCACTAAACGTCTACTGCTCATATTGGCAACTCAGCCCTGATCGGCGGGCTTTTAGGGGATAACGAACCGAGGAGCCCAGCGGAGGCCAATGTCCCACCGAACGACTACAAACAAACCTATGAAAACTCAACGACCCCAATCGATGATTGTGATTGCGCTACTGGCGGTCGCCTTGATCGGATCGGGTTTTCTCATGGGCCACGCCAACGCCGAAGGGGGGACCGGGTTGCGCTTGCCTGCAGTAAGTAGTTCTGACCCGACTGACAAAGCTCCCGTCGAGAGCGATGGAACCGAGCCGGAGAAAAAAGACTCCCCCATAAAAGAACCGGCCTCACCGATTGAATTAACCCGCCAACTCGACCGACTCGACGATACGGTCAAAGAACTTAGTGACCGACTAGCCAAATCGACCGCCGAAACTACTCAGTTACGCACCGAGTACGACGCGCTCAACTTGTTAGTTTTAGGGCTGACGAACAAAACTGGACAACTCGATGAGTCGGGGCGCTACACCGGAACGGTTAGCCCCGAACAGCTGAGTCGCCGTCTGAACGTGGACGAGATTGAGGGCTGGTGGCCGTTGAGCCGCACCGAAGGAACTATGACCGCTAATCGCATCACCTTGAGTAGTTGTTGGGATTCGTGGGATCGAGCCGGAGTAGCCGGACCGGATTACAACGGCACCCTGACCTGCAAATACACCAATCGGCTCTAGTTGACGCGTTAGCCCGAGAGAGTTCCTCCGAAAACTTGCCAGGCCAGAGCGCTCTTAGCCACCAAACTCAAGATTAGATAAACCCGCTCGCCGTAGAGGTAGTCGGCCCACTTGCCCTTGCCGCGATACTGGAGCCACTGGTTGATGGCGAAGCAATTAAACAAAATAAACAGAGTGATAAAAATCACATAAACAAATATCGGAACGCCACCCCCTTCTTTCTGTGAACCAACGATGGCAAAAGTGATAGCGGCCCAGGGGATAATCCCCGCAATACAACCGAAGACGAACGGAAGCCAATCAACGCGGCTGCGGCCTTGATTTATTCGCTCCATTAGCAAGCCAAACAAAATCATGGTGGCGTTTATCGCAAAAAGCCCCAAGAGGGCGTAGAAATTATTGATTCCGGTGAGCATGGCGATCAGTAAAATCATTATGGAAGCACTGATCGAGTACTCAATCCAGCGGGCGTAGTTGACACCCGCCCGCAGATTTTTCTCGTACCAGCCCACCAGTTTTGAACTAGCCACCAGAGCGTGATCGGCGGCCGCTAAAAATAAAAATAAGAAGATAAGTGGCCCGTAAGGCATATCGAAGAGGACGACGGGCTTCGAAAGAACTGTCCCGGGTGGCCCTTCTTGGAAGGCCGCGATAACTGGGATCGAGAAATTATTACTGAAAAACAAAATCGCTACCGCTTGGAGCGCCAAGACTGAGGCCGTTATCCGATTCAGTCGACGGAGGCGAGCCAAGGAGTTAGTAGTGGCGTCGAGGGTTAAGTTTGCGCTAGTAGTCATTAGGCCAAAGTAGCCGCCGCAAGAGGGCTACTCTCGGTTCACCGATAAGTATCGACCGCAGGAGACCGTTCTTATGGCTAACACCGAAATCCCCCCAATAGAAGGCCCCGCAACTGGGCGAAAAGGACGACCGCAATTAGCAATATTCCTTCTGATTATGGGGGTTATTTTGGCCCCCCTTACCACCGTGGCCATTTTTGCTAAAAATCAGATCACCGATACCGACCGCTACGTCGAAACTGTCTCCCCGTTGGCCAGTGACCCCGCGATTCAAGAAGCGGTGGGAACTTTTGTCGTTGACCAACTTTTTGCCGCCGTCGACGTTGAGGCATTGGCGAGCGAAGCGTTGCCCAAAAAAGCACAGTTTCTCGCTGCTCCTTTGGCTAATGGAGTCCAGACTCTGACCGAAAATGTCGTAGACCGATTCTTAGCGTCCGATGAATTCGTTCAACTCTGGGATGCCGCTAATCGGGCCGCCCACGACCGAATCGTAAGTGCTCTTACTGGTGAAACCCCCAGCGGAAAAAAAGCAGTCACGGTTGACGACGGAACGGTAAGTCTCAATCTCGGACCAGTTATAGGAAAAGTGGCACAAAAGTTAGGGGCCGATAATCTAGCAATTTTTGAAAGAATCGATCTCCCCGTCGCTTCAACTCAATTTAAGATTCTTGACACCAAAAACTTAGGAGTAGCGCGAGCCGGAGTTAGTTTTCTCGAAACTCTGGCCTGGATACTTCCGATACTGATAATTTTATGTTTCGTCGGCTCGGCGCTGCTCGCGCGTGACCGGCGCCGGGCCACTATTCGAGCCGGAGTAGCAGTAGCGATGACTGCAGGAGCCATCTTGGTGATTCTTAATATTGGTCGCACATTGTTCGTTGACCTAATGATCGGAAATTCCCTATCGGTAGACGCGGGCACCGCGCTTTACGACACAGTGCTGCGATTCGTCAAAGCTTCGCTATTAGCCGTAGGCGTTATCGGTCTAATCGTTGCCATCTCGGCCTGGCTTACTGGACCGGCCGGAGCCGCCGTGCGGGTGCGCAGCGCGTTGAAAAGCGGCATTAGTGGACTGCGAGATCAGGCAGAATCGAGTGGTTGGAAGCCCGGGCCAGTGGCGCAATACGTCGCGGACCACCTTAAAATTTTACGGTGGGCGGTAATAGGCGCGGCCTTCGTTTTATTGTTGCTGGTGGGACGAACCTCCGTTGGCTCGGTGCTGCTACTCGTAGTGCTGGCATTGATCGCTTTGGGTGTACTTGAATTTATGGGCCGTGCCACTACAGCAAAAGATCCTTCCGACGAAAAGAGCGAGAAGACGCCGGATACAAGTTCTAACTAATCACTGATTGGAAGGACGAATATGGAAGTAGTTACGCTGGGAACTGGCTCGCCCATACCTGATGCCAACCGAGCGGGGGCTGCCACTTTGGTGCGAGCAGGAAACGCCACTCTCCTCATCGACTGCGGTCGAGCAGTGGTTATGCGTTTAGTTGCTGCCGGAGTATTTCCCCCGATGCTCACCCAACTATTGATTACCCATTTACACAGCGACCACATCAACAACTTCAACGATGTACTCACTACTCGTTGGATAATGTCTCCCGTTGATAACCCGCTACCCGTTATTGGACCATCGGGAACCGCCGCGTTTGTCGATCAAACCATCGCCATGTTAAAAGACGACATTCACTACCGGCTTGAACACCACAACGACCTCAACTGGAACCCGTCGTGCACTACCCAAGAAATAACTTCCGGAGTGGCTTGGGAGGCCGAGGGGGTGCGGGTTACCGCCGCTCCTACTGACCACCGCCCCGTGTCACCCAGCATTGGGTTTCGTATTGAGGCCGACGGCGCGGTGGTGGCGATAGCGGGAGACACCATCCCGTGCGCCGGACTCGACGAGATATGCGCTGGCGCCGACATCTACGTGCAGACAGTTTTACGACCCGAATTAATTAAAGCTGTTCCCAGCCCGCGCCTTCAAGACGTCCTTGATTATCACTCCAGTTGCGCCCAGGCGGGTGCTACCGCGGCCCGGGCCGGAGTAAAGACTTTGGTCTTAACTCACTTGGTACCCGCACCCGCTCCCGGGACTGAATCAGAATGGATTGCCGAAGCGGCGAGCGAGTTCGCCGGCGAAATAATTGTTGCCGCAGATTTACAATCAATCAGTACTTGAACTTGCCCTAATCGCCAAGCAGGAAAAGACATCGACCTCGAATGCGGTTAGCGTTGGGGGCGTGGACCAAAAAGTCGAACAAGAGTGGGAAACCCCTTCGCCCGAAGAAATTATTTCCCTAACTCGTGCCCACGTCGAGGCCCTGGAGACTTCCGCCGACGACGCTATCTGGGTGATGGCCGGAATGCACCACTTGTTAGTACGCACTACTGGCCGGCGCACGGGCGGCGAGCACAAAGTGGCCCTGCCGGTATGGTTCGACCCCGAAGGTCACCGCATTGTGGTCGCCTCTTTTGCCGGCGCTAAAAAAGACCCCGCCTGGTACCTAAATCTGGCCGCGGCCACGGACGAAGTTTCGTGTAAATCGCAATCGGGAGAATACTTTTCTCGGGTTGAAATACTCGACGGTCAAGAGTACGAGCGCATCTGGAATCTTCTAGTGCAAGACCGCTCGTGGTACACCGATTATCAGGCCCAAGCCGAGCGCCGACTGCCTTTAGTGCGCCTACCCGAAACTCGAATCCCGTAATCCATCTAACCCAGAGGAAATTGGTCTATGGCTAAACGACGAATTTTCTATTTACCCCTTGCTTTTGTAATCACTGGCCTCCTAGTCGGGGTTGCTCCGGCCGGAGCGCAAAGTAGCCCCGGCGGAGCGTGTCCCACTCCGGGGGCGGTAGAAACTTTAGGTAGCGGACAAATAGTCTGCATAGCCCTCAACGGATCGCAAACTTGGCAGCCCTACAGTGGCGGCGGCGGTACGCCCGGAGCACCGCCAGAGTCACCAACTTCGGGATCGAGGCCCGCCGGACCTAAAAAAATAAAACTTTATAAGCCTTACGGAACTGCTCTTAGCCAAGAGACTTTTGGAAGCACTACTAAACAAGTGGCCGACGTCACTGGAGTAAAACTAAAAAACGGAACCATCCGTTTGTACGCATTTGTAAAGGGGATGGGTATCCGCAGCGCGGTTTCTACCGACAAGACTGGCAGTAAGTTCACCGCCGAACCGGGGATGCGCAGCACTCAAGAATTCTGGGGCCAGCCGCGAGCGGTTTCGCTAAGCGATGGCCGACTGCGTCTGTTTTATTTATCCGGCGGTGCCATCAAATCGGCCATCAGCGACGACGGGCTGACTTTTAGCGAAGAAGCCGGAAGTCGTATAACAACCGAACAAGCTGGTTTTGAACCGGGCGCCATAACCGTGGTGCCGGTTGCGGGCGGGGGCTACCGAGGATATTTCTCTGACCTGGAAAGGCCCGGTGTGATAGCGGACCATAAAATTGTCACCGCTACCTCACCCGACATGCTGACCTGGACAATTGGGCCCACGGTGGTGGGGGAAGGGTCGGTTGGTCTAGTGAGCGCGGGCGGAAAACATCCGTTTGCTCTAACTGAATCTAAAGGAAAAGTCCGCCTGTTTTACCAAGCCGATATACCCGGTTCAGAACCGGAGTTGCTTACTGCCGTCAGTGACGACGGGTTGAAGTTTAAAAGCGAACGCTCCCTCGGTATTCCTCGTGGCGCTGACCCTGACGTCGTAAAACTGAATAAGAAAAAATCACTTTTGTTTTACGGTGACGAGATAGACCCAACTAATGGTTTCGGCATCAAGGAGGCAAAATCGATTGGATAGTTCACTTGCCAGTAAAGCCAACCGTCACAGGTTTATTTTTGTTCTGAGCGGATTGATAGCACTAACGTTTCTGGCAGCTCCGCTGGCCGGCGCAACGACAAAAAACCCTGTGGGCTGGGAAGGTTTCACTAAGGCGGTTAAAAAATCGAAATTTAAGCACTACACAGGGTTTTCTGCGGGCGCGATAACAATCAAGGTAAACGGTAAAAAAGAGACCGCAACTACTGAAACTGCCATCATCTATTCCAACTTAGGCGTTTCTGATCAAGTCGCCGCAGTAAAACTTTGTCAGCAAGTCGCCAAGATAGCGAAAAAAACTAAAAACCTAACTATTGCTTTCACAGTGCAGGGACAGCCCGTGACTAAGTCCCCCACGGGCGGTATTGACCTTCAGGTAACGGGCGACCCCGACGCCGTTTCGCTGGCTCGCATGACGACTGACTACCAGTGCGCAGCCGGATAGTTACATCGTAAATTTCATACTGCGAGCCACCCGACCGCCCAGTTCGTCGTCACCGACCCAACTAATGCGTCCGTCGGCTATCGGTCCTTCGGGGTCAATGCGCCCACAGGCCAACAACATAAAAGTAAGGCTGTCGGTAGTAACCGTTACGGTTGGGTCGGCCACATCGTCGACTACAGTCGCTCGGCCGTTGACCGCTACGCATAGGCGGCGAGGAGCCGCCCCGGTAATGTCAAAGACCACGCTGTTGCCTTCGGTGAATCCGGCTCGTTTGCCCACGATGTAACCCAGTGCCCCTTCGACCATATCGATCGCCATCTGACCCGGAACCCCGCCGTCATCACCATTAATCCCCAAGGGAACTCGGGCGTCGCGCTCGTGGACCCAGCAGTCAAAAACTCGAATCTCCATAAAACTGGCATAAGTTCCTGGCCCCACTGGAGTCAGGCATGGGGTTGACCACGCGTCTTCGTCCAGTGCAGAAAGTTCTTCTCGGCGCGTCGCGACTACGGCTTCGAAGCGCGCCCGCAACTCATCAGGGCTCAAAGCGTTTAGTTCGGTGTAGCCACTCACAATCTTTTCAAACGGGGGCGGGTCGTCGGCACTACTAGGCCACCACTTAGAAAGTGCCTCTTCCACTGCGGTCAAGTGAACATAAACCCCGTGAACCGTCCAGCCCGGACACAAAGCCGGTGTGGCCCACTGCTCAGGAGTTAATTGATTAGATAATCCAATCAAAGAATCCCATTCGGAGTTGAGAACTTCTAAAACTTCAGCACGGTTACTCATTTAGCGGGCCTTTCTACTGACTGCCAGTCGCGTCCGGCGAGGTAAGGAGTGAACTGTTCGGCGATGTGTTCCATATCACGATCAGTTTTGGGACGTTTAATTTCGTAGAGGTGAGGAAACTGTCTAGTAGCCAGAACTAAATCCCATAACGCCCGCGCGGCGGTGCCAATAGGAGCAGGAGTAATGACTGGACCGTAAAGATAACTTTCGTCATCAAAAACTAAAGTTGGTACACCAAAACTTCCGTGGGCGACTGCCGCTTCGTGGTCAGCCCGCACATCGTCATTGGTGGTCGGATCGGCAATGGCGGCGGCCACTAAACCTGGGTCGAGGCCGATTTTTTCTAACAACTCGGCCGCTACTTCCGGCTTATGGGGTTTGCGTCCTTCGGCGTGCAGCGCGTGACCGGCGGCGGCGTAAAACCGGTCACAGTCGTCCATAGAGTTGCGGCGAAGCAGAGCGGCGACTCGCAACATTGACCACCCGTAAGACCAGTCTCGCTCCCACGGATGTTTTTTACCCTCGGCTCGGTTTATTTCTTCGAGCGAGAAAAATCGCCAGTCAATGTCGAGGTCAATCTGGTCACGCACATTACGAATCCATAGCGAAGTTTGGTAAGCCCACGGACACATAATGTCGAAATGAAAACCGACGGTGGTCATTTACTACGCCCAGCCACCGGCGTAGGCGATAAATTGCCCCGTGGTAAATTTACTGGTTCCGTCGATAAACGGCATACAAAACGAAGCAAACTCTTCGACGGTTCCTAATCTACCCAGCGGGACGGCTGCTTCAATGCGAGCACGAATTTCGGGGTCATTGGCCCCCGAGGCGCGTAGAAATTCGGGGAAGTCCATGAAATTAGTTCCTACTGCGTTTACTTGCACTCCATTACGGGCAACTTCGGCGGCCACGTTCTTTACCATCATCGTCGCCCCGGCTCGAGCTGACGAATACAGCGACGCACCGCGCGACGGACGGGCTGCGGTCGCGCTGGTCATTACTAACACTTGGCCATCACCTTGCTCTACCATCACCGGAACCACTGCTTTGAGAAAGTGGTACGGAGCTTCTAAACAGCCCTGCACCACCGAGTGCAAATCTTCCAAAGTGGAGTCAAGGAATTTTCCGGTAACTACCCGACCCGAAAATGCTGCGGCCGAATCAATCCGACCAAAACGCTCCTGAGCCGCCGCCACTAACTTCTGTGCCGACTCGGGGTCAGCCAAGTTGCGCACGCCTAAAACCGCTTCCACTTCAACCCCTAAAGCCGTCAGTTCGTCGACTAAGCCCTCGGCGGGGTCGCCCAGTACGAGATTGTGCTCACGCCGAGCCAGTTCCCGTGCTAGCGACGGTCCCACATAAAAACTGGCATCACCGACAAGGGCTACCCGTTTGGCCGTTTTACTCATACGGCGACCCTACTAATCCTCATCTTCCGAGGTAAAGAGTTGGACCCTGTGGCACAATGAGCGCCGACCAAAAAAATCTTCGGGGTCGCGCGCCATGCCCGCCCTACTTTGCCGGAAAGGATACCCCCATGCAGCAATCACCGGATATAGAGATCCGCTCGGGTCCTTGGGACATAGTGGAGATTCAGGACTTCCTCCGCAACGCCGTCATCCCGATGCGGCTAGCAACTCGAGGGGAAAAGTGGCCGCTCGTGCAGTCCCTGTGGTTTCTCTTTGAAGGATCTGCGTTGTGGTTTTGCACCCAGCAAGATTCGGTTGTCGCCCGGCGCCTTGAGAGTAACCCTCGGTGCGCGTTTGAAGTCGCCGGCGACAACCCTCCCTACCGCGGCGTGCGGGGGAGAGGGGTGGCGTCTTTAGATACCGAACTTGCCGCTGGACTTCTCGAGCGCCTCCTGAGCCACTACCAAGTTGATCCAGAATCATCACTGGCGTCGTGGTTGCAATCACGGTTGGATAATGAGGTGGCTATCCGGATTGACAATCTGGTCCTGTCGTCGTGGGACTACTCGTCAAGGATGAGCCGCTGATGATGGCACCGGCGCAACGATGTGGCGGTCGCACTTAGCGTGAAGTGAGCCCTACTAATCCTCATCGACCAAAGTGAATAGTTGGTCTCTGTGGCACAATGAGCGTCGACCAAAAGGATTATCACTATGGAAATGAACGGACGAGTGGCGGTAGTAACTGGAGCCGCGTCAGGCATTGGACTGGCAATAGTTGAACGGTTGGTTGAAGAAAAAATGTCGGTGGTAATGGCCGACATCGAAGCCGAAGCATTGACCCAACAAGCCGAACGCCTGATTTCTGCTGGTGCACCCGTTACCCCCGTAGTTTGCGATGTAGCCGACTCTGACGCGATTCAACAATTAAAAGAAAAAACTCTCGAGACTTACGGCGCCGTACACTTACTCGCCAACAACGCCGGGGTAGCGTCGGGGCAAGTTAATTACAAAACTCCCCCCGCAGTGTGGCGGTGGATGGTTGAAGTGAACATTCTTGGAGTGGCTTACGGAATTAGCGCTTTTGCCCCCCTTATGATTGAACAAGGTGAAGGTCACATAATCAACACTGCTTCCGAAGCCGGATTGGCATCTTCGGCTCTTCTGGGTGCTTATCACGCCACTAAATACGCGGTCGTGGGTTTATCAGAATCTCTTGCCCTCGAACTTTCTGGCACTGGGGTCGGGGTTTCGTGTTTGTGTCCCGAATTAGTTGCCACCCGCATTTTCGAATCCACTCGAAACGCTCCGGCCGAACTGGGTTTTCCTCCGGCTCAGCCCGTGGCGATAGGTGATATTGAACAATGGATGCAATCGACCGCGATGGATCCTCGCGACGTAGCCGCCGATGTCGCCCACGCAGTGCGGGCCAACCGATTCTGGATCCTCACCCACCAAGTCAGCCACCAACGGGTGCGCCACCGCAACGAAGACCTAGAAGTGGGTCGTAATCCTCGCCCCCGACTCGACCGGACCGAGTAGCCGACCCTGATGAAGATTTACGACGAGTTCGAAGGAGTCATTAAGCCGACCGAAGAAGAGTCGACTCCGTGGTGGCCCGAGGCAAAACACCCGGGCCCCGATGCGCCCAACATAGTGGTGATCCTCATCGACGATCTTGGGTTTTCGCATTTCGGTAGTTATGGATCCGACATCGAAACTCCGCGCATCGATCAGTTGGCCGCCGAAGGAGTTCGCTACACCAACTTTCATGTAACGCCCGTATGTTCGCCCACGCGCGCGTCACTGCTAACTGGGCGCAATCACCACCGCGTCGGCATGCGCTCGATTTCAAACTTCAATACCGGCTACCCCAACATGCGGGGTCATGTTTCTAATCACGCGGCCACGGTGGCCGAAGTGCTGCGGGACGAAGGATTCGCGACTTTTGCCGTCGGGAAATGGCACTTGTGTCCAATGGAAAATGCTTCCGCGGCTGGCCCTTACGACCAGTGGCCCCTACAGCGTGGCTTTGACCGCTACTACGGGTTTCTTGACGGTGAAACTGATCAGTTTCACCCCGAGTTGGTCTACGACAATCATTTTGTTGAACCGCCTAAAAGCGTCGAAGATGGTTACCACTTAAGCGAAGACTTAATCGACCGGTCTATTGAATTTATTCACGACACCAAATCGATTCGGCCCGACCGGCCGTTCTTTTTGTACCTCGCGTTTGGTGCCACTCATGCCCCCCACCAAGCTCCCGCGGCTTACCGGGAAAAATATCGTGGGCGATTTGACCAAGGTTGGGATGTTGAGCGCGAACGGTGGTACCAAAACCAAATCGACATGGGGATCACATCGCCGCAAACCAAACTGGCACCTCGAAATCCGGGGGTTGAGGCTTGGGCCGACATGGGCGAAAACGACAAACTCTTAGCCGCGCGGCTGCAAGAGGCTTACGCCGGTTTTCTTGACCACACCGACGAACAGATCGGTCGCTTAGTGGACGCTTTGGCCGAAATACAAGAAATGGAAAACACCATTGTTTTCTTGATGTCTGATAACGGAGCCAGCCAAGAAGGTGGGCCGTTTGGGGTGTTGCACGAAATGAAATTTTTCAACGGCATTCTCGAAACTCCTGATGAGGCCATCCACCGCATCGACGAAATTGGCGGGCCTCACAGTCACTCCAACTATCCGTGGGGCTGGGCGCAGGCCGGCAACACTCCGTTTCGCTGGTACAAACAAAACACTCACGAGGGTGGAGTTCATGTACCCCTAATCGTGCGGTGGCCCGAAAATATTGAAGACCCGGGTAGTTTGCGCACCCAATTTCATCATGTAAATGACATAGTCCCAACGATTTACGACATCCTTGGGATCAATCCACCCGACGAGTACCGCGGTTACGAACAAATGCCTATTACCGGAACATCGATGAAGTACACCTTTGACGCGGCCGATGAGCCCAGTAAAAAACGCGTGCAATATTTTGAGATGATGGGCCACCGCGCGATCTACGCCGACGGGTGGAAAGCGGTGACTCGTCACGAGGCGGGAACTCCTTTTGCTGACGACGACTGGGAGCTTTATCACTTGGCTCAAGACGCCTCTGAATGCGAAAACCTGGCTGAGGAAATGCCGGAAAAATTAGCGGAACTGATTGAACTCTGGTGGAAAGAAGCCGAAGAAAACGGGGTACTTCCCCTTGATGATCGAACCGTGCAACTTTTTGGTGCCCGTTTTCGTGACCAGTCGCCCCACCCGAAAGATCGTCACTACGTTTACCGTCCCCCTATGTCGCCTATGCCCGCTCAAGTGGGTGCCTCTATTGGTGGACGCAGTTGGGAACTAGTGGCCACGATCGATCGTGCAGCCAAAACCAACGGAGTGCTCTACGCCACCGGAACGGAAAACGCCGGGCTGAGCATATTTATTCAAAACGACCGACTGGTTTTTGATTACAACTGTTTTGGTAATCACCAAATCGCCGACTCCACTATTGAAGTTCCCGTTGGTGGGTCGAAAGTAGGAGTGCGCTTTTTGCGCACCGGGGGAACCGGGAAAGTGACTTTGCTTATCAATGACCAAGAGTGCGGCCAAGTTGATATTCCCCTCGTGATGAACATCATGTCCAGCGTTGGCCCCAGCGTGGGTTACGACCACGGTTCACCGGTTAGTGATCGTTACTCCGATGAATTCGCGTTTGGCGGCCAACTCATCACAGTAGAAATTCAACTCGACTCACAAAGTACCGCCGAAGCTAAAGAAAACGCCTCCGCCCAAGCGCGCGCGGCGATGGCTCAGCAGTAGTAAGCGAAGAGGGTTATGGCTAGCGTTCGGCGCGAGATTCGGATCAATTGTTCGCCCGACGAAGTGTGGGCGGTGGTAGGCAACCCCACTCTTATTCACTATTGGTTTCCCGGAATGACCAACGCAGTGGTTGACGGTAATTCGCGGGTTATCACTACTGCGACCGGAATAACTTTGCCCGAAGTTATAGTCACCAACGATTCGGTGGCTCGACGCTTCCAGTACCGGATTGACTCGCCCATAATGCAAGAACACCTCGGCACCATTGATGTATTTGACCTCCACGACGGCACCAGTTTGGTGGCCTATTCGACCAACGCAGTACCCGACCCGATGGCTTTAATCATCGGCGGAGGAACTGGAGCCGCGCTCGTAGAATTAAAGCGTCAACTAGAACTCGGTGAAGGTCCGGCGCTGGCGGGCGCACAAGCAAGGTTGGGAGAAAGTTAATGGGGCGCAAGATTCTTTTTGTTACCACCGACCAACAGCGCTACGACACTTTGGGTTGCAACGGGGGAAAGTTGTCGCGCACGCCAGTAATCGACGCTTTGGCCGCCGAGGGTATCCGCTACGAGCGAGCCGTTCCCCAATCGGTGGTGTGCATGCCGTCGCGCTCGACCATGATTACCGGTCAATATCCGAGCACGCATGGCGTTTGGATGAACGGAGTTCCCCTGCCCGTCGATGCTCCTTCGGTGGCGGAGTTGCTCCAGCAAAACGGTTACCAAACTGCCCTGATTGGCAAAGCCCACTTTGAGCCTTTCCTTGATCCGTTCGGTCGTTTTGTCGAAAACACCCTGGCGGCAACGGGCGAGCCCACCGCACAGAATCGCTGGTACGACGGATCTATTGGCGATCACCGCGGCTTCAGTCATCTTGAGTTTGCTACCCACGGTGCCGCGGGGCCGTGGCATTACACCCGCTGGTTGTTAGAAAACCACCCCGAATGTGCGGGAATGTATTACTCGGCCATCGATAATTTGTTTAACGTCAACGCCGCGGGCGGCGGTGACGCCAACTCTCCCCAGGTTAAAAAAAACGAAATCGAGCGCGAGTGGTACCACACTGACTGGGTAGCAAATCGCACCATTAACTGGCTCGACACGCTTGAAAACGACGACGACTGGTTTTGCTGGATGAGTTTCCCCGACCCCCACCACCCGTGGGATCCACCCGAGTCGGAAATGGGGCGCATCGATTGGCGAGATGTTCCGTTACCCGAGGGTTATCTCGGCAGCCGAGACGAACGCGAGAAAGCCATCGACGCTAAGCCTCGCCACTGGCGTATGTGGTACGACGGCCAACTCGTTTCTAATTACGAAGCTCCGGCTAAATGGGTTCCCGCCACTCTCACCGAAGACCAGGTGCGAGAAATCAACGCTCGCAACGCGGTGGAGTGCGAACTGATTGATGAAGCCCTCGGCCGAGTGCTCGCGGCAATAGAACAAAAAGGCTGGACCGACGATGTCGACATCATTTTCACTACCGATCACGGTGAACTTCAGGGTGACTTCGGCCTGATGTTCAAAGGTCCGTATCACGTTGATGCGTTGATGCGCCTTCCTCTGGTGTGGCGGCCCGCGCCATCAACCACTCCCACCCAAGCAGTGGTCACTAAGCCAGTTGAACTCTTAGACCTCGCCCCCACTTTTTGTGCCATTGCCGGCATCGCTCCCGCCGAGTGGATGCAAGGTCAGGCGCTGCCCGTTGATGATGACGACGCGAGTAAGCGAGGGTTCGAGCGCGCGCTGACCGAATGGGACAGTGAACTTTTTGGCGTCGGGGTTTACCTACGCACCATTACCCGCGACCAATGGGTATGCACGGCTTACCTTCCGGGCTATGTGCACGACGGAACCGAGGGGGAGCTCTACAACTTGGCCGAAGATCCGTTGCAGACCAACAATCTCTGGGAAGACCGCGACTACCAAAGCGTGCGCGCGGATCTCGTGGCTGACCTGTGGGACCACCAACCGCCCGTTCACGAGCCTCGCCTCGAACTCGAAGCGCCGGTGTGAGTAGCGGAGATGTTGGTTACTGGCCTAGCCGCTGGCCTAGCGAAGACGGTGGCGGTGAGCGAAAACAACTCCCGCTAAGCGGAAAGGGACTCAATCTAAAGCCGGGCGATGACGCGCGCGTAGTTTCTCGTGAAGTGATCGCGGCCACTATGGCCGTACTGCGTGAGCCCGGAGAGATCTACTTGCTCCGCCACACTGCAGGCGACGACGCAATTTCTTGGGTTGAACGCATCGACCCCGAAACGCTCGAACTCATTGAGCGCTCACCCGATCTACTCGGTGGCCCGACCTGGCCGGGCGGATTGGCCGCCCACGCTAACGGGTCGCTCTACGTAGTGTTCGGCAATCACGCCCATCGACTCAACCCCGATACTTCAGTAGTACTTTCCGTCGAATTGCCCCGTAAACGGCCCTACAACAGTTTTGTAATTTTGCCCGACGGGAACATAGCCACTAAAGATTTCGCGGGCCTCCGTCCCGGACAAACCGGGAAAGTTCCGGGCCCAGCCAACTCAGAACTATTGGTGTTAGCGGCCGAGAGTCTAGAAATCATTGATCGGCTTGAACTCCCCGAGCCGTCGATCGCGCGTCTCTCGGCTCGGCCAACTGGGGGCGCCGACGCCGATATCTACCTAGTGGGTGACACCAGTTTGCTGCGGGTGCGCTGGGACGGAGCGAAACTCAAATTAGACAACGACTTTGTTGCCCCCTACCGAACTTTTGCCGGACAGACTTACGGCTGGGACGCCGTTATCACCGAGAACGACGCGTGGTTCTTAGACAACGGCGCGGGGAGCGAAAATTACACCGGCACTTTTCGAGGAGCCGGAGTTTCGTCGGCTCCCCTGCACTTAGTTCGCGTCAATCTAAAAACGGGAGCGGTCTCCTATAGCGAAATATGCGGAAAGCCCAACGGCGTGGTCGCAAATCCTCCCGTGGTCGACGAAACGCGAAAAATCGTGGTGGGGTTTGATAGTGCCAATGGAGTAATGGCCGCGTTTGATTACGACGAACTCGGTAATACCACTTTGCGCTGGCAGCGCGACCAATACCACGCTTGCCACATGATCTTGTTTCCCGACACCGGTGAGATAATCACTGCCGACTTTGACCACGAACGCATGACCGAGCAATCAGTAATTTTGGATACGGAAAGTGGTGAAGAAAAAGCTCGGATTGATTCGGGCAGTCCCGTGCAATCAGTGGTATTCCCCAACCCTGGTTTTGGCCGAGATTTTTATACTTGTTCGTTTACTACTATTAGCCGTATCAGTTTTTCTTAGGATTCAATATTGCGCTCAAGTGGTCGCGTCTGCTAGAGTGGTGTCTAGTTCACCGGTAAACAATAGATAAGGCCGGCAAGAACTTACGCAATGGGTAAGTCGTCTCTCTTCACGTCTCCAAACTTGCTGGCTAAAAGCCATCAACGATGGGTCAGTTTCACCGAGGTCGTCCCGCCCCTCGTGAAACCCACCCGTGCCCGCTATTAAAACGGGCCCAATACTGGAGTTGTGAAAACAATGTCATCTACTTTTGCCGATCTCGGCACCCCTAACGATCTCGTGCGCGCCCTTTCGGCCCGCGGCATCGAATCCCCCTTCCCCGTCCAAGAGCTAACGCTGGCCGACGCGTTGGCCGGCCGCGACGTGAGTGGTCGCGCCCCGACCGGATCGGGAAAAACGCTGGCCTTCGGGATACCTCTCGTTACTCGTCTGGGTCGAGCCAAGTCTCGGCGCCCGCTGGGGCTAGTGCTCGTACCCACGCGCGAACTGGCGGCCCAAGTGGCCGGAGAACTTGAATGGCTCGGGGGACCGAGCAAGATTCGGGTAGCCACGGTTTACGGCGGAGTGAGTTACGGTCCCCAACGCAAGGCGCTCAAACGCGGAGTTGATGTACTCGTTGCTTGTCCAGGTCGACTAGCCGACCTCATCGGCACCAAAGACGTAGTGCTCGATTCAGTAGAGATGGTGGTACTCGACGAAGCCGACCGCATGGCCGACATGGGATTTCTACCCGCAGTGCGCAAACTTCTCGACCTCATACCAAACAATCGGCAGACTCTGCTTTTTTCTGCCACTTTGGACGGAGCTATCGACTCTTTAGTTCAGCGTTATCAAAAAGACCCCGTGCGACACCAAGTGGCCGACAACCCCGACCACGCACTAAACGCAACTCACTATTTTTGGAAAGCCGAGGGCGACGATCGAATTCGTCTGATTAGAGACATCGTGCGGGCAACCGGAACGACAATTATCTTTTGTCGCACCAAGCGCAACGCTGATCGCGTCGCTACTCGACTTGAACAAGCAGGATTGAGCACCGCCACCATCCATGGCGGTCGCTCGCAAGGACAACGCGAGCGGGCGCTGCGCGACTTTACTAACGGTAAAGTTGAAGCCCTCGTCGCGACCGATGTCGCCGCGCGCGGTATCCATATCGACTCAGTGGCCTGTGTCGTGCACTACGACCCGCCCGCCGACACCAAGGACTACACCCACCGATCGGGTCGCACCGCTCGGGCGGGATCAACCGGAATAGTTATTTCGTTAGTCAGTAAAGGCCAGACTCGAGAAATTGCTCGCTTGCAGCGGGCCCTCAAACTCCCCAACGGAGTTACCCCGCCGAGCGTGAAAGACCTCAGTTCCGAAAATCGCGTCACCGAAAAGCGCGAAGTAGTAGCGCCGTCCCAGCGTCACCGGGAACCGGTGCGCGAAACAAAACGACGCGAATCGCCGAAGCACGAAACACCGAAACGCGAAACCTCGCGCCATAAATCACCCCGGCCACAAACCTCGAGGCGAGAATCGCCCCGGCCGGACAACGGCGGCACCCCCCAAGGGGTCGTCAAATGGTTCAACGTCGGCAAAGGCTTTGGCTTCATCGCCCCCGAAAGCGGCGGCGACGATCTTTTTGTTCACTTCTCGGCCATTGAAGGAAACGGCCACAAATCGCTCAAAGAAGGACAAAAAGTGGAGTTTGAAGTTGGCCCAGGCCGTAAAGGCGAAGAAGCCCGCACGGTCAAGGTCGTTTAATTTTCTCTACCGCACTCGCGAGGCCGGTTGATAATTTGGCCCCGCGGTTTGATCAACCCGAACCAACAAAACTTCACTCGCGGGCTCAAACACCTGAGCGAACCAATTTGCGGTTCGTTCACCCAATAACTCCCAGGACAAAGTAGTGAGCCGGTCAGTTTCGTCTTCGATTTGCTGGCGCAGAGCTATCGCTGGGGGTGTCACTTCACCTTGGACTACCAACCCTCGGCGTTTAAGTGTCGCCCAACCTTCAGCAATCTCGTCGGGATTACTCCCGCGCGACGCGGGCAACCAGTCTCGCTCGTAGCCCAGCCACGCGTTATGCAGAATTGATGCCTCGATACCAGTTAGCCCCGCGGCCGCTACTAACGCCCAGTGAGTATCGCCTCGCCACTCTCGCAAACAGTTAACCGCGTGCCAGCCCGACAACACCTCGTCGGTTGGTCGCGCCATACGGGCGTGAGCGGCAAATAAAACCCGACCCACGGTGGGGAGTTGATCTACTACGGGCCACAACAGTGGTCCAAGATCGGCTAATGGCGACAAAATGTCGGGGACGAACTCATTAAGACCTTCAATTACTGCTTCGTCACGGGCCGACCAAACTTCAGCAAAAGTGGTATTAGCCTCCACTAACTCAAAAACAAAACGCACCGCCCCCGGGCTAAGTGACCCGAAAGCCGCAATAACCGCATCGGGCCCGGCGGGGCTAAGCGGAGTGGCGCGCGCGGCAATGTAACCGAGCATTTCGGGTACCCCCAACGCTTCGTAACGTCGCCACGCTCCGGGGTCCCAAAAGATCCACCCCACCATGGTTTGCACCGCACGCGAATTGCGGCGGTTGATCGCTATCCAGTCGGCCATAGCAAACTAGCGATTGAAGGTTAACCCTAGAGTTTGGCGAGAACTTCGCGCTCGTAGCGCACGACCGCAGAAATTTGGGCGTCGGTTAAGTCGCCTTCATACGCCGGCATCCCTCCGCGACCTTGGCGGATCAGGGCTTCTTGGCCAGCCGCCGTCGGGTATGACTGCAAAACTTTTCCGTCGTTGAACGACGGGCCGCCCCCGCCGCCGCCCGAAGCACCGTGACAGGCGGCGCAGTTACTTGAATAAACTGTGCGCCCCAAAAGAACTTCTTTATCGTCAGCAATGGCGCCCTTAGGCATAGGCGACTTACTGCTGGATGAACCACCCATGTCCGACGAACTGCCACCACAAGCAGCGAATATGCCCGCAGCTAAAACTACGGCCACTACCGTCAGCGCACTTTTATTAGATCTAAACAAAATCTGACCTTTCCGCTGAAACTATCGGTTTGATCCCACTCTACTCAGGAAAAGCCGAACTGGTTAAGCTCGCGTATTTCTATCGAAGAGTTTAAGCGGGGGCGTTAATATCGTGGCAGCGTTCGCAGACCGACTCAGGAATTACACCGATTTTCATCAACCCACGAAACATCTGGCAGCCAAGGCAGAAGGCCCACACTGATTCAAGGGTGGCGGCAATAAAAACCGCGGCAATAAGCACTTGGGCGGCGGCAAAATTATTGAAGCCGTAGGTTAAAATCGCCGCCGTCAGCGCCAGCCCCGCACCAATGCTCTGGGCGAATCGCTTGGGTGGTCCCGGCACGTACTTGGGCGTTAAACCCAAAGCGGGCGTGACTACTCGAGTGGCCAACTGACCCAGTGGGCTGAGAGTAGGCCCGGTGAGGGCGCGGGCCACAAAACCGTAGGCCAGTACCAAAACCAGCACCGACCAACCCGTGATGAGCAGAGTTAAAGCTATTAGGGCAACGACCCCAGCCACTATGCGGGCCGAAACCTCGTTGACCGGATCAGGGAAAGAAAACAGGCGCGAAACTTTGGCGGGCGGGGCTTTTACGGTCAATGAACTCATGACCCTCATCCTAGGTTTCTAAATACGACCTCGCAAGTCGGCTTTAGCGCATCGCCACGATGTCGAGATCTTCCTCGCGCCAAAAGTCGTAGCGCTCATCGGGTAGGCGCAGGCAGTGAGTCGGCGCGAGAGCTTCGACAAAAGCGGGTTCATGGCTCACCACCACCACCGTTCCTTCCCAATGGCGAAACATTCGCCCGACCGCTTCGACTGAAGCGGGGTCGAGGTTGTTGGTGGGCTCGTCGAGAATTAACAAATTAGAACGCCCTGCGGCCAACATCGCTAACCCTAATTTGGCCCGCTCGCCGCCCGAAAGACAATCGGCGGGCTGTTCCATAGCCGCACCACTAAGCCCAAACGATCCGAGCAGGGCCCGGCGTTCAGATTCGAGTTTTAAAACTCCATCGTCAATATTGTCGAGCGCGCGCGCTTCTAAATCAATTTGTTCATGTTCTTGAGCAAAATACCCCAGGCTTACATTGGTACCAAGATTAATATTTCCGCCACTGGGCTTTTGCACCCCAGCCAAGCAACGCAACAGACTCGACTTGCCGGCGCCGTTGCGACCAACCACTGCTATCCGATCGCCCCGGTGGGCATTCATTGCTACCCGCTTAAGAACTATTTTTGATCCGTACTCAACTCCGACATCTACGACTTCGAGCGGAGTAACCCCTGAACGAACTGGAGTCGGCAAGCGCAACCGAACAGCTTTGTCTACGCGATGAACTTCGGTACGGTTTTTCTGGATGCGCTCTACTCGTTTGTCCAACGCCTTAGCGGTCTTGGCCCGCTTTTCTGTTTGCCCGCGCATCGTATTAGCCAGCGTAGATATGCGCTTTATCTCTCGCTCTTCTTGTACCGAAGCCTTAGCCCGCTGAGTTTGATCTTCGGCCAAGCGCCCAGTGAAGGTGGTGTAGTTACCTTTGTATTCAGTGAGTCGGCCGTCGGAAAGATGGATAACTTTGTCGATTGATTTATCGAGCAGTTCGAGGTCATGGCTAATAACGAGAATTGTGCCCGGGAAAGCCGAGAGTTCGTCCATGAGCCATCGCTTAGCACTCATATCAAGATGGTTAGTGGGTTCGTCCAAAATCATTATCTCTGGGGCCGCAAACAGCAGTCGAATTATGTCGGCCCGACGACGCTGCCCGCCAGAAAGAGTTTCAATGTCATCTAAGAGCAGATCTTGGCGCAGTCCGATCCCGTCCGCCAAGCGCGCCATGGTTGCTTCGGCCTCATAACCACCCAAACTTCCGTACTGTTCTTGAAGTTCACTAAACAGTTCAATGGCTTCGGCGGTGGGGTCGTCGGTCATTGCGTTACGCGCCGTTACGAGTTTCTCGTCTATTACATCGAGACCTCGACCACTTAGCACGTGAGAAAACCCGGTGGCGTCGACCCCTAAACCTTTGGCGTTAGGTACTTGGGGAAGATAACCGACCGTACCAAAAGTTTTAATCTCGCCGGCGAAACGTACTTCGGGGTCAACTTCACCTACGAGAACAGAAATCAAAGTTGATTTCCCCGTTCCGTTGCGACCGACTAGGCCTACCTTTTCACCGGTGGCGACGAGGAAGCCGGCATCTTTAACCAGCGCCCGATGACCAATCTCGATAGTTACCGCTCGGCCGTTAATCACCTATCCACCCGTCGGGCAAAGTCGGTGGGCGACAAGAGGAAGTTTGGGTACGGCGTAATCACGAGGTCTCGTTCGGTTTTGGCGGCTAAGGGTAATCCTTTAGTCTACGACTTATGCCGTACGAAACTTCATTTAGCTCTTGGCCAGCAGTAAGTTGAGTAAAAATCAAACCAACGAGGAGCCCGCTTTGAATAGTCCTACCCGACGCTTTCGCCCAGAGGTGCTAATAGTTGCTTTGGTCATTGGGGCAACTTTCGCAGTCAGCACTGGCCCGGCGAACGCGAGCGCCAAATCAAGTGATTCGGCGCCAACGCTAAAAGACCCGAGTGCCACTGGACGCAAACTCGGCACCGGCTGGCTGACCGCTCTACAAAAAGGTGACCGAACCAAAATTGCTCAGTGGCTGGCGCCTAACTTTTTGATTCAAAGAGCAGACGGGACCTCCGCTGACCGCAAGCAATACATTGCGAATCCGGCGACCGTAGGAGAATTTGAACTAGGCGACATAGTCATCGGTAAACAAAACGGAAACACCCTCAGCGTTCTTTGGTCAGTAAAAGTAAACGAAATCATCGACGGACAAACGCTCTCTACCAACGAAGCGGCCCGAATCACCGCTTACGTCTGGAACGGCAAGCGCTGGCAAATACTCGCCCACGGAAACTTTAACGTCGCGACCTAGCTGGGCTGGGTTCCCCGCCGTCAACGGACATTCGAATATTGTCAGGACCATCTCCGTCTGCCGGGCTCGGATAGCCTGCCCCGCATGGATCAACCGAATCTCGGCGGCTCGCCCGGCTCCACTTTCGTCCTCGTTCACGGTTCCAACCATGGCGGCTGGTGCTGGGAGCGTGTAACTCCGCTGCTTGAGGCGGCAGGCCACAGCGTCTACGCGCCGACGCTCACCGGCCTCGCCGAGCGCGCCCACGAACTGACCCAGCAAGTCGGGCTGGCCACCCACGTTGCCGACATCACCGAGTTATTTGAGCGCGAGGATCTGCGCGAGGTGACGCTCGTTGGCCACAGTTACGCGGGCGCAGTAATCACCGGCGCGGCCGAGGCTGTCGCTGAGCGGATCTCGAGACTCATCTATTTGGATGCCTTCCTACCCCGAGACGGTGAATCGGTGCTGGACACCGAGCCGCCGCAATCGCGTGAGGCGTTCCTTGCGATCGCGCGCGAGCAGGGTGACGGCTGGCGGCTACCGCCGCAGCAAAGCTTTCTCGATCGCTGGGGCCTCACCGACCCCGCCGACCGCAAGTGGGTTTGGGAGAACCTCACCGACATGCCCCTGCTCGCTTCGACTGAGCCGCTATCAGCGCCGCGCGCCGCCGCGCGATCTCTGCCGCGCACCTTCATCGACCTCACGGCGCCGAAGAACGCAGGAACGGTGCCGGCAACCGAGAGAGCACGCGAGGAGGGTTTCGAGATGCTCGCGATCGCCACCGGCCATGACGCTATGGTCACGGAGCCGGCAGGGCTCGCGGAGCTGCTGCTTAAAGCCGGAGCCTAATGTGCGCCAGTGGCACTGGGAGCAGCCGTCCATCGGTTTAATTACGGAGTCGACCCGCCGGCCTCGGTTTTGTAAAGAAACGGCTGACCGCGGGCTGATTGTTCAGCAAACCGGGGTCGAGATGCTAAACATTAGTTTGACGACTACAAATATTCGGGAGAGTGAACCATGGATGTTCGAAGTATCGAAGATGTTGAGCCGATTGTTGAACACAACGGAACGGTTCCCGTTTGGTGGATGATTAAGTCCCGTGAGTTTAAGGACATCACCGAGGGCGGATTCTTAGAACTCGTCAACGAATTCGAAGTGGCAGGCGGTGGGTACGTTGAGCCTCATTCACATCCAACCCACGAGTTTTATTATGTCCTCAATGGCCGAGGAATTATGCAAATAGGTGATGAGGAGCGTGAGATCCGTCAAGGTGACCTTGTGCACATCCCGCCCGACGTTGTCCATACCCTGCGCCCCGTGAGCGATCACGCCCCTATACATTGTTTCTGTTTCGCTATTGGCGTAAAAGATTCAGGGCCAATCGATTACACAAATCACTAGCGTCAGGCGTCGGACGATTACTCCGAACTCTTCATAGAAGACGCAAGCGGCATCTAAGTCCAAAACCTTCACCGCGAGGTTGGTCAGGCCGGTCACCGCCAGGCGCGTCGGCAGAAAATGCATGAAAGTATTACGGTGTAAAACGCTGGTGCCCTCGGCAGGATTCGAACCTGCGCACACGGTTTAGGAAACCGAAGCTCTATCCCCTGAGCTACGAGGGCGGGGATAGCGCGGAACGTGGCACGAAACTCGTCGCCAAATCATGCACTATCTAGGCGACAGCGTAGTGGGGAGATTGAGTCGGTGAAAGAACGTAATTACGGAATTGGTGTTCCGGTAAAGCAGCCAATGAAATGAGGGAATTCATATGTTGCCGAGTAGTGATACGAATCAACTACTTTGCCGTCGAGCGTGATCGGCGATGTGCGCCCGTGACCCTTGCCTAGGTCGGAATTCGTTCGATCAATGAGTTGAATGTGCGCATGTACCGGTGGCGCGTCCCGACTGAAGTTGACTTTCGCGTTTGCGCCCCATAGGTTATGCCGCAACAAACAAAAAATCTCGCGTCACAAAATTTGTTTCGTGGTACTCAACGTCAAAATTTCTAAACCCTCAATCTATCGTTAAAGAAAGAATAATATGCCCGCCAATTTAGGTATCCAAGAAAAAGACCGTCTCGCAATCACCGACGGGTTGTCACACCTACTTGCAGATACATACACGTTGTACCTCAAGACACACAAGTTCCATTGGAATGTCACTGGGCCGATGTTTCAAACATTGCATCTCATGTTCGAAACCCAGTACACCGAACTTGCGCTGGCTGTCGACCTCATTGCAGAAAGAATTCGCGCTCTCGATGTTCTTGCCCCCGGCAGTTATTCAGAATTTACACAACTCTCGTCCGTTGAAGAGGGCGCCGGTACACCTAATGCCCAAGAGATGATTCAAAAACTAGTGGAAGGGCAAGAATCAGTTATTCGAACTGCGCGCTCCCTCTACCCCGTGGTGAATGGTGCCGCAGATGAACCCACCGCAGATCTGCTAACCCAACGCATTCAGATTCATGAAAAGACTGCTTGGATGCTCCGCAGCTTGCTCGCATAGACCTTCAAACGAAGGGCGGCATCGTGAAGCGAGATCCAGTGAAGCTGCAAGCGTTCAAGGAACTGCGTCAGCAAGTGGAACGAAATCGTGGTGAAGCTCGTCAGGCCCGGTCGCAGTCAGAGTGGGATCGATGCTGGGGATTGCTCGAAGACGCCCATGTGTTGAGTCAACCCTGGGCGAGTCTTCATATCCGCGTGCACGCCTCGATGTTGTCAGCGGCAATCACTCAACGATCCCGATCCGAAATCACAGGACAACTCGTTCGACTCATTGCTGCGGGACCCGCTTCAGCGACGAGGTATCCAACCGGTAACTCCGGGCGGGCATCTGTGCCGGCGACCCAACCGATGCCCATTCGCGCAGATCTCGCAGTAATGCTCGAGCGAGCCGGGAAGCGATCGCACTGATTCACTTCTGGTTCTGTAACTGTGGGTTCTCGGTGCTCCCTTAACGAGAGGTTGCTGGGCGTGGCTAGAGAAATAATTAGAGCTTCAAAGTCCTTATAAAGAAGGGCCTAGACAGTTGCGCGAGCGAATCGCTTGGCTACATCATCCCAGTTAATGACATTCCAGACAGCATTGACATAATCTGGGCGACGATTTTCGTACTGCAGGTAGTACGCGTGTTCCCATGCATCAATGACTAACAACGGGGTTGAGCCCTGCACTGAGTTTGCGTGGTGGTCATAAATTTGTTGAACCAACAAATTCTTGCCCAGCGGCTCCCATACAAGCGCACCCCAACCCGACCCCTGCACTGTGACAGTTGCGTTAGTCATCTGGGCTTTGAAGGCGTCAAATCCACCAAAGTTTTCACCGATTGCGTCGGCAAGCGCACCCGTTGGTTCGCCACCGCCGTTCGGGCTTAAGTTCTCCCAGAGTATTGAATGCAACACATGACCAGACGCATTGAAGGCCAAAGTTTTTTCTAAACCCACAATGGCCGAGAAATCTCCGGCATCACGGGCTGCGGACAATTTTTCTAAGGTGGCGTTCGCGCCATCA
>SHUY01000074.1 GCA_009694435.1 Acidimicrobiia bacterium | reverse complement strand
TCGAACGCTCTGCGGTCAAGCACCCGCATACATATCTCGCCTAAACGCTCTCGCACTTGGGAGTACGCAAGCTTCAACATCATCGCTCCGGGCCCGGGCACTCCCCGCTGAGCGGCCTGTGAAACATTGCGTTTAGTTAGTGCCCATAAAGCATCAAGTTCAGCAACTACATGAGCCAACTCTCGCCGTTCACTTTTGTCAACCACCGAAGGCGCGAGATCTTCAGCCATCTGCAGAGCATCGATCATCTCAGTGACAAAAGCAGTTCCTCGCTCAAAAGCCAAAGTGACATTAGTTACCCGCCAGCCATCATTTTCTTCACCCACTCGATTTTCGACGGGAACCCTAACGTCGTCAAGGAAAACTTCACAAAACTCTGACGAGCCTAAAAGAGTCTCGATTGGCCGTACTTCTATACCGGGCAAGTTCATCGGCAAAATCAACCAAGTAATCCCCCGGTGCTTGCGGGCATTTGGATCAGTGCGCACAAGTAACTCTCCAAATTCACCTACATGACCAAAAGAACACCAAGTCTTACGACCCGACACTATGTAGTCGTCTCCGTCGCGTACCGCTCGGGTTGACAATCCTGCTAGGTCAGAACCCGCATCGGGCTCAGAAAAACACTGACACCAGATTTCTTCACCGCTCAGAATTCTAGGTAAGTGTTCCGCTTTTTGCTTATCAGTTCCCTCGGCTACCAAAGTGGGGCCGGCATGGAGTGTGCCGACGAAATTGACACCCACGTACGGGGCTCGAGCGCGAGTGGTTTCTTCCAAAAATATCATCTGCTCGCTGGGGGAAGCATCTCGACCACCGTATTCACGCGGCCAATTCATTCCTGCGTAGCCAGCATCGAAAAGTTTTTTTTGCCATTCAGTGTCGAAGCGCACCCGCTCGTCCCAGTCTTCGCGTTGGGGAACGGAACCGAGAGATAAAAGAGCAGACTTAAGCCAGACCCTTAGTTCATCACGAAATAACTCATCTGACTCAGAGTAGCGAAGGTCCATTCGAGAACGAATCCTATCGGGCGAGCACTCAAGTCTCTTGTCTCAGCACTTAGTGCCTATCTTGGGCGCTTTGGTAGAGATTAAATAACGGTTCACCAGACTATCGACACAGTCTTTGCCCGAAGCGTAAGCCGTGTGCTGGGAACCTTCAGTGGTAACTAGAACTGCATTACCCAGCTCTTTAGTTAAACCTTCCGCCCAGGCCAACGGGGTGGCGGGGTCGTTGCGAGTCCCAATTACTAGTATCGGCTTGTTCGTCTGCGCCGGCAGAGCAACTGACGGTTCGGCTGCTACTGGCCAAAACGCGCATACTAAAGAATTGTTGACGATAGAACGCCCTAGCCGAGGCGCGGCCGCGGCGGCAGCCGATTCGATGCGGCGAACTCCTTCAATACCCCCAACATCGGGACCGTCGATGCACCCCACTCCAAAAAACGACTCAGTTAAATTGTCGTAACTCCCCTTCCCTATCCTTCCAGTGTATAAATCGGCATAAAACAAAAGTTCAGCACCGTCACCGTCATCGGCAGCCGCGAGCGCAGAGGCCAGAGTCGCCCAACCATCTTCGCCTTCGTAGAGGATTTGTGAAACACCTATATCGAAAAGGGTTCCGTTAAGTTTTCGCTTCTCGCCATCATTAACAGTTAAAGGAGTCTCCCCTACTTGTGTTCTTATCTTGTCGTAGGCGGAGGCCGACTCACCATTTTTGTGAAAAGCGCAGTCAGTGCTCTCAGAGCAATCCTGCAGAAAAAGATTGAGAGAGTTTTCAAAAGCCTCTGATTGCTGGACTTGGAGACTCTGGGCATCAAGACTGGGGTCAACTGCGCCATCAAGAACAAAGGCTCGCACTCGATCGGGGTACTGATTTGCGTATTGCGCTCCTAGGTAAGTGCCGTACGAATAACCCAAATAAGTAAGACGTTTTTCTCCGAGGGCAGCCCTAATTAGCTCTAGGTCGCGAGCCACTCTTCGAGTGGACAAAAACGGGAGTTTGTCCCCGTCAGACTTACTGCACGCGTTGGCCAGATTGCGGAAGCCTTCTTCAAGTTGAGTGCGGGCGAACTCGGTGTCAGGAGCCCAATCAAGAGCGTAAAGAGAATCCAAATCGTCGGTGCAATCGACTCCGGCACTTTTACCTGTCCCCCGGGGATCGAAACCAACAATATCGAAACGATCTTGGATAACCTCGGGCAAACTAGCAGCGAAATCAAGAGCGAACTGAGCCCCCGGAGCGCCGGGACCACCAGGATTAACCACCAAAGCACCAATGCGCTTTTCGGGATCACGGGCTTTCACTCGAGCAAGAGCCAGTTTGATCGTTGGACCGCCAGAGATTGTGTCGTCAAGCGGAACGATCAAGCGAGCGCACTGGCCCCCACTACCGCACGCCGTCCATTTTAACTTTTCATCTTTTATTGATGTTCGTGCCTTGGAGATATCAACCAACGCAGTTGAAACGACTAGCAAGATGGACAATAGGATCACTGAGCTATAGATAAATTTTTTATATATCACTTTCTCTAGCGTAGGTTGTTCGCAACCCCAATTCCTTGCGGGATGCTTTAAGAGAAAGCTGCCCCTAATTCAGATAAGAATGGGTTAATAGCATCACGATTTTTTAAAAATCGGCCGAGGGCGAGGGATACCGTGGTTACCCCCTCAGCCGCCAAAGCCGGAACCGGAACCAATGTGGCCTCTAAGTCGAAATCTCCATTCTTGTCAGTAACCGCAGGAAGACCTGCTCGCACACACAGAGTGGCGGGATCTCGACCCACGGCCGCGAAGGAACCGCGTATCAATTCGATCCCTCTCTTCAAATCGTCGTCGCTCATCGCTCCAATGGGTAACCAGCCATTCCCTAGTTCGGCTATGCGCGAAGCGGTCGAAAGAGTTGCCCCACCACCAAACCATAAAGGGATCCCACCGACTTGGGTTGGTCGGGGTTCACACCATAAATTTTTGAACGAAAACGAAGGCGAAGAAAATGAAACTGGGGGTGGAGTACTCCAAAGGGCTCGGCAAGCACGAATAATGTCGTCCGCACGCTCGGCGCGATCAGCAAACGGAGCGCCGGGATCAATAAATTCTTCGCGTTGCCAACCAGTGCCTAGGCCAAGATCGAGGCGCCCTTTCGACAAAACATCGAGAGTGGCCACAGTCTTTGCCGTTACTAAAGCACCCCGCAGCGGAGTGATAAGTATCCCGGTCCCTAGTCGAATTTTTTTAGTAACCGCCGCAAAGGCGGACAAAGTAGTCAGTGGTTCTAGCCAAGGTTCTTCCGGTGGATACGGGAAAGTTCCGAACGGATAGCGGTCGGTGCGATCACCAATAGCTAAATGATCAGGAATTACCAACTGATTGATCCCCACTTCGTCGGCGACTTGAGCCACCGAAAGGACCGCCGCGAGGTCGTCGCCAAAAAGCCGAGCCAACCCCGATATGGTCACGGAAACTTTCATAAAAACCGGCCCTCTAATGAGGCCAAGTATGCGAAGTGCTTGAGAGGGTCCATTCGCGGCAGCATAGAGGGATGGATCGACTCAAGGGAAAAGTAGCCCTCATCACTGGGGCCGGCACCGGAATGGGAAGTGTCGCCGCCCAGATATTCGCCGCCGAAGGTGCCCGCATCATGGTGGTAGATATTAACGCGGAAATGGGTAAAGCCACCGTAGAGGCAATTAAGTCCGAAGGCGGACAGGCCGCATTTATCGCGGCCGACGTTTCGGATGAACAACAAGTTCAAGCGATGGTTAAAGGTGCGCTTGATAATTTCGGTGCACTCCATATTGTTTATAACAACGCGGGTATATTTCCGGCCGATGACGGTGGGCTAACCGAAACCTCAAGTTCGACTTGGGATCAAGTATTAGCGGTAAATTTAAAAGGGGTTTGGTTGGGTTGCAAATACGCAATACCCGCTTTAATCGCCTCCGGTGGTGGTTCCATCATTAACGTAGCTTCGTTCGTTGCTCTCATGGGTGCTGCTACTCCTCAAATTGCTTACACCGCGAGTAAAGGTGGAGTGTTAGCAATGACACGAGAAATTGCCGTCGAGTACGCGCGCAAAAAAATTCGAGCTAATGCTTTGTGTCCGGGCCCGATTGACACTCCCTTATTGGCTGAACTTATGGCCAACCCCGAATGGGCTCGCCGACGGCTAATGCACATACCTATGGGACGACCCGGTAGACCAGAAGAAATTGCTAAGGCGGCACTATTTCTTGCTTCGGATGACGCATCCTTTATGACTGGAGCGGCATTGGTTGTTGATGGTGGTATCACTGCGGCCTACGTCACCCCAGAGGACTGAAATAAGATGAGTCGTCTGACGGGATTACTTTCTATAAAAGAAATAGACCAAATGGTGGCCGGTGGATCTATTGACACCGTAATAGTGGCCTTCACTGACTTGCAGGGCCGTTTAATGGGAAAGCGAGTCACCGGTAATTTTTTTGTCGACCATGTAATTCAAGAGGGTATCGAGGCGTGCAATTATCTATTAGCCCTTGATGTCGACATGACTCCACTAGATGGATACGAATACGCAAACTGGGCTAAGGGCTACGGTGACTTTTCTGGCCGGCCCGATTTATCTACCCTGCGCCTTATTCCGTGGCTGGAAAAAACTGCTTTAGTTTTGTGTGATTTATTTGATGTTCACAGTGGAGAACCGGTAGAAGTTTCTCCTCGGCGTATTTTGCAACGCCAAATAGAAAAAGCGGCTGAAGCAGGATTCCAGATTAAATGTGGGTCTGAACTTGAGTTTTATCTATTTCAGGACTCGTATCGAGATGCTCGTAATCAAAACTACCAATACCTCGAGTACCACTCGGGATACAACGAGGACTACCACATACTGCAAACTACGCGTGACGAATACATAATTCGCGCGATAAGAAACGGCATTGGCGGGGCTGGCATCCCAGTCGAATTTTCTAAAGGAGAAGCTGGAGCAGGGCAACACGAAATCAATATCCGCTATGCCGACGCCCTGACCATGGCTGATAACCATGTGATTTATAAAAATGGAGCCAAAGAAATTGCTGATCTAAACGATCGCTCTATAACTTTCATGGCGAAATACGATATGGACCAAAGTGGATCTTCCTGTCATATCCATTCAAGTATTTGGTCACTTGACGGCAAAACTTCGCTTATGCACGATCCTAACGGTGACGAAAATATGTCAAAAGAGTTTCGGGGGTGGCTCGGAGGGCAATTGGCCCACGCCCGTGAACTGGCTTGGATGTATGCCCCTACGGTCAATTCGTACAAGAGATACCAGTCTGAATCTTGGGCTCCCACCGCTATTGCCTGGGGCACCGACAACCGCACTTGTGGATTCCGAGTAGTCGGACACGACGGTGCTAGTCATCGAGTAGAAAATCGGCTACCCGGCGCAGATTGCAATCCCTATCTGGCTTTTTCCGCCACAATCGCCGCCGGTCTTTCTGGAATAAAGGCACAAACGGATCCAGGACCCGCGTTCAACGGCAACGCGTACTCAACCGATAAAAATAATCTGGGCACTAAAACTCGTATTCCTAGTGACATTGTTTCGGCCATTGAATGTTTTTCTACTAGTGCGGTAGCCAAAGAATCTTTTGGTGAGCTAGTTCACGGCCACTTGCTCAATACCGCCCGCCAAGAATGGGCGGCCTTTGGTGGTGTGATAACTGACTGGGAGCGCCGGCGCTGCTTTGAGCAATTCTAAAATGAGCACCAACTCACCACTACCGTTTATCGCTATCCCCTCCTACCCACGAATAAAAAAAGGGGCAATACGACATTGGCACAGTGACACTCTTGGCGTCCCAATTCGTTATGTTGAATCGCTACGACGAGCAGGGGCACAAGAAGTCATCGTTCTGGCCGAAGACTTTAACGCGAATAACGTAGATACAATTTTAGATCGACTTGACGGTTTGCTGCTTCTAGGAGGGGGCGACATTGACCCTAAAAGTTATGGTGAAGCCGCCACTAAACCGATACTGGCCTCGGATCTAAAACGCGACCAGGCCGAACTAGATTTATTGCGAGGAGCGTTAGAAAGGCAAATGCCCATACTGGGAATTTGTCGCGGCCACCAATTGCTCAATGTCGCTCTAGGCGGAACTCTTGATCAAGATATATCGGGCCGCACCGATCTGGATTCGCACGGTAAACCCGGGCTGGACGACGGTGAGGTAATGCACGATGTCGTTATTGAACCCGCTACCCGATTGTCTCGCGCGGTTGGTTTTGATCGCCTCTCGTGTTCGAGCCATCATCATCAAATAATCACCGCCCCCGGCGCAGGTCTTAGAGTTACTGCTCGTACGAGTGATGGAGTAATTGAGGCAACAGAATATTCTGACTCAAACTTGCCGTGGGTAGTCAGCGTTCAGTGGCATCCGGAAGACACCACTGCTACCGACCTCGGTCAACAATCGATATTCAATGCTTTTGTTGAACAGGCTAAGGGGAATAGAGATCTCGTAAATCATGTTTGAGAACCTTGCCCGATGCGTTGCGAGGGATAGTGTCAACGACTTCAATTTGTTCCGGGACTTTTTGCTTAGCCAGCCCAGCAGCAGTTAAAAAATCGAACAAATCTTTGGCAGTAGGTTCACTAGATCCGTCGACAAGAGTAATTACCGCACATGCTCGCTCACCAGTCTTAGGATCAGGTAAACCAATAACGGCAACGTCAACGATGTCGGGGTGAGTGAAAAGAAGGTCTTCTAACTCTTTGGCAGAGATATTTTCGCCGTGGCGGATGATGATGTCCTTGACTCGTCCGGTAATACGCAAATGACCATCGTCATCTAGACAGCCAATGTCGCCCGTGCGGAACCATCCCTGCTCATCAAACGCATCGGCGTCAAGGGGGGAATCCAGATAACCCTTAAAAATCTGGGGTCCCTTGGCTCGAACTTCACCCTCTTCGCCCGCGTTGGCTATCTCGCCGTCAAATTTAACTATCCGAAGCGTTACTCCTGGAGTAGGTGTTCCTTCCGTTTCCGCTAACTGCTGATCGCGGTCATGGACTGAGTTCATCGTAAGAATCGGAGCCTCAGTAAGTCCATAACCCGAGACAATCCCTACGCCTCCTAATTCATTCTTTACATCGAAATGCAACTGAGGAGGTTTAGGCGCACCGCCGCCCGGATAAGCCCGAGCATCAGGGAAAAGCGGAGACTCCGGCGTTTCTCTCTGCGCGGCTAAATAAGCCATATGGAACGGAGTCCCTGCTCCAGCCAGAGTTACTTGCTCACGCACTAACACCGGGATTGTGGTGTCCGGAATAAAAGCTTCAACAAATATGCACCTACAACCCGTCATTAGCATCGCGTAAAGCCATCCGATACCACCGATATGAGTAAAAGGAAAGACCATCGCGGCACGATCAGAGTCGTCGATTTCTAAAGCGTTGATCATTCCAATCGCCGAGGCTTTTACTGTTAGGTCAGTATGCCGAGCACCTTTGGGGTCGGCAGTTGTACCCGAGGTATAGAAAATCCAGCGCACAGGGTCAGATTCATTAGTAATCGCGCCCGGGGGCTCGGGTAGTGACTCTAAGTCGCCTTCGGGAAGTTGATGGTCGACGATAAGAATTTTTAAATCAGAAACTTCGTCAGCAATGGCTTGCGCTTCGGATCTAAATTCTCTTCCCCGCCACTCCGAAGGAACAATAAAGAATTTGGCCTTAGTTTGTTTGACGATAAACTTCATTTCTCGCGGCCCCAAAATTGGCAGCATCGGATTTTGTATCGCGCCAAGCCGAGATAAAGCGGCTACCAGCACTGCGGATTCCAACCAAGTCGGTAACATCCACGAAACCCGAACATCGGGTCCGACCCCTAACTCAGCCAGCCCCGCTGCGGCCCGCTCGGCCACTTCAAGAAATCCCTGAGCCGTTAGTGTGCGGCCGTCTTCATCAATCGCCAACACCGCATCGGGATTTTCTTGGGCCCGAGCAACAACTATTTCCCACAACCCCGCGCTATCAGTTAATTCCATTTTTGCTCCCTAACCACAAGTAATCCCACCGTCCATACCCACGATTTGTCCAACCATGTAACGACCATCACTAGAAGCAATAAAGGCAACCAGGGCTGCTATTTCGGCCGGCTCAGAGTTTCCTAGGGGCGACATAATACGAGCAAAATCTTTTCTGCTCGCGCCTTCGGGGAATCCCCAAGTATCGATCATCGGTGTGTTCATTCCTCCAGGAGCAACCGCGTTAACTCGAACACCTCGAGAGCGATACTCCACTGCGAGTGCTCGAGTCAGATTCACTACTCCCCCCTTAGACGCACAGTAAGCGGCAGAATACGGTTGCCCCATCAATCCTGCGTTAGACGCTATGTTGACGATCGAGCCACTTTCTTTCTCAATCATTCCCGGAAGAACACTGCGACACATCAAAAATGTGCCAGTCAAATTTACTCCGATAATGCGCTCCCAGTTCTCCTGAGTTTCAAGTTCACTACGAACAAACTTGCCGATACCCGCGCAATTGACCAAAATATCTGGCTGTCCTAAGTCAGAAATCACTTTCGCCACGGTTTTGTCAACCGATTCCCATTTACCCACATCAACCGAATAAGCACGAGCCGATTTTTGGCCAGAATTTATTTTTTTAGCAGCCGTTGTGGCCGCATCGAGATTTAAGTCCAATAAAGCAACCGTGGCCCCTTCTTCCGCCAAGCGCTGCGCGGTGGCGTACCCAAGCCCTGACCCGGCACCGGTGACTACAGCAATTAGATCATCAAATCGAGCCATTTTCGCCTCTCTGCGATTACTTATCTTGATCGGCCAATATACCCGTCCCGTTGAAACCGATACGCTGCAACACCGTGGAATATCCCTTGCTAACTGCCGATTGGCTAAGAATAGCGGCCCATAAATATCCCGACCGAGACGCTTATGTGCACGGTAACCGTCGAGGGACTTATCAGTGGCTTGATCGTTGTGCTGACGGGTTTGCGGCAACACTGATGAATAGTGGAGTAAAGCCCGGAGACGTATTGGCTCTCCTTTTACCCTCATCAATCAAATTCGCGGTTTGCTATCTAGGAGCCTTGAGGGTTGGGGCAATAACTTCTGCGATCAATTTACGCCTTGGCCCCTACGAGCAACTCAGCATCTTACGCAGGACTCAGCCTGTCGTTGGCGTAGTAGACGATGGCGTGGAGATACCCGCCGAAATTTCAACTAATACTATTTTCCGGCTGCCAGACTTAAAAGAGGCTTTTGGCGCGCCGCCGCCGAAAAATTTTCCGGACTTAAAACCCACTCACCCAACTTGCATCGTATGGACTAGTGGAACAACCGGTGATCCAAAAGGTGCGGTCTATAACCATCAAGCTCAAGAAGCGATTTCCCGCAACATCGGCGAACTCACTAGGCCGGGAGACCGTCGGCTAGTAGTTCTCCCTTTTGCCCATGTCGGCTAC
>SHUY01000073.1 GCA_009694435.1 Acidimicrobiia bacterium | reverse complement strand
CCATCATTCGCACCGCCTACGCGCAAGTGGTTTTTATGCTTGTCGGAGCGGGTGAAGCCAAAATGGAAAAACTTCGTGTTGCCATGTTGGGGCTAATCACTAATTGGAACCAAGAACAAGTGGCGCAAATCGTGCGCGAGACGCTCGACGATGTGGTGACACCAATAATTTTCTCTGAGGCGATAGAGCTAATTGAATCTCATCAGGATGCTGGCCGAGTGGTCGTAATTGTTTCGTCTTCGCCCGAAGAAATAGTTCGCCCCATAGCTGAAGCGCTAGGGATAGACGAAATCATTGCCACTCGTGCCGAAATTGACGCGGCGGGAAATTACACCGGCCAACTTGCGTTCTATAGTGCGGGCCCAAACAAGGCATCGGCAATGCGAGCAATGGCCATAAAAGAAGATTTCGAC
Organism: Acidimicrobiia bacterium; assembly: GCA_009694435.1. GTDB lineage: Bacteria > Actinomycetota > Acidimicrobiia > IMCC26256 > PALSA-555 > SHUY01. The sequence continues at coordinate 9,445 of SHUY01000073.1, read as the reverse complement.
TTGAGCGCTTCTTACGCTTACAGCGATTCAGTCACCGACGAAACGATGTTGCGAACAGTAGGCAACCCAGTGGCGGTCAACCCCGACCGCGACTTGGCCCGTATGGCGCGCGCTCAGGGGTGGCCGATTAAGAAATTTTCTCACCCCGTGCGCATGCGCTCACGCTTAGCCCCCAACGCTCGCTCGGTGGTAGCAGTAGGGGTATTGAGTGTAGGGGTAGCCACTTTGTGGTGGTTGATTCGCCGGCGGCGTTCGCGACCGGGGCCGATGGCGATTTAGGCTTCGCGCAAACGCTGAGCGACTACAAACCCGATCGCTACTAACACCAACAGAAAAAGCAACTTCTTCATAATCACTCCTTAGAGGTTGTGCCGGAAAATCTCCGAACTGATCATCTCGCCTAGCGAACGGTAGCCCAACTTTGGCGGAGGCGGCAGGAATCGAACCCACCAGACGAGAAAACCCATCCCACTCGTTTTGAAGACGAGGAGGGCCACCAGACCCCTTTCACCTCCAAGAAAGAGTCTCGCGCTAAACCGAGATGAGGTCTCGAGCGCCAGTATCGGCAGAAGGGTGACGTAATTTACTCATCGCCCGAGCTTCGATCTGGCGAATCCTCTCTCGAGTCAGGTCAAAATGCGCCCCAACTTCTTCGAGCGTGCGGGGCTCGCCCCGATCGAGACCAAAACGTAGAGCCAGTATCTCGCGTTCGCGTTCGTCAAGCGGAGCCATTAATTTTTCGATTTCGTTAGCCAGCAAAGTTGTCGCCGCCATTTCGAACGGATTCTCCGCCAGACGGTCCTGCACGATGTCACCCAGTTCGGCGTCGCCATCTTCCCGTAGTGGTTCGGACAAAGAAAGAGGTTCGGCCGCAAAACGCAATGCCTCAGTCACCTTGTCTTCGTCCATCTCTACTTCAGCAGCTAACTCGGCCAAAGTGGCTTGGCGACCCAACTTAAGTTCTAAACGCGAACGGGCTTTTTGCAAACGAGCCAGAGTGTCTCCGGCATGCACTGGGAGGCGAATCGTGCGGCCAGTGTTAGCAATACCGCGAGTAATGGCCTGGCGAATCCACCAAGTCGCGTAAGTAGAGAATTTGAAACCTTTGCGCCAATCAAACTTCTCCACCGCGTGCATAAGGCCCAAGTTTCCCTCTTGAATCAAGTCCAACAGAGGTAGCCCTGATGCCTGATACTTCTTCGCGATTGAAACAACTAGGCGGAGGTTTGACTGGACGAAAGTACGCTCGGCGCGCTCGCCGTTACGGCTCGCTCGTTTAAGCGTCCGTTTTTTTTCGGGAGTTATCTTGCGCTTAGTTTCTTTAGCCAGATCTTCGCGGGCCGCGATTCCGGCTTCGATTTCTTGGGCAAGACGAACTTCGTCGTCCTTAGTCAGCAGCGGGTACTGGCCAATATCGGTGAGATACAGGCGAACTAGATCTTCTTCGTCGCGCTCGGTGCGAGCTCTGGCCACGGGTTGAGCCTTTCGGTAGGTCGAGTATTTGCGATCCCAAATTATGAAACGGGAGACCTCCACCATACGGGTGTCGTCAAGGGGCTCCAAATCCTTTATTCGGTATCAGGTCAAACACGGGCTCGCCGTTTTTGCCCTGAGAGCAAAAGGGGGAAATCAGGCCGAGTTCGGAGTTTTGGGCAATCTTGAGGAACCCAGATTTTTCAGTGGAGCCTCGACTCGAGCTCTGATTCAGCTTCGACGTCGGCCGCTTCGGCTTTACGACGACCGGGACCAAATTCGGTTATGGAAATACCAACGAGAATGACGACGGCACCCAGAATAGAAATAGCCCCGAAGTACTCGCCGTATAGGGCGCTAACAATTACCGCAAAGACCGGCTCCAGTAAAAGTATGAGTGCCGTACGACTGGGCGAAATGCGGCGTTGACTGTAGGTCTGGAGCGAAAAAGCAATAGCCGAACATCCGATTCCGGTAAACACAATGGCGAATATGGCCAAGTTGTCGATAGAGCCAATTCCTTGACCTAGGGCGGCAGGAAAACAAAATACTGTTACCACAGCTAGTTGAACAGTAGTCAGAGAAATTGGGTTAAGTCGATTGGCGTACGCACCGATGTAAACCACCCAGCCGGCAAAAAATAACGCGCACACTAAAGTTAGGGAAGTTCCCCAACCGATATCCAAGTTGGCCCCGTTGAGAAAATAGAGTCCGACGGTAGCGATAGCAATTCCGACTATGACCACTGGGGACGGAATATGACGGCGCACTACCGCTTCTATAATCGGAACAAAGCACGCCCCCATACTGGTGAAAAAAGCTGAGGTTGATGGCGTGGTGTACTGCAGCCCGACCGTTTGGGCAACGTAACTAATAAAGAGCAAAATCCCCGCGATAAAACCCACCTTCAATAACATTCGCCGGTTTTGGCGCTTAGAGCGGGCGATGATCACCGCAAAAGGTATAAGCGCCAACGTCGCAACCGCGAAGCGCAAAAATAAATAACCCATCGGAGTTAAGCCGACCAGCGCATCTTTGACTAGGGGGAAGGTGGAGCCGTAAAAAAAAGCGGCTATCACCAAGGCCAGCTCGCCGTAATAGCGTCGAATTGTCACTGCTCTAACTTGACCAGCGATTGGTAATGGGGAGTCGCCGATCTTTCCCGAATGCTTTGGGCGAAACTCGCACCCCGGGGGCACCTTGGCGTCGTTTGTATTCGTTGCGATCAATCAAACCCGCGACTTGACGCACCGTATCTGGATCGGCACCACTGGCGATTATGTCCGCGAGCGATAAATCGCCTTCTACGTACGCTTCAATTATCGAATCCAGCACGTCGTAGGAAGGAAGCGAATCGCTATCTAGTTGGTCGGGGCGCAATTCGGCACTCGGGGGTTTATTGATTACCGATAACGGAATCAATTCTCCCTCGGATTGCCTATTACGATCGCGACACAGTGCGACTACTTGAGTCTTAGAAACATCTTTTATTACCGCAAAACCACCGGCCATATCGCCATAAAGAGTTGAGTAGCCAACCGCAATCTCACTCTTGTTGCCTGTAGTTAGCACCATCGCTCCAAATTTATTGGAGATAGTCATTAATATGGTGCCCCGAATTCGGGCTTGAAGATTTTCTTCCGCAAGCCCAGATTCAGAACCCGTAAAAGTTTCCGCCAACATCGACAAAAAAGCATCGTGGGCGGGTTCAATGGGAATCGTCAAGGTGGCCAAGCCAAGATTGGCCGCCAATTCGGTGGCGTCGGTGATACTCCCGGCACTGGAGAAACGAGAAGGCATAAGCACCCCCGTGACCCGGTCGGCTCCGAGAGCATCGACGGCGATAGCGGCCACCAGCGACGAATCGATACCCCCCGACAAGCCCAAAATGACCTCGGAGAAACCATTTTTGCGCACGTAGTCGCGAGTTCCCAGTACTAAAGCGGCGTAGATCTCGCTATCGGGAGACAACACCGGCTCAAGCCGAGGAATGAAATCTAAGTCAGGTTCTTCCTCCGGCGCTGACGGAGAAACTTCTATTTCGGGTAAATCAGAGGTTTTCTCTTGGGGCAAAACGTCGAAGTCGAAAATCATAAGATCTTCTTCAAACTGGCGCGCCCGCGCTACTACTTGCCCATCGCGGTCAACCAACATCGATCCGCCATCAAAAACCAGTTCGTCTTGGCCACCAACCAGATTGACCGACAACACAGGAACACCCGTCTGGCGAGTGCGCTCAGTCAACATCTCTTCCCGCATCGCCAGTCGGCCGGCATAATAAGGCGAAGCGTTGACATTAATTACTAGATCGGCTCCAGCAGCACACTGACGCGGAACTGGCCCATCAGTACTCCAGATGTCTTCACAAATAGAAACTGCCACTCGTATTTTCTTTATTGACAAGAGCGGACCGTCTTGCGTACCCGGGACGAAATAACGGGCCTCATCAAATACGGAATAGTTGGGCAGTTTTTGTTTGCGGTATACGCCAATGACTTTCCCGGACACACACAGCGCGACTGAATTGGCCAAGTTGGGAGTTTCTCCCTCTACTCTTTCGGTAAACCCAATTACCGCAAGAGCATTTCCGGTGTGGGCCGCCACTTGATCCAACGTTTCGGCTACTTGATCGACGAAAGCCGGCCGCAACACTAGGTCTTCGGGTGGATAACTAGTGAGGGCTAACTCGGGAAATACCACTAAGTCGCAATCAGACTCTTCCGCTCGCGTTATTGCGTTCTGGATTACGGACGCGTTCGCGCCCAGATCACCCACCACCAGATTGAGTTGGGCGATGGCGATGCGCAATCGACTCATACCCCCAAGGATAGGCGGGGGTTTTGGATACTCAAATCTGATAACGGCAATCGGGTTGGAAAACCTCGCGGACACCAAGGGAAGGCACTCCACTAAAGTTTCTAGTTCTAACAACTTCCTCTACTAGGAGACGCCCGTGGCGATAACAAAAAATCTTGGCCCTAAGTTGCTGGGGATCAGTACCGCCGTTTTAGTGGCCCTGGCCTTTTCCCTTTCGCCGGCGGTGGCGGCAAAAACCGCCAAGGGGCCCCGGGTTAAATTGGGAGATGCCTGCACGCTGTTATCGGCGAGTGAAATTGGCCGGCAGTTTGGGAAACCAGTAGTAGTGCTTCCAGACACCGGCTTAGTAGGAAAATTTGGCTGCACCGCAGAAGTTGGAGTTGACCATACCCAGCCCCCGGGAGGAATCGTGGCCGCCAATCAGGTCTACCCGTTCATTACCGGACGCTCTAGTGCTCAAGCCGCTATTGAAGACGAGCGGGTTTACGCCGACTTGGCCGACGACTCCATAAAAGATATCGACAACTTGGGCCAAACGGCCTACTTCAATTCCACCGCCGGACAACTAGTTGTTCAGGCCACAAAGAAACTGGTGTTCTATCTAAGTTGGGTGAGGGCCGGAGCCACCAAAACCAGCGCGGGTGACTTGAAGCGCCTGATTAAAGTCGCTCAGGGCGTGGTAGCCCGTTCGCCTCGGTAATCCCGCCGTAATAATACTTAGGACTAGATTCGGCCGACCTGTCACACTAGAGCCATGTCCGCACAGACTGATTACGTCTTAAAAACGGTTGAAGAACGAGGGGTGCGATTTGTCCGCCTCTGGTTTACTGACGTTTTAGGTTTTCTTAAAAGTTTTGCCATAACTCCCGCCGAACTCGAAACGGCCCTCGAAGAAGGAATGACTTTCGATGGATCCGCGATTGAGGGTTACAGCCGAGTACAAGAGTCCGACATGTTGGCGGTTCCTGATGCCACCACATTTGAGATTCTTCCCTGGGGCGACGGTGATACGCCCGTGGCGCGAATCTTTTGTGACATCACTCGTATCTCGGGAGAACCCTTTGCCGGCGACCCACGTCAAGTATTAAAACGAAATCTCGACCGAGCCCGCGAAATGGGATTCACTTTCTACGCGGGACCCGAAATGGAATTCTTCTACTTCGAGAATTCCTCGTCGACCATTCCTCTGGATCACGCAGGGTTTTTTGACCTTACTCAGCACGACATGGTTTCTAGTTTGCGCAAAAAAACGATTATGACTTTAGAGGCCCTAGGAATTCCGGTGGAGTACAGCTTTCACGAATTAGGTCCTAGCCAGCACGAAATCGACTTGCGTTATACCGACGCCCTCAACATGGCCGACAACGTCATGACTTTCCGGCTCGCGGTTAAAGAAGTAGCGGCCGAACTTGGTGTCTACGCAACTTTCATGCCCAAGCCCATTGCCGGTGACTTTGGTTCGGGGATGCATACTCACTTCTCGTTATTCGAGGGTGACGAAAACGCTTTTTATGATCCCCGCGACCCCGCAGGGCTGTCCAAGACTGGCCAAGCGTTTATCGCCGGCCTACTAAAACACGCACGGGAAATAACCGCAGTAACTAATCAGTGGGTCAACTCCTACAAGCGACTCAATGTGCGCTACGAAGCACCGGCGTATGTGTGCTGGGCCCGCAATAACCGCTCAGCCCTGGTGCGAGTGCCGATCGCCAAGCGGGGGAAAGAGAGTTCAACTCGAGTCGAGTTCCGTTCGCCCGACCCCGCGTGCAACCCGTACTTGGCCTTCTCCGTTATTTTGGCCGCAGGGCTCAAGGGAATCAAAGAAGGCTACGAATTAGCACCGGAGGCGGCGAACAATATTTTTCAAATGTCTGACGAAGAGCGCGCTCGTGAAGGCATCATGGCTCTTCCCCAATCACTCGGAGAGGCTATTGACCTAATGGAGGGATCGGAGTTATTGGCCGATGCCCTCGGGGAACACGTCTTCGAATACTTCATCCGCAACAAACGCGCCGAATGGTCGGACTACCGTGCCCAAGTAACTCCGTACGAACTGGACCGCTATTTAGGCACTCTCTAAGGCTGGGGCTGTGAGTTCTGAAACCCTTCTCGTTTTCCCCGATCCGCCCCCGGTTTTATTAGTGCAAACGCTCGACTTGGCCGGCCACGCTTGGCAGGCTTGCAAAAACCCCGCGGTGGCTCTTGCGAGCGAACCCGAAGAAGGTTGGGCGGGAGCCGTTATTTCTACTGAGGACGATCCTGAAGGCGCGCTCACGATGTGCCGATCAATTAGAAAACGCGATAACTCCATCGAACCGTTACTTCTCTTAATAACTGGAGCACAACTCGGAGAACTCGAACTGCGAGAAGACATATTCGATGACTTTTGTTTGTCGCCCTTTCACCCCCGAGAATTAGAAGTGCGGCTACGACACCTTTTTTGGCGAGCCGGAAAAGGATCGCGTCCCGAAATAGTTGAGTACGGAGATTTGTTACTCAACCTCGAGACTTATCAGGCTGCTTTTGGCGATCAGCCTCTAGACCTCACCTTTATGGAGTACGAACTACTTAAATTTTTTATTCTTCACCCGGGAAAAGTGTTTAACCGCGAACAACTCCTTTCCCGGGTTTGGGGCTACGAATACTACGGTGGAGCGCGCACGGTCGATGTTCATGTGCGGCGGCTGCGCGCGAAACTAGGAGAAGAACACGCGGGGCTTATTCAAACCGTGCGTTCAGTGGGCTACCGATTTGGCCAAGCCCGTATTCGTTAGAACGAATTATAAAATCGAACAAAAATCAGGAGTCGAGTGAATACGGTGTGCCTTCGGCTCGATCGTCGGCATCATTTTCGGTAAACATTCCAAAAACTGCACTCCAAATAGCGCCGACGAACATAACCGCCATCGGAATTCCGACCACCATAATTATTATAAAAATTACTACCCCAGTCATTACCCAAAACGCTAGCGCGCCTGGGCGCCGATTGTTGGGCCTTAGCGGCCCAGAAGCCTCTGGCCGCACGCGGTGTCGGCAGGGAAGGACTCAATGGGCGTACCCGCGATCCCCGCTGCTTGGGTAATCGCGGCGGCCACGGCGGCGAATACGGCATCGCGAGCATAAGGTCGCGCGGCGCCGGGGTCATCGATAATGGCCACCTCGACTAGAGGAGTTTGCCCGGCGGGCAAGATGTCGAAGGAGCGAATAGTTAGGTCAAGGACTTCTCCGGTTTCGGAATCAACCGTCAAACTTTCGCGCAACACCCAACTGAGAGCCATGTGAGCAGCGCCTACACAATAAGAACGCAGCACTACTTCGTCGAGCGGATCGCCGGCGGCAACGCTAACTTCAACTTTCTCGATCGCCCCAGATTCTGGGCTAATAACAACGCGCGCCCCCGCTAGTGCTCCACTTTCTGGCTCTTGCGCGCACGAAGACAACAACACCGCAGCTACTCGATCGTCTCGCACGATGTCGGCTCGGTTTACTCCCGCCGCACCTAGAGCACTATCCATTAGTACGGTGAGTTCAGCCAACGGGAACGCTCTCATTGCCGCCGAAGTTTTGGGCCCCGGCCTATCTACTAACTCCCACGATTGATTTATAGACAACGCGTAGGGAGTCGGGCCAGCCAAAACTGGAACTGAGGTGCTAATTATTTTTCCCACAATTTCGATTGTTTGGTTGGCGTATTTAGCCGTAGCCGAAATTGGTGGTCGTTTTGGGCCCAACCGAACCACATCTTCACGCGCCCAAAGCACCCGCACTGAAGTATTGAAATGGTTCGACAATTCTTGGGCCGCTTGGGCTACGGGCGACGACTCTTTGGCGCCAAAAGCTCCGCCTTGGGCGAGAGGGCTAGCGGGCAACTGGCCCGGGCTGCACCAAGACGCGTCGGGCTCTAAGTACGCGGGCTCAACCCAACCGGTGGCCAGTCGAGCTCCGCCTTTGGGTAGCGGCGCCAAGGCCAAAGGGGCCGACGCGGCACGCGTTGTGCGCCGACCCGGAATCTTTTCTGATCTAGCTCGAGCCGACCTGACCGAGTCCGCTACCACCCAATCAATACCGGCGGCGTGAACCGATGGCGCCAAAGACTCGGGCGGGAGGGGAACCGCGACGAGAGCGTCGCGCGGAGCAGTGTCGTCGGCGAAACCCCCTTGACCTAAGGCCACCGAAGCACCCACTGCTTGGTGAACCCCGCCTTCTATCTCGGCTCTCAGAGCGGCTGCGTCCAAATCTCGTTCACCAACTATCGGCGAACCAAAACTCGTCAGCGCGTGGCTAATACTGAGCCACCCCGTACAACGACATAAGTGAGCGGCCAACGCTTTATTGACTGTTGCGGGTTCGAGCGAACCGTTGGACTTTTCTAACAAAGCCGCGGCGCGTACCATGATCCCGGGCGTACAAAATCCGCACTGCGACGCCCCCGCGGCTACAAAGGCGGCCGATAATGATTCGCGCAAGTCGTTCGGTAAGCCGTCAAGAGTGGTAACCGCTCGGTCAACTACGCGAGCTACCGGAGTGACACACGCCAGCCGAGGCTCTCCGTCGACCAATACCGTGCAACACCCACATTGTCCTTGGGGCGAGCAGCCGTCTTTGGCCGAGACCACTCCCAATCGCTCTCGCAAGACCGAGAGCAAAGTCTCGCCCTCACTCACCGATAGGTCTACGGCTTTACCGTCACAGGTAAAAGTTGCGCGTACAGATTTTTGCTCCACACTCGGCCAAGATAGTGGTATGTCTGAGCCCGAACTGAGTCGACGCACATTTATTCTTGCCACCGGCTCAGTCGCGCTGGTGGCCCTATCGGCCAAGGTCGCGGGGGCACTCCCCACTAAAAACCGCGACATAAGCCCACTCGTTCTTTCCAGCGATTTATACGCCTCGCCTCTTCCCCAGCGCTTGGTCCTCGCGGTCGCAGTAGGTAAAAAGTACGACTCGTCCTCACCGGCGAAAATAGAACTTCAAGCACCCGAGTCAAGTGAAACCGAGGTTTTAGACACCAAGCTCTACCGCTCGGGGCTTCCTCAAGGGCGCGGGGTTTACGTCTCCGAACCGGTCTTACCCACGGCCGGGATTTGGAAAGCACGCTTGATAACCCGAGGAGAAAAGGTTCCCTTCGTCCTTCAAGTGCAATCAACCCCCATCG
>SHUY01000072.1 GCA_009694435.1 Acidimicrobiia bacterium | reverse complement strand
CTTGCGCAAAATCTTCCGACGTGCATTATGCAATCACAACGTTTGGGGGCTAGTGGATATAAAAAAAGTATCAATCCCAGAAAGTCGCTGATTCATTTGTGCCATCTGGAGTTCGTAATCGAAGTCTGAAATTGCCCGTAAACCTTTTACAATCGAATCAGCACCGTGGACTTTGGCAAAATCAACTAACAGACCTTTGAAAACTTCTATCCGGACATTTTTAAGGTGCGAAGTCACTTCGTGCAACATCTCTTTACGTTCCTCTAGATCAAAGAGCGACTGCGCTTTCTGGGGATTTCGAATCACCGCAACGATTACCGACTCGAAGTGAAGAGAGGTGCGCTCAATGATGTCAATATGACCAAGAGTCACCGGATCAAATGATCCTGGGCACAACGCAGTTGCCATAGCTCTTCCGCCTTTCGTTGACTATCACCAGCACTAACGATTCACGCAAGTTTTAGCGTTACTACAATCGTACCGCCGTATTTGCGCTCCGAAGCGGTGATCCACCCTTTAGGAAAGGTGACTTCACCGAATTCCCTAGCAACGGCTTGCTCGATTACCACCCGAGCATCAGGAGTAAGCCACCCGGGTTGGGCGATATTGGTCAGAACCAGAGGAATTTCAGTGGCCGCAATTTCGTAGGGTGGATCGCAGCAAACAAGATCGAAAGGGGCTTCGGGCGGAGGTGACCCCGATAGAAATGTCAAAACTTCGCTGACAACCAGTCTCCCTCGGCCTTGTTTATCTATCGATTCTAAGTTTTCGCGACAAGTGGCCGCGACATTTCGATTGCGCTCGACCAAGACCGTCTTGGCCGAACCACGCGACATTGCTTCAAGCCCAAAGGCGCCACTGCCGGTGTAGAGATCAAGCACTGATAACCCCCCAATGTCACCTTGAGCCGAAAAAATCGCTTCTCGAACTCGTTCGGTAGTTGGGCGAATGCCTTTCGGGGTACTTATTCGTTGACCACCAAATTCCCCCGAGATGATCCGAATGCGGCGATCAGATTTAGTCATCAGATCTTAAAAAGAAAATCCACGGAATCGCCCAATAGGTCTTCTACTTCTTCTCTTAGATGCGTGTGGTGGGAAAGGTTGGGATCGGAGTTGAGAATATCTTCCGCTATTTGCCGAGCAGCAATAACTACCGGCTCGTCGCGCGGCAGCCGGCCGAGTTTTAAGTCAGTAAATCCCGACTGACGCTCACCAAACACTGCGCCTGAGCCTCTTATCTCTAAGTCCTTCTCAGCCAACTCGAACCCATCGGTACTCTCACACATCGCCTCAAGCCGAGCCTGGCCTTCGCTAGTTGAAGGTTCAGCCAGTAAAAAACATTGAGATGCGTGGGCGCCGCGACCGATGCGGCCCCGTAACTGATGTAACTGCAAAAGGCCAAAGCGATCTGCGTCTTCAATAATCATAATTGTGGCGTTCGGGATATCAACTCCTACTTCCACCACTGTTGTTGCCACTAAGACATCGAGAACACCATTGCGGAACTCTTGCATTACCGATTCTTTATCGGCTGAAGGCATCTGGCCATGAAGCAAGCCTAAGCGCAATCCAGAAAGTTCTTCTCGCCCCAGTCGGTCAAACTCTTCGGTTGCCGCTTTAGCTTCGAGTTTTTCTGAACCCTCTACTAACGCACAAATGACGAAGGCTTGCCGACCCATTTTTACTTCTTCTTTCAACACTTCATAGACTTCACCTCGCTCAAGGGAACTCGGTCCAACAATTTTTGTCGTGATGGGAGAACGGCCGGCGGGCAAGCTGCGCAGTTCTGACTTATCGAGGTCTCCATAAATCAACATTGCCGCGGTACGAGGGATCGGGGTAGCAGTCATAACCAATACGTCAGGCTCATTACCTTTGCCCCGCAAAAGATCTCTCTGCTCTACACCAAATCGGTGTTGTTCATCAATGACTATTGCCCCTAGTCGGGAAAACTCAATTCCGTCATAAATAAGTGCATGAGTTCCGACCACGATGTCAACGACTCCAGCACTCAATCCTTCAGTGATTTGGCGCCGTTGGGCAGCGGTTGTTTTATTAGTTAACAGCGAAATACCGACTGGTCTTTCGCCTAAAAGAGAGCCGGGCTCGTCTATCCGTAAAGCCCCCGCAAGCGCTCGCAGAGTCAGAGCGTGTTGCTCAGCCAAAACTTCAGTGGGAGCCATGAAGGCGCCTTGGTGTCCCCCTTGTACGGCCAATAACAAAGCCGCCAGTGCGACCACCGTTTTACCAGATCCGACCTCACCTTGGAGCAAGCGATGCATCGGCCCGGGAGAAGCCATGTCGGAAAAAACTTCGTCGATGACGCGTTCTTGATCTTTAGTTAAAGCAAAGGGCAAGTTCTTAATAAAATTAGGCACAAGTTCGCCGTCAATGCGGTGAGACAGTCCACTACTTTCACGTTCGATTGCTCGTTTGCGAGCGACTAGCGCTAGCTGCATTCGCATGAATTCATCAAAAGTCAATCGTTTGCGAGCTCGAAAAACTTTATCAATTTTATCGGGCCGATGTATATCGTTGTAAGCAGTCGCTCTACCTACTAAGTCATAAGTTTGCAACCACTCTTTCTCAAGTGGATCGTAAAAAGATCGCTCTTCGCAACGCTTAAGGGCACCACTTACCAATTTTCTAATCTGCCAACTGTGTATTCCCGCTTTCCCTGACTGGGGGTAGATAGGAAGCAATACGCCAGTAAATGGCTCGCCAACTTTTTCTAAAATGTCAACCGCGGGATTAATCATTTGCAAACGACCACGATTGATTGCCGGACGGCCAAAAACAGATACCTCGGTATTTTCGGGTATTTTCCCCCGGTACTCCTGATTAAAAAATGTCAGTTTCAAGTAGGAAGTGCCGTCAAAAAGTTCCATTTCGACAATTGGCCGGCGACGAGGAGGCCGGCGTAGCGAGACCTTTTTAATTCTCCCCGTAACCGTGGCTTCTTCATCGGGTTTTAGTTGGGCTATTTCTTGCACATTGGTGCGGTCGTGATAGCGCCGGGGATAGTGCTCAATCAGGTCCAGCACCGTAGCGATGCCCATCTCGCCTAGTTGTTCTGAGAGTTTTGGTCCGACCGCTCGTAGTTGAGTTACTGGTAAATCACGTAATTCCCTAAGCGTCAGACCGGATTTATCCCGGCCTTCCACTTAAATTCACTCCACTCCGATAAGGAACGGATAAAGCGGCTGATTGCCTTCATGGACTTCCATCGCTAAGCCAGAGTGCTCAAGACCAATGTATTCACGCAATTTCGTTACGTCGGCCGAGCGAGCATCAGTACCTAGCAACACTGTAACTAGTTCGCTTTCGGGTTGAATCAAGCGATCGATAAGAGCAATCACTGCATCGGCTGGAGACGACTCAGCCGAACAAATCCCTTCACGGGAAATAGCAAGCCAGTCTCCTTCAGCAATGGGGCCGCATTCAGCAACGCTGTCGCGCACTGCTTGCGTCACTTCTCCCGTTCGTACTCGATTGGAAGCTGCCGTCATTGCTTCGACGTTGTCTTCTAGTGGGGCCGACGGATCGTAGGCCATTAATGCAGACAAACCCTCTACTACTGAGTGCGTGGGAACCACGCCGATTTTTCGTTCGGTTAATTCCTCTACTCGCTGAGCTACGGGGACGATATTTTTATTATTCGGAAGAACGATCACGCCTTCGGCCGAGACTCGGTCAACTGCTTCTAAAATCTGTGCGGTGGAAGGATTCATCGACTGCCCACCCGCGATAACTTCCCTAACTCCTACTGAACCGAGTAAACGCTGCAACCCCCGGCCGACCGCAACGGCCACTACTCCGGTTGTGACTGGTTCACCAGTATCCTCACCGGCGAGTGAGTCGTCTTCGCTAGCAGTTCTAACCCACTGCTCTTCTTCGACCTGCTCTATAAGGTCGGTAACACGAATTTCACGCGGGCGACCGGCTTGGATCCCAGCTTCTACGGCGGCACCAATGTCATTAGTGTGAATATGACAGTTCCAGAGACCACCACCACCGACAACGACGATGGAATCACCAATTGCGCCCCAAGTTTTTTTAAATTCGACAACCGGAGCGTCTTCGGCTTCAAGCAAATACATAACCTCATATCTAAGTGATGACAGTTCAGAGTCGTGTTGGTGCATTGCCACTTGATCAAGAAGAGCAACCTCTTCGGGCTCAGGGGTTTCTCTACCATCAACAACATTTAGAAATGACCACAACAAGAGAGTGAAGCCCCGTCCGCCCGCGTCAACCACACCGGCATCTTTGAGGGCTGCTAAAAGTTCAGGGCTTTCATCAACCGCCGTTTGCGCCGCCTGGGTAGCACGTTCTAATACTGCAACTAACGAGTCGCCCTTAAACTTGGGATTATCAAGTTCCTCGGCCGCTTCAGCTGAGCAACGAACCGCAGTAAGTATGGTTCCTTCGACTGGTCGCATCACTGCTTGATAGGCAGCATCGGAAGCAACTCGAAGTCCGGTTATTAATTCTTTTCCGGTGCACCCACCACTACTAGCAAATGTGTCAGAAAGACCTCGCAGAATTTGCGAGAGGATCACCCCCGAGTTACCTCTCGCCCCCATCAAAGATCCGTGAGAAAGCGCTTGGCATACATCGTCTATTCGCACCGAATCGCCCACTTCAGCGCAAACCGACTCCAGCGTCAAAGCCATATTGGTGCCGGTATCGCCGTCGGGAACGGGATATACGTTGAGACGATTCAGTTCGTCTTGGTGCACGCGTAAGGTATCTCGAAACGTCGTTATGACCCGGGCAAGGGCTGCGCCATCAAGCGCTTCAAGGGCAACCATCTGAGAGCCAATGCTAGCGGCGTGGCCATAAGAGGCGTTAGCGAGGCCACTGCTAACCTAAAGGGTCACCGGATTCAACTGGTAATCAAGGCCTAATACCCTTGATTTACAAGATTACTAGGCAAGACTCAGGAGAGGTTTGAAGTAATGGCAGCGGTATGTGATGTGTGCGGGAAAAGCCCACGATTTGGTATGCAACTAAGCCACTCCCATCGTCGTTCTAAACGACGTTGGGATCCTAATATTCAAAAAGTACGGGCTATCGTCAACGGAACACCTAAGCGTTTAGCGGTGTGCACATCTTGTCTTAAGGCGGGGAAAGTCCAAAAGCCCTAGCGGGGAGTGAAATGCAAGGCGTAGTACGCAGTTTCGACCCAATCAGAGCGGAAGGGATAGTTGTTTCCGACCAAGACCGGAAAGAATTCATCCTTGCGTCCGACGCGCTTGAGGGATCAGTCTTTAGAAATCTTCGCCAAGGTCAGCGGATAAATTTTGAGCTTGATGGCGACGGTAATGTCACTAAGATTCGTATCGGATCAGAAGCCGACATGGGTATGCCCTCGGTAGAAATTTAGAGATAAAGATCAGTGAAAAATCCTTTGCTTAACGATGCCCCTACTAAACACCCTAAGCTTTTAGCCTGGGTTGCTGAAATTGCGGAAATAACTCAACCCGACTCGATCTATTGGATAAATGGGTCGGACGAAGAGTACGCGACACTATGCCAGCAACTTGTCGACGCAGGTACTCTTACCGCGCTCGACCCTAAGCGGCGATCAGGGTCTTACTGGGCTACTAGTGATCCTGGCGATGTCGCCCGAGTAGAGGACCGCACTTTTATTTGCTCTGAATCTAAATCTGATGCGGGGCCAACCAATAATTGGATGGACCCAAAAGAAATGCGGGCCAAGATGGACGGTCTCTTTGCTGGCTCCATGCGCGGACGCACGATGTACGTTATTCCCTTCTCAATGGGACCACTAGGTTCACCTCTTTCTTACATAGGGGTTGAATTAACTGACTCGGCTTATGTGGCCATCAGCATGCGAGTAATGACTCGGGCCGGTCAAGGTGCTCTTGATGTTCTTGGAACCGACGCAAGTTTCGTTCCGTGCGTTCACTCTCTAGGCGCACCGCTAGAGCCTGGCGAAGACGATGTGGCTTGGCCGTGTAACCCAGAAGAAAAATGGATTGTCCACTACCCCGAAACTCGAGAGATTTGGTCGTACGGATCGGGCTACGGAGGTAATGCTCTACTCGGCAAGAAATGCTTCGCGCTGCGGATCGCTTCAGTAATCGCTCGAGATGAAGGCTGGCTCGCCGAACACATGTTGATCCTTAAACTCACTAGCCCTAAAGGCAAGGTTTTCTATATCGCAGCAGCTTTCCCGTCGGCGTGCGGTAAAACTAATTTGGCCATGCTTATCCCAGAAGTCACGGGTTGGAAAGCTGAGTGCGTTGGTGACGACATCTGCTGGATGAAGATTGGCCCTGACGGCCGGCTTTACGCCATCAACCCAGAAAATGGATTCTTCGGAGTAGCTCCCGGGACTAATCGGGCAACTAACCGCAACGCAATGGAGACCATTGAATCCAATACCGTATTTACCAACACTGCCCTAACTGACGACGGTGACGTTTGGTGGGAAGATTTTGACGGCGAAATTCCTACCCATCTCACCGATTGGCATCGCCAAGACTGGACACCTGAGTCTGAGTCACCCGCAGCTCATCCCAACGCGCGTTTTTGTGCCCCACTAACTCAGTGCCCAATTTTAGCTCCCGAGTTCGACGACTCTAACGGTGTGCCTATTTCGGCATTCTTGTTTGGCGGTCGACGAGCCACCACCGTTCCCCTCGTTTACGAATCGCGAGACTGGAATAATGGAGTCTTCATCGCCGCCACTATGGGCTCAGAAAAAACTGCGGCCGCCACAGGCGGGCTGGGTGAATTGCGCCGTGACCCGTTCGCCATGCTTCCGTTTTGCGGTTACCACATGGGCGACTACTTCACTCACTGGCTTTCGATGACTGACCGGACCGATGAAGCCAAACTTCCTCGCATTTATGGAGTCAATTGGTTCCGCAAAGACGGAGACGGAAAATTCCTGTGGCCAGGATTCGGAGAAAACTCTCGAGTGCTCGAATGGATTTGCCGCCGGCTGGAAAACGAAGCGGACGGAATTGATACCCCTATTGGCATAGTTCCGCGACCAGAAGATCTCAACCTTGACGGCTTAAGCGACTCAGACCGAGAAAACCTTGAAGAAGCACTGGCGGTCAATCTGGCCGAGTGGCGACAAGAGATACCCACCACAGTCGAACACTTTGATTCGTTCGGCGAAAAACTCCCCCCTGTGCTGCGTACCGAACTGGCTGAGCTAGAAGAGCGTTTAAACGCTTCTTGATCGCCGAAACGACTAATCCGCGGCGAGGGATTTAGCTGTTCGTGACGATCGCCGAGAATGGCGTTCAAGACTTAGGTCGATCAATCGGTCGAGCAGAGCGGAATAACTGAGGCCAGACTCTTTCCAGAGTCGAGGGTACATAGATATTGGAGTAAACCCAGGAATCGTGTTTACTTCATTAGCAAGAAAACCTCGACCCGGTCGACCATCGTTTCGTTTCTCTTCGTAGAAAAAATCAACTCGAGCCATAGATTCGCACCGACAAGCCAAAAATGCTTGCTTAGCCAAATTTTGCACCTCAATCACCAAGTCGTTATCAAGTGGGGCAGGGGCCAACAACTCGGCTGAATTATCGATGTATTTATCAGAATAAGAATAAAAATCAGATCCGGGAATAATCTCACCGGGAATCGATGCCTCGGGTGGGTTGTCCCCCAAAATTGCAACTTCTATTTCACGAGCAGTTACTCCTTCTTCGATCACTATCCACTCGTCGTATCGCCAAGCAAGATCGACGGCAGTGGCGAACTCTTTAGGGTTGAGAACTTTAGAGATACCCACCGACGAACCAAGGTTGGCGGGTTTAACAAACATTGGATACCCCAGACGCGATTCGCATTGTGCCAATATCTCGGCTTTATCTTGACCATCACGAAATGGCAACCACTTAGGCACGGGCAATCCTTCGGCGACAAAAGCGCGCTTCATGATGACCTTGTCCATCGCTACCGCCGAACCAACTACCCCAGATCCAACATAAGGAACATCGGCTAGTTCAAGTAGACCTTGGATAGTTCCGTCTTCGCCAAACGGGCCGTGCAGGAGTGGTAATACAACATCAAAACTTAAATTGCTATTATCCGCGGTGGGTTCAGCAAAAACTAATTTATTTTGACCTGGGACAGAAGGCCCAGTCACTTTGATTCCTTCAACTATAAATGAGTCGGGAACAATTTCTCGTGGGCCATCAAGAAACTTTTGCGTCTCGGTGGCCAGCAACCATTCGCCCGACCGATTAATCGCCACTGGTAAAACTTCGTAACGAGTAGGGTCAAGAGAAATAGCTGCCGCCACTGCGCTGACACGAGACACATCATGCTCAGCCGAGCGACCACCAAATAAAAGTAAAACCCGCATTTTATTACTCACCGAACATCACCGTTCACGATCCGACTTGAAGAATGGCCCGAATTCCGAGCCCCATAAGGAAAAGACCAACTAAACCGTAAAGCATTTCGCGCCGACCCCGCATCTGATTGCGATACTGATAGGCCAAGCCAACGGTGAGAAAGGCAATGAACCCGTAGAACATGTGAAATCGGGCTACTCGATAATCCCCCGAAGCCACTAACACGACTCCGACTAGTACCTGGATGAGCATGGCGACTTCGGCGCCGATGATAGAAATCCACAACCACTGGCCTCGGATTTTGGGAGCTCTCCATGCCACCAAAGCAGCCACACCAAGAATTCCGTTGGCGGTTATAGCCACATACCCCCACCAACCGTGGAACTCCTGTAAATACTCCACCGAGTTGCGATCCCCTTACTTGGTTGCTTCTTGGTGTTGAACTACCAAATAACTCCACAATTCGCTGTTGCTGCTCACGGGGCCCTCGTTATTTTGTGCCTGGTGCCCCGCACGAAAAGATTGACTTTGCGTCCACGCGACGAAATCAGCCTCGGAAGCCCAGCGGGTGTAGACGAGGTATTCATCTCGATCATCGGTAGGGCGCAAAAGTTCAAAGGCTTCAAACCCAGGGGCCGATTCGACTTGACCCGCTCGAGCAGCAAAGCGTCGCTCTAACTCTTCCGCCTTTTCCTTGGGCACCGAAATTGCGTTAATGCGCACAATACTCACAGAGCAACCTTCCAATTACTACGACGATATTAGGGATAGGCGATACTTCTATCTTAAAGATACGAAGCAGGGTTGACCGGATTACCACTGATTCGAACTTCAAAATGCAAGTGCGGCCCAGTACTCATCCCAGTTGAACCAACATAGCCAATTACGTCTCCTGCGTTCACCTGTTGGCCTTCGCTGACAGCAATACGAGACTGATGGCCATAAAGCGTGGCCATGCCTCCACCGTGATCAATCACAACCGTGTTTCCGTAACCACCTTGCGAACCGGCAATTACGATCTTTCCTACTCGGCAAGCATGAATTGGCGTTCCCGACGAGCCACTCATATCTACCCCAGAATGCTGCCGAGTTGAACCTAGAACTGGATGCAATCGAGGTCCGAAGGGGCTAGTAACTGCCCCAGGCACTGGTCGAGCTTGGCACCCACCGGGACTGCCCGAGCCGGCCCCGAGGGCGCGCAGGCGCGCAGCAATAGAGTCCGAGGCGGCTTGAAGGCTGGCGAGTTCGCGTTCGTAACTAGAGCGTTCGGCTTGGATGCCAGAAACTGCCTGCCGCTCCGCGACTTCCTCATTGGCCGACTGGGCCCGGGCCGGTTCAATCTGGCCGCGCAGGGCAGAAATTTCGTCTCGGGCGGCTTGGGCTTGGGCCGCAACTTCATCGGCCGCAGCTTTTTGGGTTTCGATTAGCCGACGCTGACGATCTAAGTCGGCCCGTATTTCAGAAACCTGTTCAACGATTTCCCGCCGGTCGCTAGAAACTTGGTCAAGGTATTTATTTTGCTGAACCATCGAGTCGGGTTGAGCAGTAAGAACTGCGTCGTAAGTAACTCCTCGACGAGCTGACCGATACATTTCCGCGGCCGAAACTGAAAACCGCTTTTTAGCGGTATCGAGCTCGGCTTGTTTGGTGGCAACTTCTTGGGCGAGTTGGTTATACGCCGCAGTCAAACGGGCAGCCTC
>SHUY01000071.1 GCA_009694435.1 Acidimicrobiia bacterium | reverse complement strand
AACCAAGTCCGACCAAAGCGCGTAAACCTAAAAATTTGGCTAGCGGATTAAACCCCGA
The DNA here is from genome assembly GCA_009694435.1 of Acidimicrobiia bacterium. GTDB lineage: Bacteria > Actinomycetota > Acidimicrobiia > IMCC26256 > PALSA-555 > SHUY01. Next base: position 10,058 of record SHUY01000071.1, on the reverse strand, counting down.
TTGCCCCGCTCCAGCAATGACTAGTGCGATTAGCAAAGCGAACGCCAAGTAGCCACCGCGATAGAGCCAGTTGTTGGTCGGATCAGAATTAAAGGAGAGGAAGAACAAGGCACCCAGCGCTAATAGTCCACCAACTATCAATGCGCGTTGCCACGCAAGTCGTCCAACTTCTAGTACACCTGCGCTTAAAGCGCCGAGAGCTGAACCTACTAACAGCAGATGGGCGCGTGAATCGGTACCGTAATAAACCCGACTCGGATCAGAGCCTGGACTAAACAGGGCGGCCATTACTGCCGTTGAAACCAACGCGAGACCAACGCAAGTAAGCACAACTACAGGTCGCACTGATCCGGTGCGATAGCGCGACCAGGCGACTCCGACCAAAGCCACTATTAGAGGCCAAATTAAGTAGTACTGCTCTTCAATAGCTAGCGACCAGGTATGCCGGAACGGGCTCGGCCCCACCCCCACAAACTGTTCAATATAAGACTGGCCCGAATAGACAAAACGCCAATTAGCGACGTAAAAAAGGCTTGCTAGGCCATCATCACGGATTGACCTAACCGCCAGTGGGCTAGCAAATAAAAGGGAATAGATCCCAACCGCGATGATTAACAGCAGCAGAGCAGGGAAAAGGCGCCTTGCTCGGCGAATCCAAAAAGCTCTTAATCCGATGTGGCCAGAGGAATCGCGTTCGGTCACTAGCAGGCTAGTAATCAAAAACCCACTTAAAACAAAGAAGACATCGACCCCAAGAAAACCTCCCGGGAGATGTTGAGGAGAAAAGTGGTAAGCGACTACGAGTAAAACAGCTATGCCGCGTAACCCGTCGAGCGCGCGAATGTGTTTCATTCGCACGCTAAGACCTTTGCGCTTAACGCGCGGCAGCGGCGCGAGGGAAAGCGATCACCGTAGAACCGCGCGTGATCGGCGCGGACTGTGGTGAGTGACTGCGGTTCATGGTGCGAACATTTGACGGTAGAGCATTTGCCGCCACCGCGTAACTCGACGAAGCGGGCGCGGCCGAGTTCATTCTCGCGGTTCGTTCAGCCTTGAAGCGAAGGAGAAGTACCACGTAGGCGCCAAGGAGAATATCGACCAACAATTGGATAAGCCAAAAAGCGGTGCTGCTGGCCAAGATCGCCAGCACAAAAGTCACCGAGACGGCACCTAGGAGACCCAAGAAGATATCGCGGCGACGCTTTTGCTGGGGGCTCATGTTGGTCGGAAGTGGGCCTTCAGGAATTTCTGACCGGGGTGGGCCAACTGGGCCCATAAGCGTAGGTAGCGACGACGGAGCGAGGCTGCGGCGACGACCCTCGAAGACGGTGGCTTTGAGGTCGGCCACGATTCCGCTTGTTCCCCCCATCGATTGCTCTCCTCGCCCGCGGGCGCGCATTATCGGCGGAACCAACACCGCCGCCCATAAGGCTAAGAGGACTAGAACAACTACTACGGCCATAGGGATACGCGACTCCAAGGGCTAGGTAATGGGATAACGACGCACCTTCCCCCAAGGACTAGCGCCGTCGCTGAAGTAAATATTACTGGATTGAGTACCCGACACGGTCTATCTGCGGGGGTATTTGTCCGATTTGTCCGATTTAATAATATTAATTAGTGCGGCGGTAGGCCCCCGAACGACCGCCGTCTTTCTCCCAAAGGGCTATCTCGCCAATCACCATCTCTTTATCGACCGCCTTGGCCATGTCGTAAATGGTGAGCGCAGCGACGCTGACGGCGGTGAGTGCCTCCATCTCTACCCCAGTGCGGTCAACCGCTTCGACTACGACCTCAATCTCGACGCAGGTCGCGCCGACGGCGAAATCCACCGTTATCGAACCCAGTCGCAAGGGGTGACACAGCGGGATTAGGTTCGCAGTTTGTTTGGCCGCCTGAATAGCCGCCACTCGAGCCACCGCCAGCACATCGCCTTTGGCTAGACCACCGGCCGCTATTTGCTCGGCGGTGGCCGGTTCCATATGAACTCGCCCCCGCGCCCTCGCCCGGCGGTGGGTGACCTCTTTTTCGGTGACATCAACCATGCGGGCATTCCCCTCGTCGTCGAGATGGGTGAACTTAAACGAAGTCACTCAGCCCCCGATCTGACTCATGGGCCGAGCGGGCGGGATGAAGTCAACTTGGCCGATGCGATGGCCCGCAGTTTTGGTGGCTACGGCTCCGGCAATTACCGCTGCGAGTTCGTCGTCGGTGGCACCGGAGCGTAGAACTGCCCGTAAGTCGGTCTCGGCGTGCGCAAACAGACAGGTGCGAAACTTGCCGTCCGCGGTCAGGCGCACCCGATCGCAATCGCCACAGAACGGTTCGGTGACACTGGCGATCACTCCCACATCGCCCCGACCGTCTTGATAACGAACTAGCCGAGCCGGCTCGCTGGTATCAGACTCGGCCGCGCTTGCCCGCTCGAGCGGGAACACTTCGTCGATAGCAGCCAGTATCTCGGCCGCGGGCACAACTTGGTCGCGTGACCACTCGCCCTGAGCGTCAAGAGGCATGAACTCAATAAAGCGCACCCCCACTGAGTGAGTGCGTCCGAAGGCGGCAAGATCGACCACCTCGCGATCGTTGACTCCCCGCATCACCACGCAGTTGAGTTTCACTGGCGCAAGGCCGGCATCGAGTGCGGCCGCGATTCCGGCCAAAACTCGACTGAGGTCATCGCGCTGGGTAATTCGACGAAAAGTTTCGGGGTCAAGAGAATCGATAGAGACATTTACCCGCTTTAGGCCCGCGGCGGCGAGATCGTGAGCAATCTCGGGCAGGCGGACTCCGTTGGTGGTCATGGCTAAATCGGTGCCGAGCGGGGCGAGCATCTCGAAGAGCCGAGGCAGGTGAGCGCGCAAGGTGGGCTCGCCCCCGGTAATGCGAATGGCGTTGAACCCCCAGCGCTCAACGCATACTCGAGCCACCCGAGTGAGCTCTTCGTAAGTGAGCAATTCGGCGCGATCCATCCACTTCATCCCCTCCTCGGGCATGCAGTAGGTGCAGCGGAAATTGCAACGATCGGTGATCGAAATGCGCAGGTCTTTCACCTGACGATTGAAGGGGTCGATCAGAGCAGTGGTCATGGGCTAAGGCTAGGCGCGCCCGAGCACTGCCGACACTGAGTCGCCCGCGGCCCCCGTACTTGCGCTCGGGTGTAGCCAACTGACAGGCTCGGTCATGCGGCGCTGAGCACCGTTGTCAACAGGAGTCAACATGACAACAGCAGGTTTCATCGGTCTTGGTAGCCAAGGATCGGGCATGGCGAAACGGATCATCGCCCAAGGCGTGCCGACGACTCTGTGGGCGCGCCGTCCGCAGGCGCTGAATGATTTTGCTGGCACCGCCGAAGTCGCTACCAGCCCGCGAGAGCTAGGGCGGGCTAGTGACGTAGTCGGTATTTGTGTGACTGACGCAGTGGCGGTGCGCGAAGTAGCGCTCGGCGAGCAGGGAGTACTCGCCGGTATGGCGAGCGGCAGTGTGCTCGCGCTGCATTCGACGATCGGCACCGAAGAGTGCGCCGATATTGCCGTACTCGCTGCTTCGCGCGGCATCCACGTAATCGACGCTCCAGTAAGTGGCGGAGGTATAGCGGCCTCCGAGGGGCGACTGACCGTATACGTCGGGGGAGAAAAAGAAGCCGTCACGATTGCTCGACCTGTACTCGAGACGTACGGAAATCCAGTGTTATTTATGGGCCCGCTCGGCAGCGGGCTACGAACAAAGTTGCTGAACAACGCACTCAATGCTTCGCACTTCGCACTCGCCCATGAGGCGTTCGCGATCGGCGACGAGCTTGGGCTGGAGACCGCCATGCTCGGAGAAGCGTTGCGCCACGGAAGTGGTCGAAGTTTCGCGCTCGAAGTATTCTCCGGACTCCTATCGTTCGCCCCAATTGCCGATCACGTCGGGCCAATAATGGCTAAAGATATCGACCTTTTTGAACGAGAGACAGCAACGAACTGTGAGCGCGATGGACTATTACGCGCTGCAGATCGGTTCTTAGAACTCCTCGGGTACCCGCGGTCGTTGAAAGGAACAGCCGCATGAACGACCATAATTCTGGTCAACTCACTTCCCGCGTCGATATTCGAACTCGACCAGTGGGTGTCCCTCCATCGATCGATCCCGATGACTTCTGGGCCGGCCCGTGGAATGAAGCAATAAAGCGCAACGGCGACCGCGCCAATTCGGACGCTCGCTACTTAGATCTTCCTCCCATTGCGATTGCGGTTGGTGAGCGGGTGTGGACACTCCGTCGCGGGGTTGACACCCTCGAAGTTGTTCCGGGGTGCGAATCCTCCTCGCTGAGGGTTGCCATCGATGAAGATGCATTTTCCGAGTTGATGCAAGAACAACGCACTGCTCTGGGGCTTGTAATTGGTGATCGAGTCGTGGCCGAACCGATGGCCAATGCGTTATTTTGTGCTTGGGATCCAGTGCTGCGTAGCGTCCTTGATGGTCGTGGTGTCTACCGAGCGGGTGATGTCACCTTGCAATCGACCGACGGCACCGCTCTGGACCTTGACCAGCAATATCGACTCGGTGAGTCTGTCGATGACGCGGCCCACTTTCTCGCCGAGGCGGGGTTTTTGGTGTTGCAAAATGTTTTTACCGAGGCCGAAATGGACGCAGTTGACGCGGATCTCGCCCGAGCGGTCGAGGACGCACGGCCCGACGACGGCACTTCGTGGTGGGCCACAACGAGAGCCGGTGACCAATACCCGTGTCGTATTATCGACTTTGCTCAACGGTCGGACGCTTTGCGCGACCTCCTCGCCGACCCACGTTTCTTGGCTATTGGCGAAGTGCTCAACGAAGGCCATCAGCCGGGTGATCCGTTCGGCGAGCATTTTTCCGAAGTAACGGCCGAAGGATTATTAAAACGAGTTGATTCGGTGGAAGGCCTTGCGTGCCTTCCTTGGCACAAGGATTGTGATCGCGGCGGTCATTCGATGTACTGCTCGGGTCTTACCGTCGGTATTTGTTTAACGCCAGTAGATGAAGCGCACGGCGGGCTCGACGTGATGGCGGGCTCACATCGAGCAAACATCGCGCGCGCGCAAGTAGATCGAGGACTGGATCTGCCGTCCATTTCGCTGCGAGCGAACCGCGGCGATGCCTCGGTTCATATGTCGTGTGCATTGCATCGATCTACCCACCCTGTGAGTCGTGAGCGAAGGGTCGCGTACACCGGCTTCGCGTTACCGCAACAAGGCGGAGGCCGACCCGCAGACACTTCGCAGTCGAGACTGCAGCGAGAGCGAGCAGCAATCGGCGACCCGAGCCGAGGGGCGAAACTTATCGCTGATACGAACTCGAACCGACCGCGCCCGTGACCTCGATCGCGGTCGTCACGGGTGGCGCAGGCTCGATGGGTTCGGCGTGTGCCACGGCGTTGGCCTCGGACGTCGACGTTGTGCTCCTTAGTGACATCGACGCCCAGCGGCTAGAAGTAGTTGGGAAGGAAGTTCAGCAAACGACAACGGCCAACATTGTGACCACCGTTGGTGATCTTGGCGACCCGCATTTTGCCCTTGATCTCGCAACTAGATCAGCCGAGCTGGGTGAATTGCGAGCCTTGGTGCACACTGCCGGCTTGTCGCCCGCGATGGCCGGATGGCACGAAATATTGCGCGTAGATTTAGTTGCGAGCGCGCGGCTACTAGAAGCATTCTTACCCCTTGTCGTTAAAGGCAGCGTGGCGGTTTGCGTGGCCTCAGTCTCGGGCCACATGGGCGAATTTGATCCCGCGATGGACGCGGTGCTCGACGAACCACTCGCGGCCGATCTCGAAGCGCGTTTCGTCTCGGCCGCCGGTGATGAACCGGATGCCGGCAATACCTATCGGCTGGCAAAGCGGGGCGTCATTCGAATGTGTCGTCGCGCCGCAATCGAATGGGGTACTCAAGGCGGTCGCGTGATCTCACTTTCACCGGGCCTGATCGACACCGAAATGGGCCGCTTAGAACTACAACACCAACCAATCAAACAATGGCTGGCAGAAATCACACCGGTAAGCGGCGAACGAAGCGAACCTGACACCGTACTGCCGGGACGCACTCACCATATCTCCGACACCGTTGCATTCTTGTGTTCTAAGCACGCGGAGTTCATCTCGGGATGTGACATTCTCGTCGACGGGGGTCTTCTGGCCGCATTAGAACACAGTTCGTGACCGACACCTACAGAATTATTTGAGGAGATCATCATGAATGAAGAGGAATATGAGAACGTTCGTAAAGAGATCGCCACTGAACGCACCGAGATCGGACGGCGTCGCTACCAAGAAGTAATGGTGTCCGAAGCGCCACCGCCACTAACCCCGTATCTTGACAAAGGTGTCGTCGACGCAGTGTTCGGAGAACTTTGGGATCGTCCGCTGCTTTCTCGACGGGACCGGCGGTTCATCACGTTGGCGTGTGTGGCGGCCGCGGCAGTTGACGAACCGATACAACAACACGTATACGCCGCGCTTGCCAGTGGTGATATTTCGCGCGAGGAATTTTGCGAAGTGGTGCTTCACTTTGCCTACTACGCGGGATGGCCCCGCGCGTCAGCACTCGAAATGGCCTACTACCGAGCAATCGAGCGCCTCGACGCCGAAGTCCAGTAAAACCCTTACTGAGATAGCACCCGTGACGGACGCCGGTTCATCACCGTCTGACTCTGAGTGTATTAAAATTAGTCAATGATAATTTTCTTGTTTTTAAAAAGAATCTACAACCGCGTTTTCCATAAAAATAAAACCGACGGTTAACCGTTACCCGTCTCGGCCTTTACGTCGCGCCGGAGTAGTTGACCCACGCACGAAAACCGACGACCCGACCAGCAGTGGTCATGGGCAAAGGCTAGGCGCGCCAGAGCACTACCGGCACCGAGTCGCCCGCGGTCACTCCGTTGCCGTCGGGGATGCGGGCCAGGCCATTGGCGCGCGCGGTGGCCGATAAAACATTGCTGGCCTGCTCGCCACTGCTGGCCACCACATAGCCCGACTCACTCCAACGCACTTGTACCCGCACAAAATGAACCTTGCCGTCGGGCCGGCGAGTGAAATCATGCTCGGCTCGCGCGCTTACCGTAGGGCGATGGAGTATTGGGTGACCGGACATCTGGCGCAGGGCGGGACGGGCGAATAATTCATAACTAACGAGCGACGATACCGGATTGCCCGGTAAACCGAAGATCGGCGTTCCGGAAATTACGCCGAAGGCCAGCGGCTTGGCCGGCTTAATCGCGACTTGTCGCCACTCAAGCGAGCCGAGCCGGTTGAGTGCGGCCTTAACGAAGTCATAATCGCCGACCGAGACTCCCCCGCTAGTGAGAATCGCGTCGCACTCCAATAGTGCGGGGCGCAAAGTGTCAACAATGAGGTCCTCGTCGTCGCCCACCTGACCTAAATCGACGGGGACAAAGCCCGACTCGCGCACCAAGCCCAACAGCATCGGGCGATTGGAGTCGCGTATTTGGCCCGGAGCGAGGGGGCCGGCCGCGATGAGCTCGTCACCAGTGGAAAGCACGCCTACTCGGGGAGCAGGAATAACCCTTATTTGGGTTACTCCAATGCTGGCCAACACGCCGATATGGGCGGCGGTGAGTTCGGTACCGAGGCTGAACACCTCGGCGCCCGCGGCCAAGTCACCCCCCGCTAAGCGCACGTGATCGCCCCTGGTGGCGGGATGTTCTACCGCCACCGTTTCGGGGTCGAGGGAGTGAGTGCGCTCGACCATAACTACGGCGTCGGCTCCGTTGGGCATAGGGGCGCCGGTCATTATGCGTATCGCTTCACTGGGTCCGACCGTTTGGGTGGCCACATGACCCGCCGGCACCTCGTCGACCACCCGCAAAGACACCGGCGAGGTGAGAGAAGCGCTCTCGGTGTCGGCCGCGCGCACCGCGTAGCCGTCCATGGCGGTGTTAGCGAACGGAGGAATTGGTTCGGCGGTAAAAATATCTTCGACCAACACCAAACCGAGGGCGTCGGTCAACGCGACTTCCGTCGCGGACAGGTTAGGTACTGCGGCCAGTATCTCGGCCTGCACCTGTTCGAGTGGAACTAAAGAACTCACGATCGATTGCCTAAACCAATCCCCGACGCTTCAGTGTCTCGACTAAAAGTTGGGCGAACTCCGGACCTAAATCGCCACGGTCGAGGGCGATCTCGACTGTGGCCCGCAAAAAATCAAGTTTTTGTCCGACGTCAAAACGCCCGTGCGAAAATACCACTCCGAAAACTGGCTCCGAATTGATCAAGGTGCCAATAGCATCGGTGATCTGCAGTTCACCGCCAACGCCGAGTTCGGTTTCGCCGATAGCAGCAAAAATCCCCGGGGTGAAAACGTAGCGACCGATGACGGCAAGGTTCGAAGGCGCATCGGCGGGGGAAGGTTTTTCTACGATGTGATGAACTTGCATTAAACCCGGCTCGACTAACTCGGCGGCCACCGACCCGTAGGCGGAAATCTGATCGTCGGGTACTTCAATGAGGGCCAACACTGTGGCCTGCCGCTCTTGGTGGACATCGAGCATGCGGGTCAAAAGCGTTCCCCCGTCGACCATCAGATCGTCGGCCAGTAATACGGCAAAAGGGTTTTCCCCTACATGGTGCTCGGCGTGCGCGATGGCATCGCCGAGGCCGCGGGGGTCGGGCTGATAAATAAAATTGACCGACCCCAACTCATCAATGCGACGCAACCCGGCTAAAAGATCTTCCTTGCCCTGCTCAGTCAAGAGGGCAACGAGATCGGGAACGGGAGCAAAGTGGCCTTCGAGTGAAGTTTTTTCTGGTCGCGAAATAATCGAAATGTCGCTCAGCCCGCAGTCGTGAGCTTCTTCGACCACATACTCGATCGCGGGCCGATCGACGATCGGCAACATTTCTTTGGGCTGACTTTTAGTGGCGGGAAGAAAACGCGTGCCGAGTCCGGCGGCCGGAATTACGGCCCGCGTCGTACGACGTTCACTCACCGCCGGGGTTGGGCTTGCGAGTTGTGCCGCCGCCCAACCCAAGTTCTTCACCTTTGACCAGCCGACGAATATTTGAATAGTGGCGACCAATAACTACCAACGCCAGCGCACAGGTAACCGAAATGTCGAGTGCGCCGCCACCGCGCAAGATAACAATGACGGGGAACAGCGCGGCTACTACTACCGAAGCGATAGAAGCTTTATGCAAACCCTTAGCAATGATCACCCAGACCACCCCGAGCACCACAACTACGAACGGGAAGACCACCAACATAACTCCTGCGGCAGTGGCCACACCTTTACCGCCCCGAAATCGTGTCGTGATCGGGAACACGTGGCCGATCACAGCCGCCACTCCCAAAATAAATGCCCCGCGGTGATCGTCGAGGGCCAAACCGACTCCAGCGGCCAAGGCGCCCTTGCCGACATCAAGAGCCAAGACCAGCAGCCCCGCTCGCCAACCCACCAGCCGGATTACATTCGATGCGCCCGGGTTGCCGCTTCCCTCTTTGGCAATGTCCACTCCCGAGCGACGAGCCACCAAGCGAGCACTCGGCAACATGCCCAGGGCGTAAGCCGCAGGAATGAGCGCGAGACAAAGGACAAGGCCGGTGGAGATCACTATCTCTATTGTGCTACTTACGAGCCCCACCGAGCGAGCGGGTCGGCAGGACCCACTAGCGAGCGGGTAGCGTTAGCACTCAAATCCCTAGAGTGCCAATAACTTGAGCCCGAAAGACCAAAACCTTGCCTACCTACCGCTACCGCTGCCCCGCCTGTAACGAAGATTTCGAGGTGTGGCAATCGATAACCGACGACGCCCTTACTACCCATGTGGGCGGATGCGAGGGGCCGGTAGTGAAAGTTCTCACTCCTGCCGGCATCGTGCTGAAAGGCTCGGGGTTTTATAAGACCGACAATCGCAGCAGTTCGAAGTCGATGAGTTCGAGTGAGTCCAAGAACTCCGACGGGGACAGTTCGGATTCCAAGTCGGGGGGAGAAAAATCGGAGGCGGCTAAATCAGATTCGGCTAAATCAGATTCGAAAGACAAAAAAACCGGGGGCGACAAATCGAGTCCGGCGAAATC
>SHUY01000070.1 GCA_009694435.1 Acidimicrobiia bacterium | reverse complement strand
AAGGAATTAGTGCCCTGGTTATTGATATGAAGTCACCCGGCATCGAAGCACGACCTTTCGCAGAGTTAACTGAACCGGACTACACCGATTTCAACGAAGTATTTTTCACCGACGTTTCTGTTCCGAAATCCCACTTGCTCGGTGATTTGAATCAAGGGTGGGCTTTAACTCAAGTTTCGTTAGGACACGAGCGAGCCATGCTCTGGATCGATTATGCCTACGACGTAATGCGCGCGCTCGATGCTTTGATCGAATTAGGGAATCAGCCCGGTGCTGATGGCCGGCTGCTTCGCGACAATCAAGTATTTCGTAGCCGAGTGGCTGGTTTCCATGTCGATTCTGAAGCTCTAACTCTTATGGGCTATCGCGGTTTTTCTAAATTCATGCGAGGAAGCGCGGCGCCAGAACATTCCTTACTTAAACTTTATGGCAGCGAAACTCTGCAGGAAATATTGGCCTACGGATCTGAGTGTAAGGGAGTTGAATCGCTCGACAGCGAAGTGATGGGACCACAAATGTGGCGCGAGGGTTCTTGGACAACTTCTTATTTTCGCTCTTTCGGAGGAACTATTCCTGGGGGCACAAGCGACATCCAGCGCAACATTATCGCTGAGCGCGTGCTTGGCCTACCCCGTAAATAGAGAAGGACAGATGAGCGATCCTAAACTTTCTTCTGACGAGATCGAACGGATGCGCACTCCACTTTGGGAACAAGCCAAAGAAGCATTGCGGGCGGGGGACCATGAAGCCGCCGAAGATTTAATTGATCAAGCTGTTACTCAGTGGTCAAGTTTGCAAGAATATTCAATCAACTGGATTACTTCTTTGCTCACCTTTATTGGTGAAGAACTTGACGAAGCAGCAGTTGAACGAGCTTTACGAAAAACGGGCGACGAATTTGTTCGACCCCGACGAACCTCTGATACCAAGTGGGATGACCTGCCCGCCTCAGCTCGGGCAAAAATTATTGCTCGAGCAATGGTGGCAAATTTCGGCAAAGTTGAAGTAGAGGAAGACGAAGAAAAAATAATCCTTTCGTTTCAATGCGGTAGCGGAGGGCGACTGATTGAAGACGGTCGGTACGAAGGAGACCACGCGTACCTAAAACTACGCAGTAGCGGACCACAAACATTTTCCCGCGATGAACTTTGGGTTTACTGCGCTCATTGCTCAGTGAACAACGAAATCCAGCCGGTGGAGTGGGGCGAAACTCCTACGAGCATCGAGTTTCCTCCCGAGCAGGCTGGAGATCCTTGCGTTCACCATATTTATAAAAATGTGGGCGATATTCCTGAATCTGATTTTGTCCGCATCGGGAAAACTCGCCCTTAACCCAATTGCAATTGACCTGAAGGCGGATATCTGACATGTTTCTTAAACTATGAGTTCACTCCCTAACACGATGAAGGCGTCGGTCTATCACCGGCGGGGTGAATTGGAGGTTGAAGATCGTCCCGTTCCCGAATTGGGCGAACACGACGTTTTGCTGGAAGTAGATTTCTGCGGCGTTTGCGGGAGCGACATTCATTTTGTACTCGAAGGTTGGGGCCAGCCGGGGTCGGTGGAAGGCCACGAGTTTTCTGGTCGAGTAGCGGCAATTGGAGCCAAGGTAGATAAGTGGAAAATCGGTGAAGAAGCGGTGGGCGGCCCTTTGCCGCGCTGTGGTGAATGCAACTTTTGCCAAGCCGGCCGACCTTCGCTGTGTGCCGGTCGACGCACTCCCGGGGTAGCGGTCAACAACGACGGTGCGTTTGCCCAATTTGTTCGGGTAAATCAAGAACACTTACTCAAAATTCCCGCCGGATTAAGCGTCAAAGGAGCAGCATTGGCCGAGCCTTTGGCGGTGGCGCTGCACGGCATTAACCGCAGCGGAGTACAGGCAGGCCAAAGGCTGCTCATAACCGGCGGCGGCCCCATCGGAGCCCTTAGTATTGCTGCGGCCAAAATCAGGGGAGTCGAAGAGATTGTTTTAAGCGAGCCCCACCCCAAACGGCGCGCGCTGGGAGAGTTATTGGGAGCCACCGTGATGGCTCCCGAAGAAATGGTGGTTCCTTCGTTCCCTACTGAAATTATTGAAAACCCATTCGATGTCGTCCTGGAGTGCTCTGGAAATCGAGTGGCAATGGAGAATTCACTTACTCAACTGCAGCGGGGGGGAACGCTGGTTTTGGTTGGAGCAGGCATAGACGCCCCTCGGTTTGATCCCAACCGTATTTTGCTCAACGAACTTGTCATAACGGGTTCTTTCGTTTATGACCCCGACGGTTTTGAACGGGCTCTAGAAATGCTCGCCTTGCCCGGATTCCCGATTGATTTATTGATTGAATCCGAGAGCGTTCCTTTAATTGGGCTCTTCGGTGCTCTCGAAGATTTGGCTCGCGGCGATTTGGCGGCCAAGGTAATGGTCACTCCAAACCAAGGGGTAAAATGACTTCTCAGTCCAGCCAAGTTCGCGCACCTCGATTTAATCATGTAGCTATGAGCCTTCCGGCGGATTCGCTAGATGCGTCTGGCCGAGCAGAGATTGTCAATTTTTACGAGAAAGTTTTGGGCTGGGAAGAACTTTCGGTCATGACCGTAGATCGGCGGCGGCTAGTACTTTCGTGCCACACCTACGAACAGTTTGTATTTTTAGTTGCTGAAGACGCTCCAATGACTGCCCCACTTATGGACCACTTCGGATTGTCGGTTGCTAGTGAATCTGAACTAGACGCAGTGCTGCAACGGGCTAAGGAATACCAAAAAACTGATGACCGAGTTCGAATAATTGATAAAACTACCGATGATCATGGGATGCTTACGATAACATCCATTTATATCTCATATCTTTTGCCCATGATGGTTGAGATTCAGTATTGGAATTTTACCGATGGCCGTAGTGACAATAACTAAAATTGTCAGTTAAAAGTATTATAAAAAAAATATCTTATAGTGAGTTCATCGCTAGAGATTTACGAGCCGCCATTGGCCCGTGGATTTTTTCTCGAGTTGTTGTTGGGCTGGCACTATTTGTTGCCCGCACAGTTTCATCGGGAGTCGACGGAATAGGCGATAGTCGTGCTGCTCACGAAGGATTATTCGTCTACGACGGAAGCCTTTATCGAGGCATCGCCGAAGTTGGCTACGAGCATTTACCCCGCGAGTTGCTGCGATTTTTCCCGCTTTATCCACTTTCAAGTCGAGCTTTAGGATGGGCATTTTTTGGCCACATCGATTTAGCTTTATTAGTTATTGCCAATGGGGGAGCGTTGATCGCGGGCGCCCTTTTGTTTCGACTGGTCTTACGAGAGACGAGTAACGAGCGTCTAGCGACAAGGTCGGTTTGGTTTCTAGCAATTTTTCCCGCTTCTCTAGTGCTGGTATTGGCTTACGCCGAAAGCATCTTGCTTGTGGCGGCCATTGGGATGTTCTTGGCGTTGCGATCTAAGCGGTGGTGGCTCGCGGCTGCTCTTGGCTTGGCTGCGGGTGCTACTCGTCCAGTCGGCCTGCTATTGGCCTTGCCGGCACTAATTGAAGCCACCCGTGATTTTTCCTCAGTTACGAACATAAAAGAGCGGATAGCGCGTGCGGCTTCGGTGGTTGCCCCGGTTGTTGGCGTGGGGGCGTATCTAGTTTGGGTCGACCGCGTTTTTGGAGGATTTTTTACTGCTTTTGATGTGCAATCAAAAAGCAATCTTCGTGGATCAACTACGGACCCGTTCACGAGAGTTGGTCAAGCAATCGCCGATACTTTTGGTGCCGACATAGTGCAAAGCAGTGGCCGAGCTCTTCGATATTTGATATGGATCGCACTAGCGTTAATTTTGATTGGAGTCGTTTCTCGCCGTTTGCCTAGTTCGTACACCGCCTACGGATTAGTGGCGATTGTTTTGGGGATGACGTCAGAGAACTCTTCTTCTTTTGAGCGGTACACCTTTACGACATTTCCGCTCATTATTGGGCTGGCTTATCTAACTGAAACCCAGAGAGTGAGAAGACTGTTTTCAATCATTTCCATTATGGGCCTTTTTTCTCTATCGCTAGCAGTATTTTTAGGTCAGTACGTACCTTGATTCAACTATCTTGGACCTAATGGCCGGCCAACCGAAATCATTTTTTCTTTCTCCGGAGTTGCATGACTATCTAATTGATTCTGGAAGCCCAATCGATGAAGTGTCTAAGTGGTTAATTGACCAAACGGCTACCCAAGTCCCTGAGCTAACTCGAATGCAGATTTCACCTGAGCAGGGGTCGTTTATGACTTTGATGACTCGGGCGCTGATGGTAAATAAAGCCATCGAGATCGGGACTTTTACGGGCTACTCATCGCTGTGCATCGCGCGCGGTTTAGGCCCCAAGGGCAGTTTGCTCTGTTGTGATGTAAGCGCAGAATGGACCGATATCGCCAAGGTGGCCTGGGCTCGTGGGGGAGTCGCAGAAAAGATAAGCCTAGTTTTGGCTCCGGCGATTGAAACTCTAAGAGGTCTACCTCTAATAGAAGAATTTGACTTAGCGTTTATTGATGCCGATAAAGAGTCGTACGAAAATTATTACGAAGAGATTCTTCTTCGCCTACGTCCCAACGGAGTAATTTTTGTTGACAACACCCTTTGGTCCGGTGCAGTCCTTGACCCTTCTAATGATGAAGCCGACACCGTGGCTCTGAGGGCGTTTAATAAAAAGTTAGCTTCTGACAACCGCGTTGATGTCACTTTATTGACCATTGGCGACGGGCTGACTATGGCCCGTAAGCGCGAGTAGTACGAATCTAAAACTTTCCCGTTCGGCCCCATCGGTAGTAACTCGAGAATTGCTCGGCAGTTTCGATCGGCAGCGGAATAATATCCCCTAATTTTTCTGCCCCCCACAAAATTTCTGCTGTGCGTTCCACTAAAGCGGCGACATGAAGTACCGACTTTGGAGTTGAGCCCACTGCAAATAACCCGTGGTTAGCCATTAATACGCAAGCTTTTTCTCCTACCCTCCCCGCCACTTCCTCGGCCAACTCGTTGCTGCCGGTTGGCTGATAATCGGCTACCTCAACGTCACCACCAACGAAAACCGCAAACTCCTCAATTACTGCTGGGATCGGACGTCTCACTAAGGCGAACATCGTGGCGTGTTTGGCGTGGCAGTGCATAGTGGCGTTTATCTCTGGATGGCGGCGCATGGCTGAGAGGTGTAATTCTTTTTCGGTTGTGGGGCTACGGTCACCTTCGAGGACCGTTCCGTCAAGATCACAAATTACGAGGTCAGCCAAAGTCATGGTGATGTAATCGACCGACGAAGGAGTCAAAACTGCGTTACCGTCGGGAAGTCGCGCCCCGAGATTTCCGGCTGTACCTTCAACTAGTCCCGACCGAAGCATCTCTTGTGCTACCCAAAGAACTTGGTCTTTCACTTCTTGGGCGCTCATTGTAATTTCGCTCATTATTTAATAACCTCCGGGTTAACAAGATTAGTGGGCTGGCCACCAGAAAATAAAGTTACCAATCCGTCAGCAATCATTATTGAATGATTAACTTCAGTGTTATAAGTGGCGCCACCAATGTGAGGAGTTAAAACTACATTGGGGAAAGCGCAAAGTGGATGATCTACGGCCAAATTCTCACCGACAAAATGATCTAGTCCAGCTCCACTTAAATGTTGAGAACTTATGGCATGGACCAAAGCGTCAGTATCATGAAGTTGAGCCCGAGCAGAGTTAATGAAAATTGATCCTTTTTTCATTTTGGCAAATTCTTTAGCTCCAATCATCCCAGAAGTTTCGGGAGTGACTGCGGCGTGCAGAGAAACTATGTCAGATTCAGCCAGTAAATCGTCGAGCGAATGAGTCGCGTCAGTGGAATAAGGATCAGCCGTAATTACTTTCATGCCTAAACCCTCGAGCCGCCACTTGGTAGATCGGCCAACTGCCCCCAGTCCGACTATTCCCGCCACACTGCCCTCGAGTTGCCAAGCACGAAAACGCTGATAAGGGATAGTGCCTTTTTGATAAACCTGACCGGACCGAACGTCGCTATCGGCCTGGACGATTCCGCGATTAACTGACAACAACAAGGCCACAGTCATCTCGGCTACGGCGTCGGCGTTTCTACCCGGAGCGCGCAAGACGGGGATTCCGCGCTCAGTAGCCGTTTTGACGTCAACATTATTGGGGTCGCCTCGACACGATCCGATGGCGGTGAGAGGAAGATCTAAAACTGCACCGTTCACAAAATCCGATTCAACAATTAGTATTTCCGCTTTGGTCGCGACCACCATTTCGGCCAGTCCGTCACCATCGAGCAACCGGAGAGGGAAGTGGTCGATCCACGGATCTAAAACCACTTCGGCAATCCCGTTGAGGGTTTCCAGCCCGGGTCCTCGAAAAGGCGCAGTGACTAGGGCGATAGGTTTACTCATAGGGCGATCATTTCACGACCCTGACACCTGTGTCACATAGGAGCGGAGCCGAAACCACCGGCCACGAGGCGGCGGATGAGACTTCTCGGAGCTTCTCGAGGAAACTGACTATGGTGTCAGGTTTAGCCGAGGAATAGGCCAATTGGGCGGGCCGCGAGCAAGCAGGGGGAGTTATGGCGATTCACTACGAAAAGGGCGATGACCACATAGTCGTTATCACGATCGATCGACCTGAGGCCCGCAACGCCGCCGACATGGAGCACTTCAAAGCACTACGCGAGGCCTGGGAGCGCTTTGGGGATGACGACGACGCGTGGGTGGCCATAATCACCGGGGTCGAAGGTTCATTTTTCGCGGGAGCGGATTTAAAAACCTATGTCCCCGCAATCACTAAGTTGCAGAAGCGTATTTCTGAAGAAGGAATTTCTGAAATAGATGGGTTCCGTATCGATGATGGAGTAAAGGCAGTTTTGCGCAACGTCGAACTTTATAAGCCAGTCATTGCCGCAGTTAACGGATTTTGCACCGCAGGAGGGATGGAAATGCTAGGGGGAACTGATATTCGTATCGCGTGTCCCGAAGCAAAGTTTGCGGTTATGGAACCCAAACGAGGTTTATTCGCTGGAGGTGGCACCACAGTTCGCTTGCCGCGCCAAATTTCGTGGCCGTTAGCAATGGAGTTTTTACTGTGCGCTGATTTAATACCCGCCGAACGAGCCTACGAGATGGGCTTACTTAATGCCGTAGTTCCGCGAGAAGAGTTAATGGCAACCGCCCGTTCTTTTGCTCAGCGAATTATCGCTAACGCTCCACTTGCGGTGCAGGCGACAAAACAAAGTGCACTACAAGGTTTGTATCACGATGAAGATGAAATTAAGCGGTTGCGTCAAGCGGTAAAAGAATTAAAAACAGTTCTTGATGGTATTGATAGTGATAATTCACTCAGTTCCAAAGAAGCAGTTTCCACAGCAATTGAAATTTTAGAGAACCTTTCTTTGGAATTGCGTACTGCATTCGAAAAAGAAAGCAAAATCTCTAGTTGGATTTTTCAAACCGAAGATGCCAAAGAAGGGCCAAAAGCATTTGCTGAGAAACGTCCTCCGGTATGGAAATCTAAATGATAGATCCACGTACGCCATGTATTATTGGCGTTGGGCGCAAGACTTGGCATCCCGACGAAGTCGATGAAAATGGTGCCCCTGAGCCCTTGAAAATGTGGGAGTTAGTTTCACGTGCGGCCGGCGATGATAGTGGCGTACCTAAAATTTTAGAGTCGCTTGACTCAATCGATGTTGTGTATTCCCAAACTTGGCAGTACGACGATGCACCTGGTCGTTTGTCTGAGTTACTTAAAACTAAACCAAGCCGTTCTGAATATTCCGGTATTGGAGGAACGACTCCACAAGTACTAACTCAAAATGCGGCCACGCGAATCTTGGCCGGAAAATCTGACGCAGCACTAATAGTGGGGGCAGAAGCATTAGCCACTAAGCGAGCCTTTAAAAAGCGAGGAGAGTCACCCACCTATTCTTTCCCGCCGGCAAATAAGACCCCCTTCCCCTGGGAAGCACCCTTTGATGATTCTGAGTTGGCCCACGAGATAACACCCGCCTGGCTGACTTTCGCTTTATTCGACAGCGCTCGTCGCGCGAGCCGAGGCGTCGCTCTGGATGAATACCGAGAAGAACTCGGTCGAATGTTCGCGCCCATGACCAAGATTGCCGCGGCCAACCCTGATGCTTGGTATCGCATTGCTCGAACTGTCAACGAGATTGTCGAACCTCAACCCGATAACCGCATGGTGGGTTACCCGTATACGAAATATATGGTTTCGGTGATGGATGTGGACATGGCCGCGGCGGTCATTATGACTAGCCACGAACGAGCTGATTCTCTCGGAATTCCCAGAGATCGCCGGGTGTATTTACGGGGCTGGTGTTATGCCACCGATCCCATTTATGTTGCCGAACATCCCGACTTGTCCGCGTCGCCCGCTATGGCGGCGGCCGGCAAAGAAGCCCAGCGTCTAGCTGGGGTAGGGACCGATGAAATCGCCCATCTTGATCTCTACAGCTGCTTTGGAAGCTCACTTAATTTTGCCCGCGACACTCTAGGAATAAGCTTGGCTGACACTCGTCCGCTAACCGTTACCGGGGGATTGCCCTATCACGGGGGAGCGGGTAGCGACTATATGACTCACTCCATTGCCACTATGGCCGACACTTTGCGCAATGATCCCGGTAGTTACGGGATGGTAACTGGAGTTGGGATGCATATGACTAAACACGTCTTTGGGATTTACTCAACTACGCCGGGAACCCTTGCTCCGCCAAATCAAAAAGATATTCAATCTCAATTAGATAAAAAGCCTACCAATAAAATAGTAGAGAGCCACAATGGTTTAGCCACGGTTGCTACGTATTGTGTTGTTCATGGTCGTGACGGTGAGCCGCAGCACGCAGTACTGGTGTGTGATGTAGAAGAAAGCCAGCGAGCCTACGCGATTCTTTCTGACATTGAAGCCTGCCGGATGGGCGAAAATACTGAATTGATAGGTCGCAGTGTTCAACTCACTCCTACTGCGATTGATCTTCCGACCAGCAAGAGCGCTACTAGACACTACGCCGAATTAGTCAATTAAAGAAAGATTGGAGAATAAAACTATGGCCTGGGATTTTTCTACTGAACCAGAATTCCAAGAAAAACTCGATTGGATTCGCGAGTTTGTTAAAACTGAAATCGAACCTATCGATCTTGCTTTTGATCACCAGTTTGTTTATGACAAGACTCATCCCGTACACGCAGAAGTGCTTAAGCCGCTGCAAAAGCGCGTGCAAGAGCAAGGGCTATGGGCCTGCCATCTTGGCTCCGATTTGGGGGGCTTGGGCTACGGCCAACTCAAGTTAGCTCTCATCAACGAAATACTGGGTAGGTCAAGTTGGGCACCGAGCGTATTTGGTTGCCAAGCCCCCGACTCGGGTAATGCTGAAATTCTTGCTCATTACGGAACTGACTCACAAAAAGAAAAGTATTTACAGCCGTTATTAGACGGCGATATCTCGTCGTGTTACTCAATGACCGAACCACAAGCGGGCTCAGACCCGCAAGAGTTCACCTGCAAGGCGACTAAAGATGGCGACGAATGGGTAATTGAAGGAGAGAAGTGGTACTCCTCCAATCTCCGCTTCGCCGCGTTTGCCATTGTCATGGCAATCACTGACGCTGATGTTCCGATCTATCAGGGTGCTTCAATGTTTCTTGTCCCGACTAATACCCCTGGAGTAGAAATCATTCGCAATGTTGGCCTAGGCGGGGACCGGGGCGACGAAGGCAGCCACGCTTATGTGCATTACAACCAGGTCCGCGTGCCGGCCGAGAATCTTTTAGGCGGAGAGGGGCAGGCCTTTGTTATTGCCCAGACTCGTTTAGGAGGGGGACGCATTCATCACGCAATGCGGACCATCGCCATGTGTCAACGCGCGCTTGACATGATGTGCGAACGGGCTTTGTCTCGAGTAACTCAAGGCGAGGTGTTAGCCAAAAAGCAGATGGTGCAGGAAAAAATCGCGGACTCGTGGATTCAACTCAAAGCATTTCGGCTCATGGTGTTACAAGCCGCTTGGACTATTGACCAAGTTGGAGGTGCCCAAGCTCGTACTGAGATTGCCGCGGTTAAGGTTCTTACTCCGCAAGTTCTGCACGACATCGTTTATCGTTCGCTCCATATCCACGGCTCGCTGGGAACATCAAACGAAATGCCGCTTATAGGGATGTGGGCGATGATGCCAGTCATGGGTATCGCCGATGGGCCAACTGAAGTTCACAAACTAACCGTGGCTCGACAAGTCCTTAAGGGTTATAAGCCGTCCCCGGGGTTA
>SHUY01000069.1 GCA_009694435.1 Acidimicrobiia bacterium | reverse complement strand
ATAACTAAAGCAAATCGTTTCGCCGATACTTCTAGATCAGGGTCTAATTGAATACCCGCAAACAGCGGTCGCCAAAAACTCTTGATCATGCGCTCAGAAAAACCTCGGTGCCGCAATTCTTCGAGCGTGCTGCGGTCAGGGCGACGCATCAATTCTTGAGGCGATGTGCGGCGAACGTCAAGAAATAGAAGTCCGAGGCGAGCCTTGTCGAAAATAGAGCCGATCGGGGCGCGAAGGGTAGAAATCAAATCGGAAGGCCGACGCATCGGATCAGAAACTTTATGAAAATCTCCTCCGGTATAGATGAGCAACCCAGGGTCAAACGGTTTAAGTTCGAGTTTTCTCATGTCGAGTTGAAGGTTGGCCTCAGGATATTGGGTCAAAAGAATTTGAAAACCTCGGTCAAGGCGATACCCATCAACTACGTCGGTGCGCACTCGACCACCGACGCCATCGCTGGCTTCTAGTACTCGAGTTTCTAGACCAAACTGGGTTAGATAATTTGCGCACGACAATCCGGCTAATCCCGCACCAACTACACATACGTCAACGCTTGGGGTGCTCACTCTGAATTCTTCGTAGTTTTCATTTACTGAAAAGAAATCGACTTATGGCCTCAACTACGCACGCGGGTTTTTCTCCGCCCTGGATTTCGACCGTATTGCGGGTTATCACTTGCACCCAGGTTCCATCGCCCGAGGAGATCTTTTCGGCGGCAATGATTTCTGAGCCCATGCGGATGCGCGAGTCGACCGGAACTGGCGCGGGGAAGCGAATTTTGTTCGCTCCGTAATTTATTCCCATAGTGGCGAGGGGTACTTGGAGTAGTTCGGGTAAAAATTGATTAGTCATCGATAGAGTCAGATAGCCGTGGGCAATGGTGGTTCCAAAAGGACCGGTGGCGGCGAGCTCGGGATCGACATGAATCCACTGGTTATCGCCGGTCGCGACGGCGAATCCGTTGATGCGATTTTGATCGATAACTACCCAGTCGCTGTAGCCGAGGTGATCACCCACGGCCGCGAGCAGGCTTTCAATGTCGGGGTACTCCACGCTGTCTCCTCAACTCTGGTCTAAGCATCGTAGGTAACTCGGGCGGCTCCGGTACGATCCGCAGCAATGAACTTGCAATTTTCGGCCCCAGACGAAGCGTTTAGAAGTGATGCTCGGAAGTGGCTTACCGATCAACTCAATGGTCCGTTCTCGATTGTGCGCGGTCGCGGCGGGCCGGGCGATGAACACGAGCTATTCAACGAGCGCTCAGAGTGGGAGCGAGCTCTAGGTGAAGCGGGTTGGATAGGCATTGGGTGGCCGGAAGAGTTTGGGGGACGGGGACTTTCGCTAGCCCAGCAGGTGATTTTTTACGAAGAATACGCGCGTGCTCATGGCCCGGGCCGAGTTGGGATAGTGGGCGAAGGATTGCTAGGCCCTACGGTTATCGCTTACGGAAGCGATGAACAAAAGAAGAATTTTCTTCCCGGAATACTTTCCGGTACCGAAATTTGGTGTCAAGGGTATTCCGAGCCTAACGCGGGTTCTGATCTAGCCAATGTCGCCACTCGAGCCGAACTCGTTACTAATCCTGACGGTAGGCAAGAGTGGTCAATATCGGGACAAAAAGTATGGACTTCACTCGCGCATTGGGCAGATTGGTGTTTTGTTTTATGCCGCACTGACCGTGATGCGCCTAAGCATCGTGGCCTTTCGTATTTATTAGTTCCGATGCGCCAGCCCAATATCGAGATTCGACCAATCATGCAAATTACTGCTACTTCAGAGTTCAACGAAGTTTTCTTTGATGACGCCCGCACCCCTGCCGACTGCATAGTTGGAGCGGTGAACGACGGTTGGAAGGTCGCCATGGGCACTTTGGCTTTCGAGCGCGGGGCGTCGACTCTGGGCCAACAACTTGAATTTGAAAATGAGCTCAATGCGATCTTGGCTACGGTTCGAGAAAATGGCCGCCAAGACGAACCTATCTTGCGCCAGAGTTTGGCCAAAGCGTGGATCGATTTACGAGTAATGCGGTTTAATGCCCTGCGCTCAATGACGGCACTAGAAGGAGGGGAAATCACGCCCCTTACGAGTGTGCACAAACTTTTTTGGGCTAATTTGCATCGTCGTTTGGGCGAACTGGCCGTTGAGGTGTTGGGGCCCGACGGAGAAATAGCCAACGGCGGACCTTACGACCTCTCTTCGGCGCAACGACTTTTCTTGTACACCCGTGCCGATACGATCTACGGAGGATCAAACCAAATTCAGCGCAACATCATTGGCGAGCGGGCTCTCGGCCTGCCAAAGGAGCCGCAACCGTGAGCAAAGATTTAACTTCAACATCTGGAGTTCCCGATGAGCCGAAAGCGCTCGGCTTGCTTAGCGGGTTAAGCGTAGTGGTGACCGCGGCCGCAGGAACCGGAATTGGTTTTGCTACGGCTAAGCGCGCGTGCGAAGAGGGAGCGGTGGTGGTGCTAAGCGATCATCACGAGCGACGCTTAAATGAAGCCGCCGATCGGTTGAGTGAACTATTTGGAGTACGCCCTGTTGTTGCGGTATGTGATGTAACTAAAAACGAAGATGTGGTGGCACTAGTTGATACTGCCGTTAAGGCTCATGGCGGTATTGATGTTTGGGTCAATAACGCTGGGCTGGGGGGCGAAGTTTCTTTGGTCGATATGACTGACGAACAATGGAGCACAGTATTAGACGTAACTCTCAACGGAACATTTCGTTGCACTCGCGCGGTGCTGAGGCAAATGATTACCCAAGGCAAGGGGGTAATTGTTAACAATGCCTCGGTTATGGGCTGGCGGGCACAGGTAGGTCAAGCGCATTACGCCGCGGCCAAAGCCGGGGTCATGGCTCTAACTCGGTGCTCGGCGCTTGAGGCTGCCCCGCACGGAGTGCGAGTCAATGCCGTGGCTCCCAGTTTGGCGTGGCACCCATTTTTAGCCAAAGTCACCACTGAAGAAACCCTGGAAACCCTGATTGGTCAAGAAGCTTTTGGTCGAGCGGCCGAACCGTGGGAAGTGGCCAATGTCATCGTTTTCCTC
This sequence comes from Acidimicrobiia bacterium, assembly GCA_009694435.1. Lineage (GTDB taxonomy): Bacteria > Actinomycetota > Acidimicrobiia > IMCC26256 > PALSA-555 > SHUY01. The sequence goes on along the minus strand of SHUY01000069.1, from coordinate 7,292 downwards.
GCCAGCGCTTACTCGAGCTATATGACCGGCGAAGTGGTCTCGGTTTCGAGCCAACGAGCCTGATCGTCTCGGCACCTTTTTGGGCTGACTTTGAGCCAAAATAGATTTGTGGGTTACTGGCTGGTTCCAATAAATCGCTACGTACGTTTTGTAAGTAATTCAGGGCGGACTATCGTGCCTAAATTTTCCGATTTACGGGAAGCAGCTTTGTCTGGTCGTCTGGATCGATTTGTTTGTGAAGTTCGTGGCGCTCTAGTTGACATTCGCTCCGGTGACACCGTTTGGGGTTATCTACCCGAACTCGATGTTGGTTTGATCGCAATGGGGTTAGCGCAACGTCCTAGGGCGGGTAAGAAAGCAACTGTTGCTGTCAAGATTGATCGGAAGCGCACTCGAATGCTTGCGGCCGATCCATTAGCGGCGAGCACGATTCGTCGCTGGGTGCCTGATCTTCGTCACGGTTCAGTCGACCTTGAGTTGCGGCCGCGCGCGTTTTCAGTAATCGATTCTTGGGTCAACGAACGCAATGAACGCGACCTAGAAGCACTTGAGCCATTTTCGGTAAAAACTTGGCGCGACGCGGCCGGATCTACTCGCTCGCTTTCACTCGCCACCCACGACATTGTCGCACCCATCGCTCGACTTTTGCGCGCGCAAGAGTTTGCCGTGGGAGTAGTAACTCCGATTGCTAAAGAACCGCGCTTTATCGCTCGCCGTATGCGCGATGTAGTTGTTCTGCAGGTCTGCCGTTTGAGCTCCAGCAAGGACAGGGCAGAGATTTCGGCCGCGGTGGGGTCTTTATTAGAAACTCGGTGGCGATTAGAGCGAGAAACCGGCGACCCCAATTTTCGATTTACTCCTTGGCTCGCCTGCTCATCTCGGCCTGACGCAGAAATTATTGCGTTTCTTGAAGACCTCGGAATACTCGCGAGTTGGCCCCTTCGCGGTGGCCTAGTCGACTTGACTGAACGTTCTAAGCAGTACTGGTATCAGCACCTAGGAGTTCGGTAACTCAAAATATTTGCTTATTTATTTTTTTCTAATTTGGTCGCGCTTCGATAAGCAGGAACTTCGCCACCACCGTGAACAATGATTTGTTCTCCGGTTAAATAACGCGCTAAAGACGAAGCGGCAAACAAGCAGACATCAGCAATTTCTTGTGGGGCCGCCATGTGACCAATTGGGACGGTTGCACCCACTGCGGCTATGTCATTTTCGTCGCCATAAAATAAATGTGCTTGCTCAGTTACTACTAGCCCCGCAGTAACGCACACCACTCTAACTTTGGGCGCAAATTCGACGCCCATTGTTTGGGTCAAGTTAATTAAACCCGCTTTGGCTGCTCCGTAGGCCGCAGTCTCTGGGCTAGGACGAGTTCCGCTGACGCTGCCAATATTTATTATTACCCCGCCATGGTCTTGTTCTTTCATTACCGCGAACACTCGCTGCGAAAAAACAAATGGGGCGGTTAAGTTAAGAGCAATAATTGCGTTAGTAAATTTAGGTGAGGCGGTAGCGGTGTCGGCGGGAGGAGAACCGCCCGCGTTATTGATTAGAACGTCAATGCGACCAAATTGCTTTTGGGTTTTTGCCACTACGGCATCGATTTCTTCGGGTTCGCGCACGTCGGCCTTGATGAAGACCGCCTCGCGCCCTTCGAATGCGGGCAATTCGTCGGGGGCATTTCGCCCACAAACCACCACTTGGGCTCCGGCGGCCAAGAATCGCTCGGCAATGCCTCGACCGACTCCCCGAGTGCCTCCGGTGACGATTATCGCTTGGTCGCTGAAGTCGAGAGCGTTCTGATTGGCCATGCACCGACGGTACCCGACACGCAACAGGTACGCTGCTCATCGTGATCCATTCCGAGATTCGTGACCATGTAGCCGAGATAATCATCGACAATCCACCCGTGAACGCTCTGACGGCACAGGGCTGGTTCGACTTGGCTAACGCTATTAGTCGTTACGGCGCCGACCCTCAGGTCCGAGCCGTAATCGTGGCTGCCAATCCTGAGTTGCGAGCGTTTCAAGTTGGTGTTGATATAAAAGAGTTGGCGGCCGACTCCACCAACAAAACTCTCATTGATGTAAACCGGGGTTGCTACGAAACTTTTGCCGCGGTGTACGACTCGCCCGCTCCGGTAATTGCCGCAGTGCACGGTTATTGCTTGGGTGGGGGTATTGGAATTGCTGGTAACGCCGATGTTCTTGTGGCTGCAGATGATGCCACTTTTGCTTTGCCCGAAGTTGATCGGGGAGCGTTAGGAGCGGCAACCCATCTTTCTCGTTTGGTTCCTTACAAAAAAATGCGAGCCATGTTTTTGACCGGCTCGGTAGTCACCGCCCAAGAGTTACTGGCTTTCGGAACTGTGGAAAGAGTTGTGCCGCGCGCTGAATTGTTGAATACCGCCCGCGAAATTTCTCAAGTGATTGCCGCTAAAAGCCCACTAGTGATTCGGCGGGCGAAAGAGTCCCTTAACGCCATCGACCCAGTTGACGTAAAGCGGTCTTACCGTTTTGAGCAAGGGTTTACCTTTGAACTCAACTTGTGGGGGGACTCTGATGAACTGCGTCAAGCGTTTGTAGACAAGCGTGACGCCGACGTAGGGCGGGAATAATAATCGTGGCAACAAAACGAGTGCCCGCGTTAGAGGGATTTTTTCGAGAAGAAGACGACGGTACGGCTCGACTTTTGGGTGGTAGGTGCGTTAAGTGCGGCGCATCATTTTTTCCAATGCAGTGGTCATTTTGTCGCAACCCAGTATGCGAAGGTGCGCCCCTTGATGAGGTAGAGCTTTCCCACACGGGGAGATTGTGGTCATTTGCCGATAATCAATTCTCTCCCCCTCCGCCTTACCCCCAGGCAGACCCTTTCGTCCCTTACGGCGTCGCCGCAGTCGAATTAACGGCTGAGCGCATGGTGGTATTAGGCCAACTCGCGTCCGGAACGGATACCAAAACTCTCTCGGTCGGGGTTGAAATGGAATTAGTGGTAGAGCCGCTTTATGAAACCGCTGAAGAAATTCGTACAGTATGGAAATGGAAAGTAGCGGATAAATCGTAATGAGCGCAGAACAAGACGTAGTAGTTCTTGGTACGGGAATGCACCCCTGGGGGAAGTGGGGTCGCAACTTCGCTGAATACGGCGTAGTGGCCGCGCGCGCGGCTTTACAGGACGCGAGAGTGGCTTGGTCTGATATCGATTATTTAGCTGCGGGCAACACCATGCGCAACGGTTACCCCGGTTATGTCGCGGGTTCTACTTTTGCGCAAGCGTTGGGGTGGCAAGGGATTCCAGTGTCGTCAAGCTTCGCTGCTTGCGCGAGCGGCGCGGTAGCGCTGGAGGCGGCGCGCGTGCGTATTTTGTCCGGTAAGGCGGATGTGGCCTTGGTGGTAGGAGCGGACACCGCCCCCAAAGGGTTTTTTGGCCCGTTGCCGGGTGAACGCCCCGAAGACCCTGACTGGTTGCGCTTCCATTTGCTTGGTGCGACTAATCCGACCTACTTCGCTCTGTACGCCCGCCGGCGCATGGAACTCTACGGATCCACCGAGAAAGATTTCGCCGCGGTAAAAATTAAAAACAGTCGCCACGGGGTTGCCAATCCTTATGCTCGCTACCGTAAAGAGTTCAGTGCGGACGAAATCGCCGAGTCGCCGATCGTGGCTGACCCATTAAGGCTGGTTGACATATGTGCCACTAGCGACGGAGCGGCATCGGTGGTTCTGGCCAGTGCTGATTACGCGGCTCGCTTGTCTGATCGTTCTCGCCATGTGCGCATCGCGGCGATTTCTACCGTTACTCCTAAATACCCAAACACTTATCTTGATATGCCCGACATAGCCACTGACTCCGCGGTGGGTAGCGATGTTCCGGAACTGGGGTTTAGGGATTCAATCGCTCATGCTGCTTACGAGGAGTCAGGGTTTGGTCCAGAAGACCTTTCTTGTGCTGAGGTTTATGATCTATCTACTGCACTTGAACTTGACTGGTACGAAAATATCGGTCTGTGCGCACCCGGTGAAGCCGAGTCTTTGTTGCATTCGGGGGCGACCACTTTGGGCGGGAAAATTCCGGTGAACGCGAGTGGTGGGTTGGCCAGTTTTGGTGAAGCGATTCCCGCCCAAGCTATTGCGCAAGTCTGCGAACTTGCTACTCAAATGCGAGGCGAAGCCGGAGACCGACAGGTTGAAAATGCTCAAGTCGGTTTGTCGGTCAACCAAGGACTCTTTGGGCACGGAAGTTGTGTGATTGTTACCCGATGATTGACAAGCGAGTCACCGAAGCCGACGTAGTCGCGGAATTGCGCGACGGTATGACTATCGGAGTAGGGGGCTGGGGGTCGCGTCGCAAACCTATGTCGATCATTCGAGAAATTTTACGGTCAGATCTAAAAGATCTCACTGTCGTTAGTTATGGTGGCCCCGACGTAGGCATGCTGTGCGCCGCGGGGAAAGTCCGTAAAGCAATATACGGATTTGTTTCTCTCGATTCAATTCCTCTTGAGCCTTATTTTCGTGCTGCTCGGCAAAATAAAACCATCGAGGCTATGGAACTTGATGAAGGGATGTTACAGTTGGGATTGCGCGCGGCTGCGTGGCGAGTTTCGTTTCTGCCTTGCCGAGCCGGAATGGGGTCGGCGATTACGGAAGTTAATCCTGAATTTGCTACTGTCACCTCGCCTTACGATGGGCAAGAACTTTTAGCGATGCCCGCTATCGCGCTTGATGTGGCTTTATTACATTCCAATCGAGCCGATGCTCGTGGTAACGCTCAATATTTGGGTATTGATTGGTATTTTGATGACCTTTTTGCCCTAGCGGCCGAAAAAACTTTTGTGTCGTGCGAACAAGTAGTAGCAACCGAAGATCTCGCCTCAACGGGTCCGGTGGAGTCGATCCGAGTGAGCAGGCTATTTACCGATGGTGTAGTTGAAGCACCCTTTGGTGCCCACTTCACTCACTGCGTGCCCGATTACTACCGCGATGAAACTATCCAGCGCGAATACGTTGCCTCGGCCAAAGCCGACGATGGTTGGGCTACGTTTCGGGCCCGATACATCGACATACCCGAATCTGATTACCAAGCCCTCGCTCGGGCGTCATTGGCGACAACATGAGTGCCACTCGAGCTGACGTTTGCGTGGTTGCGTGTGCCGAAGCATTTCGAGGCGACGGAGAAATTTTGGCTAGTCCGATTGGAGTCGTACCCACGCTGGGAGCACGCTTAGCCGCCCTTACTTTTGAGCCCGATTTGGTTTATTCCGACGGTGACGCCGCCCAACTAGGCGCGCCTATTTCGGTTAACGCATCACCGCAGGAGCCCCGAGTAATCGAAGCGTGGCTTCCGTTTGCTCGGATGTTAGACATTGTCTGGTCGGGCCGAAGGCACGTAATGATGGGAGCCACTCAGATCGATCGCTTTGGTAATCAGAACATTGCTTGTATTGGTCCGTGGGCACAACCTAAATCACAGTTACTGGGAGTACGCGGCGCACCCGGCAATACAGTCAACCACCCTACGAGTTACTGGATACCTAAACACGACTTGCGTTCATTCGTAGAAAAAGTTGATTGTGTGTCGGGTGTCGGTTACGACCGAGCCGCGGCGGCGGGTCCGAGCGCGTCTGAGTTTCACGAAATAAGACGAGTGGTAACTAATCTGGCCGTCCTTGATTTTGAAACCCCCGATAATTCGATGCGGCTGCGTTCGGTGCACCCAGGAGTGAGCGTCAGTGAAGTTGTCGCCGCTACAGGGTTTGCCTTAGTGCAGCCCGATGTGGTCCCAGAAACTCGATCACCGACGGGCGAGGAGTTGGCTTTGCTCGATTCAGTTCTTGATCCCGACAAAATGCGCGCGGCTGAGGTATCAAGTTAATGCACGCGAGTTTGAACACCGCGTTATGTGATCTCTGCGGGATCGATGTTCCGATTGTGCAGACGGGGATGGGCTGGGTCGCTACTGCTCCGCTAGTGGCGGCTACGGCCAAAGCGGGAGCACTAGGTATTTTGGCCGCGGCCACGATGGACTACGACGAAATGGTAGGAGAAATTCGTGCGGTCAAAGAACTAACCGACCGACCTTTTGCGGTGAATCTTCGCTCCGACGCCCCCGACGCCCCCGAGCGTTGCGACGCGCTAATTCGTGAAGGGGTAAAAGTTGCCTCGTTCGCCTTGGCCCCCAAAGAATCGCTAATCAAAAAACTAAAGGACTCTGGCCTAGTGGTTATTCCGTCAATCGGCGCTCGGCGACACGCGGAGAAAGTGGCCGCGTGGGGTGCGGATGCAGTTTTGGTGCAAGGGGGTGAAGGTGGTGGTCATACCGGGTCAGTACCGACCACGCTGTTGTTGCCCGAGGTAGTGGACGCGGTTGATCTGCCGGTAATCGCCGCGGGCGGGTTTTTCGATGGTCGGGGATTAATAGCCGCTCTGGCTTATGGCGCAGTAGGGATTGCGATGGGCACTAGATTTTTGCTTACCGCCGACAGTCCAGTAGGCAAAGATGTCAAGCAATTTTATTTAGATCGTTCGGTTACCGAAACACTGGTCACTAACCAAGTGGACGGCGTACCCCACCGAGTTTTGCGTACAGATTTTACTGAAAAACTTGATCGCACGGGGCCAGTAACCAGTCTGCCGCGTGCGTTACGGAACGCAGTTCGTTTTCATCGCCTTTCGAAAATTTCTTGGCCCCAAATGATTAGCGAAGGTCGGGCTATGCGTAAGTCGCAAGATCTTTCTTGGAGCCAAGTAGTCATGGCCGCCAATACTCCAATGTTGCTCAAGATGGCAATGGTTGACGGTCGCCCTGACCTAGGAGTTATGGCCAGCGGACAGGTAGTGGGAGTGATTGATGATTTGCCTACCGTTAGCGAGCTGATAACTCGTATTATTGCTGAAGCAGAATTGGTATTAAAACGGTTAGGCGACTGAGATAGTAGCAATGACACTTTTAGCTGATTGCAAAAGTTGCTGTGGATCTTAATTTTACTATCCAAGAAAACGAATTCCGAGACGAATGCCGAACTTGGCTAGAAGAAAATATTCCGCGTTCGTTACCGTCGGGTGACACTCGTGAGGGATTTGCTCTTCATCTCGAGTGGGAGCGGTTGTTATTTTCTCAGCGCTGGTCAGTAGTTTCTTGGCCCGAGAAGTACGGCGGGCGCGACGCGTCGCCCATGGAGTGGTTGATTTTTGAAGAGGAGTACTACCGTGCCGGTGGGCCCCAGAGAATCACCCAAAACGGTATTTTCTTGTTAGCCCCTACGGTATTTTCTTTCGGTACCCCCGAAC
>SHUY01000068.1 GCA_009694435.1 Acidimicrobiia bacterium | reverse complement strand
GGGCCCTTCAAGCGCCGCGGTTAGTTCGGTCATGAGACGATCTCGGTCCCAGTTGGCCTCGGCGAAGACTCGCCCGTGTTCGGGCGAAACCACCAGCAGGGCGTCGATACCAATTACTAGTTTGGGGTGAGCCACCGTACGTAAACACGCGGCAAAACTAAGAACTAACGATTCGGGGGTGCGCGACAGCTGGTCAATTATTACGCGCGCCCCCTCACCGGTAAAGAGAGTTACCGTCGATTGCTCGGGCGCAAAACCGCGGGCAACGTGTAGTGGGGTCCACGGAGAATCATCTTCATTTTCGGCAAAACAAAAGGTGTACTTACCGGGTTGACCTTGCGTTGCTCGGTCTACTCCACCGGGTCGGCCACCACCCACATTGCGGATCACTAATTGTAACGCCCGCCCAATAGTGGCGTTAGCCCGGTTGCCTTGCCCCATAGCGTTGCCCCCCGAGTTCATTCCGATTGCTTGGGCTATGGGTCCGTTGATAATCACTACTGGGGAAACGGGCATCGTGGTTGCCAAAACTCCGTGAATGTTAAAAGTGTCGGTGCCGGCAGCCTCTACTGCGGCTAACACCACGGGCAAGTAATCAGGTTGGCAACCCGCGAGTACTGCGTTGATAGCAACTTTTTCTACCGTACACTCCACCAAATCGGGCGGCATGACCGCCACTACTTCACCGGGGTCGCGATTAGTCCCGGCAAGCATGCGGGCGACTCGTTCGGGAGTGGGGGGAACGACCGGGAGTCCGTCGGTCCAACCCCGCGAGTAAGCGGCTTCGATGTCGTCTTCGTAAGCGCCGAGCTCAATACGGCGCGATCGCAAACTCTCCGCTCCCGCCTTGTCGGCTCTGGCCTTTACGAAATCAGGGTCTTGGGTGCGTGATCCGCACCCCGGTCGATGAGGGGGAAGCGCGGGCCCGAGGTTGGATTCTCCAGTAAAGACCTCCCACTCGGTTCGTTTCCAGCCCACTAGGCGTTGAACTTCCTTGCCGTCGCGCCACCGCAACAAAGTAGGTACGGTGTCAAGGTTAAAGTCAAGAGATATATCTAGATCGGTGTCGTCAACCGCGTCGAGTCCTTCGGGGAAATCGGGATCGTCTTGGCTTATTACCGTCAGTTCCTCGCCGCCGCGCCCGCGCAAATCGTTGAGTACGGGTACGACTAAAACGCAAGTTGGACAGTCGCGTTTTACTATGGCGATCAATCCGTCCGGGAAAACAGCGGACATAGTTATTTTGTGAGCACTTCAATAATAAAATCAATGGCCTTAGTGAGAATTACTACATCGTCAGGGTCGATGATCGGAAATAACGCAACTCGTAATTGATTGCGCCCAAGTTTTCGGTAGGGCTCGGTATCGACAATTCCGTTAGCTCGCAGCGCGGCGGCAATTAGGGTGGCGTCCACTCCGTCGAAATCGATAGTGGCAGTTACGTGGCTACGAGCTGCCTCTTCGTGTACGAACGGCGTGGCCATTTCGTGACTTTCGGCCCACCCGTAAATAGCCGCGGCGGATTTATCGCACCGACTCGCAGTCCATTCGAGCCCACCGTTTTCGTTCATCCACTCCACCGTGTCGGCGAGTAGAAACAGCGTGGCCAGTGAGGGGGTGTTGTAGGTCTGGTTGAGACGGCTATTCTCAAGCGCAATTCCGAGATCGAGCGAGGGCGGGACCCAGCGACTCGAGGCGGCGATACTGGCAATGCGCTCAATCCCAGCCGGAGAAAAGGCGGCCACCCAGAGCCCGCCTTCAGAACCAAAGGCTTTTTGGGGGGAAAAGTAATAAACATCAAACTCTTCGGGGTTAATGCGCAACCCGCCCGCCGCTGAAGTGGCGTCCACGAGCATCAAACCGGGGCTAACTCGTTTTATGTCCATCACCACGCCGGTTGATGTTTCGTTGTGAGTCAAGGCGTAGGTGTCGACTTGGCCGTCGGCCACTACTGCGGGCCGAGTGCCGGGTTCGGAGTTTTCTACTCTCGGGTCGTCAAGATGCGGAGCCGCTTGCACTAGGGAAGCAAATTTGGCCGAGAACTCACCGAACACCGCATGCTCGCTTTTCTTTTCGATTAATCCAAAAGCCGCCGCATCCCAAAACGCCGTCGCGCCACCATTACCCAACAAAATTTCGTAGTCAGCAGGTAAAGAGAAAAAGTCTGACAGCCCATCACGAATTTTTCCGACTACCGCGCGTACCGAGTCTCTCCGGTGGCTGGTCCCTAAAAATGTATCCGATTTTTTGGCCAAACGATTTACCGCTTCTGACCTAACTTTTGCGGGGCCCGAGCCAAAACGGCCGTCACTCGGTCGTAATTTTTTCGGTAAAACTATTTTGGTCGGATCGACTAAGTCAGAACTCATAAGTTAAATCTACGCGCCGTACTTTTGCAACCGACCGGCGTTGGCCAGCATTAGCGCCATCAGATCTTTTAGCGGTCGCATTCCCAGACTGCCTCGCAACGCGTAGCGCTCACCGTATTGAGTCACCTCATCGCGCCCGACCCGTTCACTCCAAAGCAGAGTAGGAACTGGGTGCCACGAATGCGCCGCCATTTGACTGGGAGTGGAGTGGTCGCCGGAAACGGCAATTACGTCGGGTCCGAGTTTATTAAAAGCTGGCACTACTGCGTCGAGGGCCTCAATAGCCGCAATTTTACGGGCTCGATCGCCATCTTCGCCGGCCGAATCAGTTCCTTTGTAGTGAAAAAAGAAGTAGTCGTAATCGTCCCAGGCGTCTCGGAGGATTTTCATTTGGTCATCAAGAGTGGTGGGTTGACCAATTACATCCATTCCGAGTAAATGCGAGATACCGCGATACATCGGGTAGGTCGCTATCGCCGCCGCCCGCACTCCGTAGCGCTCTTGCATTGACGGCAACTCTCGGTGGGTATCAAAGCCCCGCAGCAAAAGTCCGTTCGCGGGGGCTTCGTTTTCCAACTGAGTTGCTACTTGCTCGCTGATGTTATTTATTATCTCTGCCGTACGTGCGGCCTCGGGCGCTTGGGCCACGGCTTTTAGTGGAGCCAGTCCAATTTTTTGGGGGTCAGTATCTCCCACTCGAGGGTCAAGGCCGGGACCTCGTAAAACCACTAAACAGCGATGCTCTCGTTCGTGACGAACAAGTATTTCGATCCCCTCAATGTGTAGCCCGCTTTGTAGTTTTTCTACGATTGCTTGGGCTTGGTCGTCGGCAATTCGACCGGCCCGTCGGTCGGTAATAATTCCTTTTTTATCCAGAGTGCAAAGATTTCCTCTTGCGGCCACATCGCCGGGTGCCACTACTACTTCTAAACCGGCGGCCGATAACGCTCCTCGCCCCAATTCAAACTCGGTCGGGTCGTAACCAAACAATCCGAGATGACCGGGCCCCGACCCGGGAGTTATTCCGGGTCCCACGGGGTCGAATAATCCCGATGCCCCCGCACTGGCTAATTGGTCGAGATTTGGCGTAGTGGCTTCTTCAAGTTCGGTGCCGTGGTCGGCGTCGGCGTAGCCCCCCAGACCATCCATGACCACCAGTAAAATCTTGGTATCGGCGCTCTGAATTAGCGGGGTCAGATCCATAGTCCCCACGCTACCCGCCACCACTTCATTTTTTCTTCCTCACTTCGGTGGTGGTCGGGGTTGGTCCGGTAGTAGTAGTCGCCCCTTTTTTGCTGGCGCTGGTCGTCGACGGAGTACGCCACGAATCGAGATCGAATGTTTTCCGCATGGCCGCGAGTACGGCCTCGGCGACCAGATCGCCGCCCGCTCGAGTGAAGTGGATTCCGTCGCCGGTGCGTATTTGAATAAATCCCCCGTCGGCGGTGGGTAAATATTGCGCGTAACCCGAGCCCAAAAATGTCAGTACTGGCTCGGTCTCAACCAATACCACTTTCCCGGGGCGTTTAGCCGCTTCGGAGCGGACAATCTCGTTCATCGGTTTGTAACGGGTGTCGTACCGAACATCGTTACTCATAGGGGGGATCGCCACCCAAAACAAGGTCGCCCCTTTAGCGTTTATTGAATCCATCAATCCACCGACTCGGCGGCGGTATTCAGTTTCCCATTCGGGGCTAAGCAGTGGCCCTACGCCGCCATCACCGGTGAGATTTTGGTCGTCGTTCGATCCGAGAGTAAGCACGACGGCATCCAATCCCCCCGCACTTATCACCTCACTTAGGTGCGCGGGCCAGTTAAAAACTTCGGGGCGCGCTAATCCAGTACTGACGTGACCATCAACTGATCCGATAGTGGCTATTGATCCGGTTGCGGGGGACAAGTTGATGAGTGATTCGCCGGGCGTTATTGATAAAGAGTCTCCCGCAATCGCCACTTTTAGCGGAGCTAGTGGACTAAATGATTTCTTGACCGGCACCTTGGGGGGCAACCGCGGATTAGCCGGTCGAGTCGGGCTGGGCAAACTTAGGTCGACGTCGTCATCACCACTGCGACCGGCCAAAGCTTGAAGACCGGCGCGGGGCTGGTCAAGAAATAACGGATTGCTTACTTCGTTGAGGCGATCACTCAGAAATATCGCTACATCGCGTTGCCAGCCCAGCGGTTGACCCAGTGCAGTTTTGCGTAGGCCGGGGGCGTTGAGTATCCCTCCCACCAAAAGGGCAATAGCCAAGACCAGCCAAATTCGACCCGCGGCCATTGGCCGTCGGGCAGTGTCGTCAGCAATCTTCGGAGGTTTAGTTTTTACGGCCATCAGAATTGAAAGTAGATAAAGGGGGCAACGCCCCGAGGTCCGAGAGTGTTTATGACCAAGAGACAAATCCCTAAAGTCAGTCCTTGCCATACCGGCGCAAGGTGCGAATAGCGCGCCATTGCTCGGCCCCACGCGTCTTTTGGTATGTATTGCTCAACGAGCCCCGCCGCAATTGCGAGCACGACCCCAAGCGTAATAAGAGGCGAAGCGGAAAACCACTGTGAGGGGTCCAACAGTTGTTTGAATATGTTGCCCGCATTTTCTAGCGACTCCGCTCGGAAAAATACCCACGCCACACAAACCACATTAAAAGTTATTAACTGACTGCGAATACGACGAGCCCGAGTGTCGACCGGGTCGGGCAAACCTTGGGCGAGCCGACGGGTGCGCTGGAAGTGTTCCCCACATAAAAAACTTCCGTGAATCGCGCCCCAGATCACAAAAGTCCAGGCTGCACCGTGCCACAGCCCGCCCAAAATCATGGTCAGCATTAGGTTGCGGTAAGTGTTCCACTTGCCCCTCTGGTTCCCTCCGAGCGGAATGTAGAGGTAGTCGCGTAGCCAACGCGAAAGCGTCATGTGCCATCTCCGCCAAAAATCTTGTATTGAAGTTGACGTGTAGGGGCTATCGAAGTTTTGCGGAAAACGAAAGCCCAGCAGCAAGGCAATACCAATAGCGATATCGGTGTAACCGCTGAAGTCGGCGTAGATCTGAATCGCGTAGGCGTAAATACCGACGAGAATCTCTAGGCTCGAATGTTGTTGGGGTGAAGAAAAAACTGGATCAACTATTTGGGTGGCCAAGATATTGGCGATGACTACTTTTTTGAATAAACCGATAGTGATAAGGAAAAATGCTCGACTGGCATCTATTTTGCGAGGGTCGTGGGCGGCGTCGATTTGAGGAATGAACTCGGCCGGCCGCACAATTGGCCCGGCAATAATGTGGGGGAAAAAGGACAAGAAAACGGCGAAATCGATGAGTCGGCCGGGTTTAAAAGTGCCGCGGTAAGTGTCGATCACATAGCTAAGAGCCTGAAAAGTGAAGAACGATATCCCTAGCGGCAAGGCGACGCTGATGACATCGGTCGATATTTCGATCCCGATGCGATTGAGAGTATTGATGGCGTTGGAAACAAAAAATCCGTAGTACTTAAAGTAAGCCAGTACGCCCAAGTTGGTAGCTACGGCCACAATCAGCCAAATGCGGCGAGTGCGTTCATTGTTGGATCTAAATACCGCGGTCGCTAAAACTTGATTAGCGATCGTAGATCCGGCAATTAGGACACAAAAACGCCAGTCCCAGTAGCCGTAGAAAAAATATGAAGCGGCGAGGATAAAAAGTTTCCACCGATGGCGAGTCGGCATCAAGAGCCAACTCACGGGCATAACGATCATGAAAAAAATCGCGAAAGAAATAGTAGGGAATAGCATTAGTTAGTCATTTTCGCAGCCCTCGCAAGCGGTTAAGTGGCACTGGCACGCGAGCGGTGCTACTGCTGGGTGCGCCCGCGTTCAACTACCTTTTCCCGTCGGCGTTCTAATTCGGCAAAGTCGACCTTGTAGTCACGAAATACATCGTGTTCATGATCGAGCGCAGGGCCGGGGGCAAGGCGAGAATTGTGGTCGTAGAGTTTTTTGAGGTGCCGCACGGTTGGGCTGTCATTACTGGCGATATCCGAAGCAAGGGCGGTGGTGAAGTCAATTAATTCGTCGTGGGGCACCACATGGTTAACCAGCCCGGCTTCAAGTGCGGGCTGGGCTAAGAGGAAGTTTCCGCTGAAAGTAAGTTCTTTCGCGCGGCGTAAACCTATTGCCATGGGTAAAAACACGCTCATTCCCCCGCCCGGAGTCACTCCAACGCGGCCATGAGTATCACCGAAAGCTGCCCGCTCCGAGGCCACTAAGAAATCACAACCGAGAGCAAGTTCAAACCCACCGGTGATGCACGCTCCGTTAATCGCCCCGATTACCGGTTTGGTCATCTGCCAAACCGCTTGGATTGGGTTGTTCCAACGGGCTTCAATCTCGTCTGCGTTTTCGGTGCGGCCCCCGCTCAAGTTGGCACCACTCGCGCCGAGTTCTTTTAGATCAAGACCCGCGCAAAACGCAGGGTCGCTGCCGGTGAGAATCACCACCGCAATGTCTTTGTCGTCCTCGGCTTGGGCTAATGCGGCCGCCGACGCACGGTGCAAGGCAGTGTTCAATGCGTTACGTGCTTCAGGGCGATTAAGAGTAATTATTCTCACCGCGTCCCGAGTCTCGGTTAATACGATTTCACTCATAGTCAGAACTTTCTTATTCGATGGGATTTAAGTTGGTGGAGCGGGTGGTTCATGCCCCGCCGCGACTGCGTCTTCTAAAAATCTCCCCAGCACCGCCTCAGCCTCTTTGGCGTTGTAGATGTCTTCTTCTAAATCCCACTGACCGTTACCGGCGTATTCCAAGATCACTACCACCGCGAATTTGTATTCTCCGGTCATTCCCGGCAACGGATCGAAGACATTCCAACAATAGAAAATCACGCGCCCGCCATCAATGACGGACCATTCCGTCGGGAAGCTCATCCCCGAAACCGCTTCCATAGTCGGAACGATCCACTCCCGAATAGCCTCGCGCCCAGAAAACACTCCCATTTCGTGCTCGATGTAGCGGGCGTCTTCGGTGAATTGGTCCGCCCACGCATTCCAGTCGTTGGCCTTACCGCGAGCCACATAGCGTTGGAATTCTTCTTCTACTTCTTGGCGGTCAAATGTAGTCATGGGCGAGCAGCCTACGCTCTAATGCTGTGACTGTCTCTGAGTATGAAGCGGTGTTTCTGCCCGCCGGTACCCGCGATGGGGCGCAGTTATGGACACCTACCGACTTAGCCCGCGGGCCGTGGTCGCCTGACGCCATGCACGGAGGTGCGCCCGCGGCCTTGTTGGCCCGCGCGGTTGAGGGGCACGACCCGGGGCCGGCTCATTTTGTCGTGCGGCTGACTATCGATTTATTGCGCCCCGTACCGCTTGTCCCGGTAAGCATCCATGCCCGCACTACTCGACCCGGGCGCAAAGTGCAGTGGGTGGAAGCGACAATGGTGGCCGACGGGGTTGAGGTGGCGCGCGCTCACGGGTTGCGTTTGCGTACCGACCCCGACCTCGAACTCCCGCTCCCCGATTTAGCCGCCCCTTCGGTCGTGCCGTGGTCAGAAAGTAAGCCGTTCGCAATCCGATTCGAAGGAAAAGATAATCGAGTCAGCACCGATGGATTTTGGGATGTAGTTGAAACGCGGATCGCTCGAGGGTCTTGGGTTGACCCTGGGTCCAGCACGGTTTGGTTTCGACTCAAGTTGCCTATTTGCGCCGGCGAAACACCGTCACCATTGCAGCGAGCCGCAGCCGCGGCCGACTTTGGTAACGGAGTGAGCAGCGAACTGCCGAGGGGTGAGTTTTTATTTATTAATGCCGATCTAAGCATTCATCTTTACCGTCACCCTGTGGGCGAGTGGGTGGCAGTCGATGGTATTTCTAGCCTTAACCCCGCTGGTATCGGCGTCGCGGCGTGCACTTTGCACGACGAAACCGGACCGTTCGGGCGCTCGCTGCAATCACTGTTAGTCGGAAATCTTTAGTCCGTGCTGTTAACTTTCGACCAGGTTTCGCTCGGGGGTGACCAAAGTCATCGTCTTGCTAACGCCACCGGCGAGATATCTGATCGCGGCATTACCGCGCTGGTCGGCCCGTCGGGGGCAGGAAAATCGACCCTTTTACGCCTCGCCAACCGGCTTGAAGTCCCTGATTCAGGAACCGTGCAGTTTCGTGGGCACGACATAAACACTCTCGATCCGCTGGCCTTGCGTCGACGAGTAGCGATGGTCTTTCAGCGCCCGACGCCGTTCCCCGGCTCGGTGATGGAAAATTTATGCGTTGGTGATCCCGAATTAAACGAAACTCAGGCGGTCACGCTGCTTGAACGGGTGGGTTTAGCGGCCGACCTGCTTACTCGTGATGCACTTTTGCTTTCGGGGGGTGAAGCCCAGCGAGTGTGTCTAGCGCGAGCGCTGGCTACGAATCCTGAAGTAGTGCTGATGGACGAACCCACTTCGTCCCTCGACCCTGCGGCCCGCACCGATCTAGAAAAACTCGCCCGCTCGTTAGCCAACTCAGGGATTCCCATTGTTTGGGTCACCCACGATATTGCCCAGATGCAGCGCATCGCCGATTATGTACTGGTGATGATCGACGGTGCTATTGCTCACTCGGCTAACGCCACCGATCTGGAGGCTAACTCCTCACTACCAGTACGTGATTTCTTGGCCGGCAAAAAATTATGAATCAAGTCGGGTGGGACGCTTTAGCGGTTTCAACGCTCTTGGTATTCATTGCCGTCGCCCTTTCGTGGTGGCGTAATCTCGGCCTCGCGCGCAGTATTTTGTGGGCCGCAACGCGCGCGCTAGTTCAACTGACCGCTATTGGGCTTTTACTTCAGATCATCCTTAACCCGGGGGTATCAATTTGGTGGGGCTGGCTCTGGGTGGCAATCATGATTTTGATTGCCGCGATAACAATTCGCTGGCGCACTCCTAATGTGCCGGGCACCTTTGGCTTGTCGCTCGCGGCCCTGACCGGAACCGCCGCGCTCACTCTGGGAGTTTTATTCGGCTTGGGAGTTTTCCCGTTAGACCTACGCAGTCTCATATCGCTATCGGGCTTAATGATTGGCAACTCCATGGCCGTGAGCGTGTTAGTCGGGCGTCGGATAGTAGACGAACTAAGCGATAAGCGCGACGAAGTAGAAGCCCGTCTCGCGCTGGGGGCGTCGAGCGCTCAGGCCGCGCAACCGTATTTGCGCAGTTCGTTACGCACCGCGCTCATCCCGCAAATCGAAACCACAAAAGTTGTGGGCCTAATTGCTCTACCGGGAGCCATGACCGGTCTTATTTTGGCGGGGGTAGATCCACTTGACGCGGTGCGCGTGCAGACCGCAGTGATGTACTTAGTGCTGGGCTCAGTTACTACCACGGCCACAATTTTGGCCCTTGGCATTCGTCGCCAACTTTTCAGCGCCGATCACCGTTTAACGGCTCCGAGGCGAGAATCCTAAGAACGCCGGCCCGCGTTGGGCTTCTTGCCGTGGTTGGCTTTATTGCGTCGCGCTTTAATTTTGCGCTTCTTGGTTTTCTTCGACACGAGAGTCCTCCTGGTAAGCGCCCATCCTAGACGACGTTCAAACGAGAGGTCGCAGCCAGTAGAATTAACCCTGCTTATGGATAGATTTGTTCGCGTCCCCAGTGGAGCAGTGAGGAGCCGCTCTGATTCGATTCGCTACGCCGGGGTGGCGACGGTTCTCGTCCTCGCCTGTACTGCGCTGCAACTGCTGTACCAAGACGGCGCCCGGTCGTGGGACACGATCTACGCCGAGGACGGTTTCTTGTTCTTCGAGCAGGCCCAACGCTACGGCATCGCGTCGATCGTCCGCCCGTACGTAGGCTATGGCCACCTCGGTCCGCGAATCCTCGCGCTCCCTACCAGGTGGATCCCCCTTGAACACCTGGCGCAGTACTTAGCGTTTGCCGGTGCGTTGACCACGTCGCTTGCCGCCCTGGCCGTCTACGCCCTCACTCGGGGCGTGATTTCTTCCCGTGTGCTGCGAGTTGTCCTCGCCGCCTCAGTCGCGCTGCTGCCCGTGATGGCCTTTGAGAATCTCGCCAACATCACTAATGTCATCTGGCCCCTCGCGTTTGCGTGCTTTTGGGCAC
>SHUY01000067.1 GCA_009694435.1 Acidimicrobiia bacterium | reverse complement strand
TCGCACACTTCAAGACCAGGTTGATCGGCCACGGCGGCAGCAACAAGATCTAGCCGATCGTTAGGTGATGCTTTTACTTGTCCTCGTTTTTGCCACGGATCGCCCGCCACGACAAACAGCACTCGGTCAAGATGGAGATGTTGACGAGCGGTGTTGGCTGCGGCGATGTGACCTAGGTGTACGGGGTCAAAAGTACCCCCCAAGACACCAACCCGCTCAGACGAAGTCGCCGGTGAAATCACGATGAACGAAGCATAGGAGTCGGTTAGGAGGCAGATAGGCCATTTCAAGCGATCTAAAGACCAGTCAGCGAAAAAGGTCCTTCAGGCACTAGAACAGTGATGTGAGCACGCCCGCATCAATAGTTGTATTCACTCGAGACTTGCGGGTACACGATCATCCCAGTCTCGCGGCAGCCCATAAGCGAGGTGGGCCAGTAGTGCCCACCTTTGTTTTCGATGATGCCATTTTGGCTAGTTCATTTAATCGCCCCAACCGTACGGGGTTCATGCTGGAGTCGTTAGCCGACCTCGACTCTGAATTAAAAAATCTGGGCGCGCGTTTGATCTTGCGGCGGGGAAACTGGGTTGAAGAAATACTTAAACTGGCTCATCGCGCTAAAGCTAACGCTATCTACATCGCCGAGGACGTAAGCCGACTATCTCGTCAAAGACTGGATAAATTAGAAGCAGCCGCTAACACCGTCGGCGTTGAAGTAATCAGACAATCAGGGATAACTGTTATTCCGGCTGGGGCCGTAGCCCCACCAGATAGCGACCACTACAAAGTTTTCACTCCCTACTACCGCCGATGGCAAGAAATCCCTTGGCGGCCAATTGCGAGTACGCCTAAGAGCATTACGCCAGTTGTTGGACTGAAAAGTTTGCCTCTCCCTAAACTTTCTGCGTTGTGTTCGGGGGCAACTTCACCAGAAGTAATCCTCGGCGGAGAGACTCAAGCGCGCAAGCGTCTTAACGTTTGGACTAAAAAAGACTTAGCCAACTATTCAGACCGACACGACGATTTACCCGGTGATGCCACTTCGCGCATTAGTCCTTATTTGCACTTTGGCTGTTTGTCGTCGCTTGAAGTTGCTACTAAGTTGCGCGCTCGTACGGGGGGTGAAGCATTTGTACGCCAAATCTGTTGGCGCGACTTTTACGCTCAGATCCTTGCGGCTCGCCCGGATGCGGGGTGGTCAGACTTTAAAGATCGTGGCGATCGGTGGAATCAAGACTCAGAAGCTTTTGCCGCTTGGGTTGCTGGGCGTACGGGCTTCCCCGTAGTTGACGCCGGAATGCGTCAGTTAGTTAGAGAAGGATTTATGCATAACCGAGCGAGAATGGTTGTGGCTTCATTCTTGACCAAAGACCTCTACCAAGACTGGCGTAAAGGTGCGGCTCATTTTCTTGATTGGCTGGTTGATGGCGACTTAGCCAACAACAACCTGAACTGGCAATGGAACGCCGGAACTGGCACTGACACCAATCCGCACCGAATTTTTAACCCCACGAGACAGGGAAATCGTTTTGACGCTCAGGGCGATTACGTACGTCGCTACGTAGAAGAACTTTCTGAGGTGGAAGGTGGGCTAGCGCAAGACCCTGACCCAGAAACACGCGCCCGAGTGGGCTACCCCTTACCTATTGTTGATCACCAAGTAGCCATCGCTGAATATAAAGAAATGCGAGCTACCCCTCAGCCACCGTCGTAACGAAACTCTGGAGTTGACGAAGATTTCTGCATTCATAAACACCGTCGCAAAAGTTGGCGTAATCGCCAATGACTGAATCGCCGGTATCCCAATAACCGATTGGTTCAGGGTTTAGCCAGTAGACATGCTTGGCTCGCTTCCCCAGCGCCTCAAGAACCCACGACCCACTGGCGTGATAGTTGTTGCGAGCATCACCCAAAATAATGATTGAAGTTTTAGGAGTCACTTCGTTGAGATGTCGATCATGAAATATTTCTAGCGCGTGACCGTAATCAGAATGACCGTCGACCCAAACCACATCGGCTTCACTATTGACTCGCTGGACGGCTTCGAGAACATCGTCAGACTCATCAAAAAATCGAGTTATTTCATCAATGCCATCTATGAATACCCATGAACGAACCTTGGAAAACTGGCTGGCCATGGCGTAGACGAATTGCAGCGTGAAGCGGGCAAAACTGGCGACCGAGCCAGAGACGTCAGCCACCACCATTATTTCGGGCTTAGACGGATGGGGATGACGAAACTTGGGTTCGGCCGGAACTCCTCCGTAGGACAGAGAAGCACGCACAGTGCGGCGAAAATCAAGTTGTCCTCGGTGACGGCGGCGGCGGCGTTGAGCAAGCCGAGCGGCCAAAGTCCGAGTTAGAGGCACGATCACGCGCTGGAGCGAAACCATCTCGTCACGGGATGCGTGCATAAAATCTACGTCTTCAGGAAGAGGTTTACGCAACGTTCGCGCCATCGCCTCGACACCGCGATCAGCCACTAAACGACGGCGAATCTCAGTTTCGATGATTTCGCGCAGATCGCGCAACCGCCGTTCGTACTCTTCACTCTGAAAACGCTCTTTAAGCGGATCGCCTTCAAACGGCGCGGCTTGGCTCATCATGCGAGCCCCTAGTGCATTGAGATCAAGTTGGCGCAACGTTCGGTAGAGATAATAAGTACCCCCCACTGGTCGACCGGGTTCAATCCCAGCAAACTTAGAAACCGCCATAGCGGCCAAACGCTGAAGTGCGTCACGATCCATGTTCAATAAAGCATCTATAAGCATTTGCGCGATTTCTTCTGGCGAAATATCGCCCGTAGCGCCTCCGCCACTTAGTTCACCTCTGGCGGTAGCGGCTAATTCGTCTTCGGGGTTGGACGCCCAAAGCGAGAAATAGACATCAAAAACTGTATCGAAAGCGCGGCGATGACGGTGATTTTTAACCAAGGTCGAGCCTAGAACCTCCCGAAAAACTTCTCGTTCGGCTATGTCGATGTGTTCAACTGCACGCATAGCATCGAGATTCTCGGTCATAGATACCGGAAGCCCGGCAGTACGCAACTCGTGCACGAAGCCCTGAAGTGAATCGAGCATTAGTCTTTTCGTTTAGCTATTGAGCCCCAGGGTTTGGCGTCGGGATTAGGAGTGAATTCTTTCTCGGCTTTAGCAATATCCGACTGGTACTTGAGCAAAACGTTAAGAGTGTCTCCGATTGTTTCAGCAGAAACTGAAGATCGGCCCAAAAACAAAAGCGTGCGAGCCCAATCGATCGTCTCGGAGATTGACGGAGCTTTTTTAAGATCAAGCTCTCGAATCGAACTGACGACTTGAGCAATCTGCTCAGCCAGTTCTTCCTCGATCTCAGGCACGCGCACCTTAACGATGGCTTTCTCGCGCTCTATGTCGGGGTAGTCAATATGAAGATAGAGACAGCGACGCTTGAGGGCCTCAGACAACTCTCGGGTGTTGTTAGACGTTAGAAGCACGATCGGGCGTTGAGTTCCTTGGATTGTTCCTAACTCGGGGATCGAAACCTGAAAGTCGGAAAGTACTTCCAGTAAAAGAGCCTCGGTCTCAATCTCGACTCGGTCTACTTCGTCGATCAACAAAACTACTGGCTCTTGGCTGCGTATTGCTTCTAGTAAAGGACGCTCCAAAAGGAACTGCTCAGAGAAAATATCCATCTCCATATCTGACCATTCGGTTTCGTTCTCACGGTCGGCTTGGATGCGTAGCAATTGCTTTTTGTAGTTCCACTCGTACAGCGCCTTGGCCTCATCGAGCCCCTCGTAACACTGCAATCGAATCAGTCGTGAATTGGTGGTGGTGGCAATGGCTTTGGCCAGTTCGGTTTTCCCTACTCCGGCGGGACCTTCAACCAGTATGGGCTTCTCAAGTCGGTCGGCGAGATAAACCACGCTGGCGATAGACGCATCGGCCAAGTAATCGACTTTGCGTAAATCTTCGATTACTTGATCTACCGTTCCAAAACGATCAGCCACTAACTTTTCCTCTCTCAAAAACTAATGAAATCACGAAACTACTTGCCCAGTCCCCCAGATCAGGTATTTATAAGTCGTTAGTTCTCTTAGCCCCATCGGACCGCGAGCGTGCAGTTTCTGGGTTGAAATACCAATTTCAGCACCAAAGCCGAAGCGTTCGCCGTCGGTAAAACGGGTCGATGCATTAACAATAACTGCCGCAGCATCAATTTCACGAGTGAAACGACGAGCGGCATCAAGATCACTAGTGACAATGGCTTCGGTATGACCAGTTCCGTAATGGTTTATATGCGCAATGGCTTGAGTTAGATCAGATACCACCACCACACTCATAGTTAAATCAAGAAACTCACGGGCGAAATCATCGTCACAAGCCGCAGTCATTTCGACTCGGGCTCGAGCCTTTTCATCGCCGCGCATCTCTACCCCAGATTTAGCTAATTCCGCAGTAACTAAAGGGAGGAAAGTGTCGGCCACAGATTCATGAACCACTAGTGATTCGGCCGCGTTGCAAACTCCGGGGCGGTTGGTTTTAGAGTTAACGACTATGGCCAAGGCTTCGTCTAGGTCAGCCGCTTGGTCAACATAAACATGGCAGTTTCCGTCGCCATCGATAATTACCGGGACGGTGGCGTTTTGGCGAATACTAGAAATCAGATCGGGTCCGCCGCGGGGAATCAAACAGTCGACAAAATCAGTCAACTGCATTAACGCGATGGCTTCTTCGTGGGATTGATCTTCTACTAGTAAGACCGAGTCGACCGGTAAGCTTGTTTGGGCGAGTCCGGCTTGTAGCGTTGCCGCGATGAATAAGTTTGAATGCTGAGCGGTGGACGAGCCTCGGAGTAAAGCCGCGTTACCTGATTTGATACATATTCCGGCAGCATCGCAGGTAACGTTCGGGCGGTTTTCGTAGATAACCGCAACCACACCCAGAGGAACCCGTACTCGCTCAATCTCCAAACCATTAGGTCTTCGTACGCCGTCGAGAACTTCGCCAATCGGGTCGGGCAAAGTGGCTACTTGCCGTAAACCCGCGGCCATGGACTCAATTCGTTCGGGGGTTAACCGGAGGCGGTCGAGCGGAGTGGGACCCATACCTTGATCTGCAGCCACGGACAAGTCTTGGGCGTTTGCTGCCAGCAGTTCGTCGGAGCGTTCAACCAATAAAGTTGCACAAATCTCTAAGGCTTTATTTTTCTCTTCGGTAGACGCCAGAGCGAGAGCCCGTGAGGCCGCCTGAGATCGTGCACCTAGTTCTTTGACCGGAGTAGTCACGACTTCAATTCTAATGGGCGGAACCCAATCGGTGTCATTAGGGGATTTGATGACACCGCTCAGCTCGCGAGCATTACTAGATCATCACGATGAATTACGGCAATCGGAGACCCGTCAGGCAATTGCTCGCTGCGAAAGCCCGCCGCACTAATGAGGTCGAGAGACGAGTACCGTACTAATCCTTTCGCAAAAACAACTCCATCTTCGGCCACTACTTCGACCGCGTCATCATTTTCAAAGTCTCCCTCGACCCGTATTACTCCGGCCGGTAAAAGCGACTTACCTGATTTCAATATGGCGGTGCGAGCGCCAGCATCAACAACAATTCGCCCCGCCGAGGCGCGACCGAACGCTATCCATAACTTCCGGCTTGAAAGCTTTTCCGTTCGCGGTTGGATAACCGTGCCGACAGACTTTTCCTCTATTGCCCCCATTACGACTTCGGGAGCGTCGCTCGCGGCAATGACCACTCGAACTCCTGACCAACTAGCCATTTTTGCCGCGGCTAATTTGCTCGCCATTCCCCCACTACCTCGCTCGGTGCCTGGCCCACCCGCTCCTTGCTCGTGAGCTTCGTCGACTACGACTATTTCTTCGATGAGAGAAGCTTCACTATCGAGCCGAGGGTCCGCGGTGTAAAGACCGTCGGTGTCGGTAAGTAGCACCAACACGTTTGCGTCGACCAAATGCGACACCAACGCGGCTAGGCGGTCGTTATCGCCGTAACGAATCTCATCGTCGGCGACAGTGTCATTTTCGTTAACTATCGGGATTACTCCAAGATCGAGCAAGCGACCAAGAGTTTCGCGCGCGTGTAGGTACTGCTCACGATGACCAAAATCGTAAGGAGTAAGAAGCACTTGACCCGCGATTAAACCTTCGGCCGCCAAGAGAGCGCTTAAACGCTCCATCAATCGGGGCTGGCCTACGGCAGCCAATGCTTGAAGAGTGCCGATATCCGATGGTCGCTCAGTGAGGCTAAGAAGGGGCATTCCGGCCGCTATCGCTCCCGAGCAAACTAAAACCACTTTGTGGCCATCAGCGCGTACTCGAGCAAGCTGTTGGCACAACTTGGCCAGACTGGCTTCGGCTATTTCCCCCGAGGCTGAAGTAACCGAGGAGGTTCCAACTTTCACTACCGCAACTGCCATTAGGAGAATCCTTGGAAGTATTCGAGTTCAATTGATCCAATGCGAACGGTATCGCCATCACGAACTCCGGCTCGAACTAATGCTCGCTCTACCCCCATGCGCCGGAATCTTTCTTGCACATAAGCGATCGCTTCAAGATTAGTCATGTCCGCCATCGCCACCACTCGTTCGGCGGAGCGTCCACTCACTCGAAAAGCCCCGTCATCTTCTCGCTCTACCGAGAAGCCTTCCTCTCGAGGCCGCAAAACGGCATAACTTTCTGCGATCAAATCATTAGAACGAGCCGATTCGATAATCGTAGATAGATCTCCCAGAAAACTATCGAGCCCCGAGCGGGTTACGGCGGACAGTTTCATTCCCGAAAACTCCACCGTGGCTACATCGGACTTGCTGCCAACAACTAGGCGCGGTCGTTCCAGCAGGTCGGGTCGGTAACGCTCTAGTTCGGACAACAAGATCTTTTCTTGCTCTTCTGGGCTGCGCTCTTCGGTGCTGGCGAGATCCACCAAAATAATCAACACCCGAGCACGCTCAACGTGGCGTAAGAAAGTGTGCCCTAAACCTCGCCCTTCGGCTGCTCCTTCAATGAGACCAGGAATATCAGCTAAAACGAATTCGTGTTCGCCAAAGCGCACTACACCAAGATGAGGGATAAGGGTGGTGAACGGGTAATCAGCAATTTTGGGTTTAGCCGCACTTACCGCCGAAATAAGTGTCGATTTTCCTGAGTTAGGGAATCCAACTAATACCGCGTCGGCTAGAAGTTTTACTTCAAAGCGCAGCCAAACTTCTTCACCGTATTCACCCTGCTCAGCGAAACTTGGAGCTCTACGAGCATTGGTAAGAAAGCGAGCGTTGCCGCGACCGCCGCGACCGCCGCGGGCGGCGGCGAAAGAGGCTCCGTGACTAACCAGGTCGGCCAGGATCTCTCCATCGCGACTAAGGACAATCGTTCCTTCTGGAACCGAAACAATCAAATCTTTACCGCTGGCGCCATGGCGTTTTTGTCCCGAACCGTGTTTTCCAGATTCGGCGCGGCGGTGAGGATGGTCGCGATAAGAGAGTAAGGAAGCGGTGTTGTGGTCGGCAACTACTAAAACGTCTCCCCCCGAGCCGCCGTCACCACCATCAGGCCCGCCCTTAGGAACGTGAGACTCCCGACGAAAACTGGCCGCGCCGGCTCCTCCGTCACCACCGCGTAAGTTGACCTGAACTTCGTCTACGAACTCTGTCTGAGCCATCAATCAAGGATAGATATACCTAGCGAGGCAGGGCGAAGATTTTCTGGCGAGCGAAAACCCGCTCAGTGATGAATCAGACGCTCGGTTTTACGTCAACCAGGCGGCGGCCTTTGCGCTTACCAAACTGAACCACGCCGTCGGCAACCGCAAATAGCGTGTCGTCGCGTCCACGGCCAACATTGTCGCCCGGGTGGATACGGGTTCCGCGCTGGCGCACGATGATTGACCCCGAAGTGACCGGAGTACCAGAAAAAACTTTTACTCCTAGCCGCTGAGCCGCGGAGTCTCTACCGTTACGGGATGATGCGGCGCCCTTTTTCTTTGACACAGGTACTCCTTATTTAAACCGTTATGTTGGTGATCTCGATAACCGAATAATTTTGCCGGTGACCCCACCGGCGGCGCTGATTCGATTTGTTCTTGTAAGTAAATCCGTGGATCTTTTTACCTCGGATTTCGTTCACTACTTTGGCGCTTACGCGCGCACCGCTGAGTTCGGCTGGGGTGGCGAGGACTCGGTCGCCATCAACTATCAAAACTGGAGCAAGATCGACTTCGGCTGAAGAACTGCCCAGACGCTCAACCTCAAGGGTCTGACCTGATTCAACTCGATACTGTTTTCCACCGGTGCGGACTACTGCGTACATGAAGGTCAATGTTACTGCATCTCCGCCAGCATGGTCTCGTCGAGGACATAGCCCCGACCATCGCACGTTGGGCAGCCTTGGCTCATCGACTCAATAAGCCCCTCCGAAACCCGTTTACGGGTCATTTCGACCAAACCGAGATCAGAAATCTCAAAAACTTCCGTCCGAGTCTTGTCGCGCGCGAGAGCCTCTCGCAGTGCTTCGGTCACCCGTATACGATTTGCCCGTATTTCCATGTCGATAAAGTCGATGACGATAATGCCACCGATGTCACGCAACCTGAGTTGACGGGCCACTTCTGCGGCCGCTTCAAGATTATTGCGGTACACGGTCTCTTCAAGGTTCGATTTACCAACATTTTTCCCGGTGTTGACGTCGATCACCGTTAATGCTTCGGTGCGTTCGACGATTAGCGAGCCCCCCGACGGGAGCCAAACTTTACGATCCAGTGCTTTAAGCAACTGCTCTTGCACGTGCCAGTGCTCAAATACCGAAATACCTTCAGCCTCTTCGTCGTAATACTCGATCCGTTCTGATAATTCCGGAGTGACGGCCTCAATATAGGTTTTGACTTCCTCGTAAAGTTCTCGGTTATCAACGACAACGCCGCGATATTCCTTGGTGAACTCTTCTCGCAATAGTCGCAATACCAAAGTTGGCTCTTGGTAAAGCAGCCGAGGAGAATTTGAACGCTTGGCTAGTTCGGATATCTGTTCCCACTGCTGGCGAAGTCTCTGGATGTCGCGCTCAAGCTCATCGGCCGAAGCTCCTTCAGCTGCAGTACGAACAATCAATCCCGCGTCGGGTGGGCGCAACCCGTCGAGAATACGGCGGAGTCGTTTGCGCTCATTATCAGGAAGTCGTTTCGAAATACCGTAGGTGTCCGAAGCGTTGGGCACCATGACGACGAATCGACCCGAAAGGCTGACTTCTTGTGTCAGACGTGCACCTTTGGCTCCGATGGGATTTTTAGTCACCTGGACAATTACGTTTTGCCCATTTTTTAACAGTCCCTCAATCTTTGGCGTCTGGCCCTCAAACTCATTACGGTCCCAAGCCACGTCGCGGGTATAGATAACTCCATTTTTAGGAGTGGCGATATCGACAAAAGCGGCTTCCATCCCAGGAAGCACATTTTGCACTCGACCAAGGTAAATATTTCCGTCAATCGAAGTATCTGGATCGCCCGCTCCACTAACCGAATGCTCAATCAACACTCGACCTTCTAGCAACGCAGTGTGGACGTGGCCGTTGTCACGCACATGCACGCACATTGTGTACCGGCCGGCGGGCCGACCCTTGCGAGTGCGACCTTTACGACGAGCAAGGGTGGCTTCATCAAGATCATCAAGCCCACTCGAACTCACCTCACCGTAATCGGAGCGCACAACATCGTCGGGCGCGTCAGCTCGGGCGGGAGTCGGGGACGAGGTATTGGGGTTATTTGTTTGGGACGATCCGCGCCCGCGCCCGCCTCGACGGCGACGGCGGGCGGGTTTGGGTTCGCTAACAACCTCGGGAATTGCAACTTGCGGAGCGGGACGAGAGTCACCAATTTTGGGTTTATCCGACGAAATTAAACCAGCATCCTCACGAGCATCGGTGGCAATGTCGTCGCTAGTTAAACCTCGATCGGCCTCGGGGCTGCGCCAATCGCCTTCAATATCGGTGTCGAGAGGTGTGTCGTTAGACTCCGATGCTCTGGCTCCCGCATTGGGATGAGTCGCACTCGAACGATTGCGATTACGCCCCCCGCGTCGACCCCGACGCCTCGGCGACCCTGATCTTGGCGGTGTCCCGGCAGACGAAGTTGTCGAATCAGTACTTGGCTCAGACGAGTTGCTGGGTTCCGCTTCGTTGCTGGGTGTCGCTGGAGTCGGCGTCGCGGGCGAGCCGTCCGGAAATTTGTCCTCGGTCATTAGAAATTCCTTTACTGATATCACCGGCCACGTTTGTGGCTGGTGTAGCCCGATCGGCTTCTAGCGGCAACAGCCGCGCGCCGTCGCGCTCAATCCATTGATGAGTCCGCAAGACTCGGTCTTCGCCGGTTCCTGTCGGGGTATTCGATATTTCTCGCAACGCCCGGGCGATATCGGCAGGGCGCAAGCCTCGAGGCTGAGTTACCACCTCGAGGGTGATATTGGT
>SHUY01000066.1 GCA_009694435.1 Acidimicrobiia bacterium | reverse complement strand
CTGCTCGTCCCTGATGGCTGTGCCGACGAACCGCTGGTTGAGTTGGACAACCAGACCCCGCTCGAAGCTGCGGCGATGCCGAATTTGGCCGCTTTAGCCGAACGGGCTGAAGTGGGGCGCGCCCAAGTGATCCCCCCTGGATTACCACCGGGTAGCGACGTTGGAAACCTTTCTATTTTGGGTTACGACCCCTCTCGCTATCACACGGGCCGAGCACCAATTGAGGCTGCGGCTATGGGAGTTAAATTTGGATCAGACGAGGTGGCTTTCCGTTGCAACTTAGTCACGGTGACAGATGGGCTAATGGTTGATTTTGCTGGCGGTCACCCCACCAACGAACAAAGCCACGCGATCATTGCGGCCCTCAACGAGGAACTTGGCGATGGTCGCAACGGAGTTCGGTTTTACCCTGGAGTCGAGTATCGACATATTTGCGTTGTTCCCAAAAGTTGGAACGATGCTGATTGCGCTCCTCCTCACGACTTAACTGGCCAAAGTGTTGTTTGGCCTACTGGCGCCAGTGCCGTTCAAGTGCAGGCGCTAATGGATGCTTCTGTTGCGGTGGTTACTAAAGTCGCGCCAAAAGTTGGTTCAACCGCTAACCAGATATGGCTTTGGGGACAAGGAACTCGTCCCGAGCTGCCTCCTTTTAGTAAGCATGGTCGTTTATCTTCCGCGGTTGATCTAGTACGCGGTCTTGGGGTGCTGGCGGGAATTGAAGTGCTAGATGTGGCCGGTGCATCGGCGGGATTCGATAATGACTACGTTGCTCAGCGAGATGCTTGCATTGCTTCGCTAGCCGACCGTGATTTTTTCCTTCTTCATGTAGAGGCTACTGATGAGGCGGGCCATCAGGGCAATGTGGCCGAAAAAGTAAAGTCGCTGGAGTCTTGGGATAGAGAAATCATTGGCCCCCTAGTCGAGTCGCTTGGTTCTGCGGACTATCGAATCTTGCTTTTACCTGACCACGCAACCCCGTGCGCCCGGCGCACTCATACGTCTGAGCCGGTTCCGTATTTGCTATTCGATTCCCAAAAACAAGGTCCGGGGGGCGAGTACACCGAACGAGGAGTGGCGGACAGGCCGGTAGAAGTGGCCCATAGCCTCATGAGTCGTTTATTGGCCTAAAGAACTACCCGCTTGAGATGGCGGCGTATTGCCCTATCTCTCGGGGTTAGGTATGCTTTGGGGGCACACTCGTGCTGCGTAATACCTCTCTTCAAGTTTCAAATCTTTGTCGCTTGGGGTCTACAGTTTCCTCGAGTTCGGCGTTTCGGGCTCGGTGACTGGACATTTAAGTCTCGGAAACTTTAGTTACTTATCAACTGCTTCACTTTCCATCGATTCGATAGAGCAGTGGGGTGGAATTTCCCAATTCAATTACTTCGTAATCCAAATCAATAACTTTCTAAGGAGCAATATATTTCATGAGCACAGCAGATCTCGATCGTTCATCTCTCGACGGTAAAGACCGTGAAGAATTAAGTGCTATCGCGGGAGCAGCCGGTATCAACGTAACCACGCGCATGCGCAAAGCGGAAATGATCGACGCAATCATTGGTTCGGGATCGTCCGAATCCAACGACACAAAAACTGAAAACAGTGAATCGAGTTCATCTAGCTCGCGTCGTACCGTGCGCTCGTCTCGATCGACTTCCGACGACACAATGGAAGCACTAGCCAGCGAAGAAGACGCCGTAGCTTCCTCAGCTGGAGACGACGGTGAAGAGTTCATTGCTCGCCCGATTCGTCGAGAGAGTTCTCCCGAGAAATCATCTGGCTCAGTCACCAGTGCGTCGGTTAATCCTGAAGACGAGCGAGCCTCTTACGGTGAAGGCAATCAGGCTCGTAGTAATAATCGCCGTCGGCGTCGCCGTGGTGGTCGTGGTTCAGAAAGCGATCGCGGTAGTTCCTACGAAGGAAGCCGCGAAGGATCACGAGACTCTCGTTCTAGTTCTGAGCCAGTTGGCGATCCAGTAGAAGTTAAAGGATTTCTCGATCTTCGCGACGAAAGTTACGGGTTTCTTCGTACGCAGGGCTACCTTGCCAGCAAAAATGATGTTTATGTGTCGGCTTCGCAAGTACGCCGGTTCAATCTTCGCCGGGGTGACTATGTAGAAGGAACTTCACGGCCTCAATCGAGCAGTGAAAAATACCCCGCGCTGTTAAAAGTCGACACGGTTAATGCGATGAGTCCAGAAGACGCTCAAAAGCGTCCCAAATTTGATGATTTAACCCCGTTGTTTCCGGACTCTCAACTGCGGTTAGAACTGGCAGAAAACCCTCTTGATGTAACTGGTCGCATTGTTGACCTACTCTCTCCAATTGGCAAAGGGCAGCGAGGATTGATTGTTTCGCCCCCGAAGGCCGGTAAAACAACGGTGCTTAAACAGATCGTTTATTCGGTAGAGCGTAATAACCCTGAAGTTCATCTAATGGTGCTGTTGGTTGACGAACGTCCTGAAGAAGTTACCGATATGCGTCGTCATGTTCTTAACGGTGAAGTGATGGCCAGTACTTTCGACCGACCGGCAGAAGAGCACACTCAAGTAGCCGAGTTGACTATTGATCGCGCCAAGCGTCTAGTCGAGATGGGTAAAGACGTCGTTATCGTTTTAGACGGCATTACCCGTTTGGCCCGGGCTTATAACTTGGCCGCCCCAACATCGGGTCGAGTTCTCTCTGGTGGAGTTGACTCCACTGCCTTGTATCCACCCAAGCGCTTCTTTGGTGCTGCTCGCAACATTGAAGAAGGGGGATCGCTCACGATTATTGCTACCGCTTTGGTCGAAACGGGTAGCCGCATGGATGAAGTGATTTTCGAAGAATTTAAAGGCACTGGCAACATGGAGCTTCGTCTCGATCGTCGCATGGCCGAGCGTCGGGTGTACCCGGCTATTGATGTTGAGGCCTCTAGCACCCGCCACGAAGAGCTGCTCTTTGATCGCAATGAATTAACTCACGTATGGAAACTGCGTCGAGTCTTAAGCGCCCTCGATGCCGAGAGTGGAGGCTCAGGTCGAGGGCTGGATCTACTTATTGAGAAACTGCGCACTACGGCTAGTAACGCAGAGTTCTTAGCCGAAATCGCTAAAGCCCCGTCGCTTGGAGGCTAAGGTCCGAGCGCATTTTTCGAATAGGTACTCTGACAGTCATGTTTGAACATCTGGCCGATCAGGTTGTTGAGTTTGAAGACATTGAGACTCGGCTTCCTGATATTTATTCCGCCGGAGATCAAGAAGCGGCCCGAGATGCGAATCGCAGGTACGCCGAACTTAAACCCTTAGTCGACGCTTATCGTGATTTAGTTAGGGTTGAGCGCGAGATAATCGACGCTTCTGAACTTCTTGATCAAGAAGAAGACTCTGAGATGCGAGAGTTTTTTGCTACTGAGATTCGTGAGAAAGAAACCGACCGTGCAGACATCGAGAGCCTTTTGCGTGAACTACTCATCCCTCGTGACCCTGATGACGGCCGCAATGTAATTTTGGAGATCCGAGGCACTGAGGGCGGAGAGGAATCTAATTTATGGGCGGGGTCTCTTGCGGAGATGTACCAAGGATTAGCAAAGCGGCGGGGATGGAAGACCGAAGTTCTTTCGAGCCAAGCATCCGATATGGGAGGATTCCGAGAAATAACTCTGGTTGTCAAAGGTTCCGATGCGTGGGCGCGACTTAAATACGAAGCGGGTCCCCACCGAGTCCAACGCGTCCCAGTTACCGAAAGTCAAGGACGAGTCCACACCAGTGCCGCCACAGTCTCGGTGTTGCCGGAAGCCGAGGAAGTCGATATCAATATTGATCCTAACGATCTTGAAATAGACGTGTTTCGTTCGAGCGGCCCAGGCGGACAGTCAGTTAACACAACCGACTCTGCGGTCCGCATCACTTATTTGCCCACCGGTCTAGTGGTCACTTGCCAAGATGAAAAAAGTCAATTGCAAAATAAAGATAAGGCGTTGCGTATTTTGCGATCAAGACTTCTAGAGGAAGAACGGTTGCGAAAAGAAAGCGAGATGTCTTCAGCTCGCCGAGCACAAATCAAGAGTGGTGGCCGGTCTGACAAAATCCGCACTTATAATTTTAAAGAGAATCGTGTCACTGACCACCGAGTAGGGGTGACGTTGCACGCGCTTGAGCAGGTTTTGGCCGGTGAAAGTCAGCTTGATGAGATCGTTGATGCTTTAGTTGCAGCCGAGCGAGCGGAGCAGCTCGGAGAATCATGAGCGATCTGAAGACTTGGGACTACCTTCGCCGCGAGGCCAAGGATCGGCTCGAAGCGGGAGGATTTGTTGGTGGCGATCAGGAAGCCCAGTGGCTAGTTGAAGAAGTCTCCGGAATGAACTCCGCGGAGCTAATTGCGAGCGCTAAAATATTTGCTTCCGTTAGGGCAACAGAGCAGTTGAACACTTTGTTGGAGCGGCGTTTAATCGGTGAACCTCTGCAGTACGTGTTGGGTTCATGGTCATTTAGAGGAATTGATCTTATGGTCGATCGTCGAGTTCTCATCCCTCGCCCTGAAACCGAGACATTGGTAGGACTCGCGCTCATTGAAGCGCAGCGGATGGAGCTGCAGCCCGGAGAGGTTGTTGTCGATCTAGGAACTGGAAGTGGAGCGATCGCTATCGGGCTAGCTGCGCAACTTTTTGAGGTAGCGATTTGGGCTACTGATGTTGACTCTCGCGCTTTAGAAGTGGCACGAGCCAACGTAGCCGCTAGGGGGCGGATGTCGGCTGGAATTCAGATCGTACAAGGATCGTGGTTTGATGCTTTACCGCACGAACTGTCTGGAAGAGTGCGTTTGGTAGTAAGTAATCCTCCCTATATTGCTGAAGACGAAATTCCTGAGCTTCCGCCCGAAGTTATCGATTACGAACCTTTTTCTGCTCTCGTTAGTGGCCCAACTGGTTCAGAGCACATAGAGACAATTTTGCTTGCGGCGCAAGACTGGCTTACCGATGATGGGGTAGTGCTAATCGAATTAGATCCTCGTCGAGCAAAAAAAACTCATACCTATGCTTTATCTGTCGGTTTTGCGGGTGCAGTTATCGAGAACGATTTAACTGGCCAGCCTCGCGTTCTAATTGCTCGACGTTAGTAATTATTCAGTTGAGCCGTTGTAGGAACCCGCGATCAACAGCAACCCAAACTGTTTTAGAAAATGGGTAATAAACAATCGGTCCGAGTATGACAATAGGGAGAAGAAGAGCAAGGGATAAGCCCACCGGTACGTGAGGGATAGTGGCTGCGAGCAAAGCAACGAAGCAAATCGCGAAAAGACCACCAGCAGCCGCAATGTTTATCGCTAGTGCACCAGCCCAATAGCCTGGCTCGCGCTCAAAGTGAAGCCCACAAGTTGGACAATCTTCAACAATGGTGAAGTAATTGTGAAAGAGTTTCCCTCCGCCACAGCGAGCACACCTAAGAGTTAACCCCCGCCAAAGAACTCTAGTTTTGCTGGCTTCGCTCACTTGTTTTTGTTTTCAGTAATGTCAACCAAGGTTGTCGTTTCCCCATCAGTGGTGAGTTTGGCTTTTTTGTTCTCTTGCGCTTCGCTAGCAATTGCTTCCATCATCTCTTTGTCGGTCGTATTGGCTAAAACTCGAGAGCCGTCGGGGGCTATGAGTGTGATGATTGCTACTTCAGGCTCGCCTTCTCGGTCATAAGGAACAGAAGTGGACTCGATAGTTGCTTCACCAGCGTAAGACCCGACACTGGTTCGGCTGGGTTGGGCATTAACAACATTTTGGCAACTTTTGGGGTCAACTCGGACATAACCATTTTTCGGTGGAGTTGTGGAGTACAAACCAACGGAGTGCTTAGTTGCGTACCAACCCAATGCGTGAACCAAACCGATTGATGCTGGATCGGTGCGGCAAGCCTCAACCATCTTGGCAATAGCGTGCATGGAATAATTATTGGCTGGGCCACCAGCAAACCCCAGCCCCCCAGTAAGAGTTAACGGACGGGTGTCCCCAGGTTTCCCTAGACCCATAGCGCCCATAGAAATCTGTACTGCAGCAGGAAAGCATGAGTAAAGATCGAAACGGGCAACATCATCAATACCTATTCCGGCGGCGGTCAATGCCGCCGCACTGGTCTCCTTTATGGCGGGAGACGTGTCAAGGCGGTCGCGCTCAGAAAAAAAGTAGTGATCATGGGCATCAGACCCAGATAACGGGAAAACCATTTTCTCTTCGGGTACTCCAGCCATCTGGGCGGCTTCATACGAGCAAATAATTACTGCTGCGGCTTGATCAACAATAATATTTGCGCACATTAGTTTTGGGTACGGGAAATCAATCATGCGATTAGAAGCGCTTACCGTTCTGATTTCGGAAGCAGTTTTAGATTCTTTCAACCACGCGTCAGGATTGGTGGCCGCCACCGCAGAAAATTTCGCCCACAACTCACTAACTATTTTTTGGTGTTCATCTACCGTATGACCTGCGGCTGCCCGCAAAGCGGTCTCCAATAGTGGGTAAACGCTCGTAGGCATATCTGCGTGGTGGGCAATCTCGATCGGGTTATTCCCGGGACGGTCGTCGCCAATTATTTCGGGGCACAGTGGTCGTTCGTCGGTAGTCCAGTCCAGGTGGGATCGGCTTTCTCCCATAGCTCGACGCCGGCTGTAGATACATTCTGCCCCGCCGATCAGGGCAGATTTGTTGTCTCCCCGCAAAATCGAATGGGCTATTTCGTGAAGCAACATCTCAGGACTATTTCCCCCAGTAGTGGTGAGGACGGTGCGGCGCACGTTCTTGGCCCCCAGCCGATCGGCCAGCAGGGCCGCGGGGTCGGGATAGGGCCAAGACACCATTCCTACAATTCCAATGGTGTCAATATCGGCCACGATGTCGCGTTTTGCTTCAGAATCATCGACCGCCATCAACGCTGCGGCGTCGAGCAAGTCAATCGGTTCTAACCCTGTGGTCGGATCAGATGGTCGCTGCTGACTTTGGCCAACGCCAATAATCACTGGGGTATTAGCGTTCATGCCAAAGACATTACCGTTATTGCGCTGAACTGGCGGGCGGTTGTATTTCGAGCCAAGTCGCCTCACCTGGAGCTGCGCTGTCGGGGCAGATCGACCGGTACCTACAGAATCGACAAGCCGTCGGTTCATTAACTCCGGCCCAAGAGTCGGTTTCCCTGATTTTTATTATCTCAGACCGCAGCCGCTCTTCGGTTGCGTTCAGTTCTTCTTCGTCTAATTCCCAAAATTCAGGATCTTCGTCAATTTCGGTGGCAAGGTGTTCGTAACGCAACTGCAGTCGCAACTCTTTTTGTTGAGCAATTGACCCAAGAACCCAAGCCTGCACCCATGCCCTTGGGTCATCGGCTACCCGCAAAGTCCGTCGAGATCCAGTCTTGTAGTCGCGCGCGTCAAGGATTCCGTCGTGAATCCA
The DNA here is from genome assembly GCA_009694435.1 of Acidimicrobiia bacterium. Taxonomy (GTDB): domain Bacteria; phylum Actinomycetota; class Acidimicrobiia; order IMCC26256; family PALSA-555; genus SHUY01. The sequence goes on along the minus strand of SHUY01000066.1, from coordinate 3,276 downwards.
TACGGCATCAAGTTGGGCGGTGGCAAGAAAAGCGTGAGTTGCCGGTTGGGCAGGAGAATAGCGAGCAAGCGCTAGTTCATGACCAAATGATTCTGCCGTTACTGGACAACGCTCTGCGTGACGCAAAACTTCATCACGCAGCCGGGCGGATCCTCCGTGAGCGTTAATTACTTCGTTGACGTGCTCTAGATCGCTACACGATCCATGATCGTGAATAAACCTCAAAACTGCGTGGACCATAATTCCATGATCAGGCGACCCACCGTCATTGCTTGCTGGGATTGACAACAGAACTTGGTTTCGCCAGGCTCGGGGACATCTAATCCATGTCTCCAATGAAGTGGGCGTGATGCGCAGTATCCCCGGCTTTATATCTTTACGGGTTGCGCTCAAAGTGATTGCTCCGGAATGTGCAGGGCAGTGCCCTAAATGGCGACACTGGGAGCATCCGATACCGGGCTCAACCCAGTTCACGTCCGCGCGCGCTTCGACTTCGGAGAGAGAAGTTTCAAACTTTGAAACCAATTCGGGAGTTTCTGTTTTCATATTGACAATTTGTTCGCAACGTCGACCGGTAATTAGGTCAGCCCACGAAACTCTAATTTTTCCATCGCTCTGATCACTTTCACCACATATCCACGGTCGAAGTCGCAGTAAAGCCAGCCAAACGGCAGGAAGTTCAAGTGGCTCATCACGAGGGCTCCGACTTCGCCATAGGTCAAAGGTGCGGTACTCCTTTAGCCCGTCTTGATTGACAAAAGTCAGATCAACCCAGCCACCTACGCGCACTCCTTTGCGCAGTGTAGGCATCTCGCAATCATGAAAGTAGTTAGTAACTATTCGGTCGGAATACAGAACTTCGTACCACCTACTGGCGTGCGCGAACACCAACTGCTCTTCGGGTTCAAGTCCATCAGGCGCCCGGAAGGATTTTGATTCGATTGGCCCCCCTTGCCCGTGAGCAGATCGAACGGCGCTGATGAACGGGTCTCGGAGCCGTGCTCGCCCCAGGGGGTCGCTAGAGCCTTTTTCTCCGTAAAAGTCGAGTGCGAGCCTACGGGGACAAGTGGTTTGTGCATCGCGCAGTAGCGACGGCGTCACTCGTGGCTGATCAGAACTGCCGGTTGGCCCCGAGATTCCTCGGCCGCCGTTTTCGTCAGTCGGGGAATACGTCATTAACTTGAGGGTACCGGCGTATTGGGGTTAAAGCGGGCTACTAGATCGCAGTTTTTGGCAGAGCACCTCTAGACTCGGAAGTATCCAAGAAATTTAAAATCACAGAATTTAAAGGTAGGAATTGTCTGATGCTAGACCCGATGGCTGCACTTTCTGAATCTGATCCTCAGACCACCGACATCCTTGCGCGCGAGCTGAATCGGCAGAATACGACTATTCAGTTAATTGCCTCGGAAAACTTCACTTCGCCCGCAGTGATGGCTGCACAGGGTTCGGTTTTGACTAATAAATACTCTGAGGGCTATCCGGGCAAGCGTTACTACGGCGGCAACTTGATCATCGATGAGGTTGAAGAACTCGCTCGAGTTCGTGCGTGCGCTCTCTTTGGAGCGGATCACGCCAATGTGCAACCGCACTCGGGAGCTAACGCCAACATGGGTGCTTTTCTTGCGTTGCTCGACCCGGGTGATGTTGTTCTAGGGATGCGTCTTGATCAAGGCGGTCATTTAACCCACGGGTCACCAGTTAATTTCAGTGGCCAGCTTTACGATTTTGTTGGTTACGGGGTGGATGCCGAAACCGAAACTCTTGACTACGAAGAGATTGCAAGGATTGCCCGAGAAGCAAAACCTAAACTTATAATTTCGGGCGCTACGGCTTACCCTCGCCAAATCGATTTTTCTGCCTTTCGGGCTATTGCTGACGAAGTCGGTGCGCTGCTTATGGCCGATGTCGCCCATACTGCCGGGTTGATTGCCGGTGGTGCTCACCCGTCACCAGTCCCGCACGCAGATGTGGTTACTTTTACTACTCACAAAACATTACGCGGTCCACGGGCAGGAACAATCTTGTGTCGTGAGCAATACGCTTCCGCTATTGACAAGGCAATTTTTCCTGGTCTTCAAGGGGGGCCACTGATGCACGCTGTAGCGGGCAAGGCGGTTGCTTTTCATGAAGCCGCCCAGCCGGAATTTCGGGTCTACGCCGCCCAGATAGTAAAAAATGCTGTCGCACTAGCCGATGGACTAAGTGCCGAAGGATTTCGAATTGTTTCGGGGGGAACGGAAAACCACATGATGATGGTTGATCTTCGTCCTTTTTCGGTTACGGGGAAAGTGGCGCAAGAAGCACTTGATGGTGCTGGAATTACTTGCAATAAAAATGCGATTCCTAATGATCCCGAAAAACCATTCGTTACTAGTGGTCTCCGACTGGGAACAGCATCGGTTACTACTGCGGGGATGAAAGAGCCCGAGATGGCAAAAATCGCGGCAATGATCGCTCAAGTTTTGCGGGCAGTCGATGATGAAAGCGTGGCTACAAAAGTGCGAGACGAAGCCAAGCAAATCTGTTCAAAGTTTGTTCCCTACTCATCGAGTTGATTGTCCGGCTGTTGGGATAGCTGGTGACGGGGTATTTAATAGTTGGAGCAGTAGGCGTAATAGTTACGCTGCTGAGTACGCTCGCTATGTGTCGCATCTCCCCCCGCCTTGGGGCAATAGCGATGCCGGGGCCTCGTTCGGTTCATGATTACCCCACCCCGACCCTAGGCGGGGCGGCAATGTTTTTAGGTTTTTGCGCGGCAATGGCTACTGCTTCTCAACTTGATCAGTTTTCCGAAATGTTTTCGTCATCTTCTGAACCAATAGGATTAATACTGGCCGCAGGAATTATTTTTGCTTTTGGTGCGATGGACGATATTCGTGAAGTTTCACCGCCGGCTAAAATTGCCGGTCAAGTTCTTGCCGGTAGCGTGCTCTCGCTTTTCGGCGTCACCATGCTTTATTTTCGAGTTCCGTTTGTCAGTTACGAGTATTTAGTTCTTTCTCCTGATATGGCTGCGCTGATAACTGTTCTTGCGGTAGTAATTTTGGCTAATGCGATGAACCTTATTGACGGGCTCGATGGATTGGCTTCCGGAATAACCATCATTGCCGGCGTCGCCCTGTTTTTGTATTCTGACCGACTGCTAAAAGCTGGGCTGCTTGACGGAACCAATATCGCTCCCTTAGTGGCAGTGATAACGGTCTCAATCTGCGTAGGGTTTCTTCCCCTCAACTTCAGCCCCGCCCGAATTTTTATGGGTGATGCCGGTGCGAT
>SHUY01000065.1 GCA_009694435.1 Acidimicrobiia bacterium | reverse complement strand
TCGACTTGGTGGCTAGCGGGTCTATTGGTTCAAAAAGACTTTGGGGTACCAGTACTCGACTTCACCGAAACCGTACGGGCGGTATCGGCGGCTTCTTCACCGTTGGAATCATTGCGGGGTCTAGGTAACTGGTTTTTTTACGGCCGAGATGGGCTTGAGTCATGGATAGTGCAGTCAGTCCAGTACCAAGAATCGATTGGGCTACTTATCGCCACCTTGATCACTCCGATAATCGCGGTGGTGCTTACGCTGCTCATCCGTTGGCGCCACCGCCTTTATTTCGTTGGCTTAATTTTGGTAGGGACATCTATTTCAGTCGGTGCTTATCCCTACGATGACCCTTCAATTTTCGGTCGCTTATTTAAAAGTTTTGCTGAAGGTTCGTCTTTCGGCTTGGCGCTTAGGAGCACTCCGCGTGCCGTTCCTTTAGTCGTACTAGGAATTGCCGTATTAATAGGGGCCGGTATATCGGCTCTTTCCGTCGAGCGTCCTCGGGTGGGAATAACCGCTGCGGTAATGGTGGGACTTTTGGCAGTAATCAACCTTGCTCCTTTGGGGCAGGGCGATTTGGTGTCCGATAATCTTTCTCGGCCCAGCGAGATTCCCAAGTCCTGGACTCAAGCAGCCAATTATCTTGATAAACAAAGTTCAAGCACTCGGGTATTGGAAATCCCTGGTCAAGACTTTGGTTTCTCGCGTTGGGGGGCCACGGTGGATCCACTGTTGCCCGAGTTAACTGGGCGACCATGGACCGGAAGAGAATTGGTCCCTTACGGGTCTTTGGCTGCAGCCGATATCTTGATTGCTCTCGACCGACGAATTCAAGAAGGTGTTCTTGAACCCGAAGCGGTGGCGCCGATAGCTCGACTTTTTGCTGCTGGCGATGTGGTCGTGCGCAACGATTCACAGTATGAACGGTTCCGTACCGCTAGACCGCGTTATTTAGAAAATTTGTTTACCCCTACACCCGTGGGGCTTAACCCAGAAACTTCGTTTGGTTCTCCCAAGGTAAATCTCCCTGATCGCCGCCAGCCCGTGCGCGATCCAGAAGAACTTTCGGATCCTACGGTCGAAGTGGCTTCACCATCAGTCCAAGTATTTGGTGTTAAAGAACCGCAAAAAATTGTTCGTACGGCTCCGACCGGTAATCCAGTCGTTCTTTCTGGCGATGGTGAAGGAATCGTTGACGCGGCTTCAGCCGGGATAATCAACGGACAAACATTGGTGTTCGAATCGGCCACTTTTGCTCGGCAAAAAACTCGATTGCGCCGGCTTGTGGCTCAAGATGCCGATTTGGTTATCACCGACACCAATCGCCGTCGGGTCCGGCATTGGGGATCTATTCGCGACATGACGGGGTATACCGAGAGAGCGGGCGAGACGGCGCTAAGTAGTGACCCCGGTGACTCTCGTCTCAGCCCATTTACCGACATAAGCGACTCCCACCGCACGGTAGTGATAGGCCAAGGCGTGCGCTGGGTGCGGGCTGATCGCTACGGAGATCCCGTTCGGCTTACTCCCGAGGATCGCCCCGCCGCAGCTATCGACGGCGATCTGGCCACTGGCTGGCGTGAAGGGGCGGGAGTCGACGCTACTGGTGCTCGCATTGTTATCGACCTCACCGAAGCCGTTACTGCTGATCACATATCGTTAGTGCAGTTACAAAATGGTGAACTAACTCGCGCAATCAAAAAAGTAAAACTGCAGTTGGACGACAACCAGCCGAGAATTATTGCTCTTGGTCCAGAGTCATTATCTCCCGCAGGGCAAAGAATCGATTTTCCTCGGCAAAGCTTTAGCCGAGTCAACCTCACGGTGGCTAAGACCACGAGTGATCAAGCAGGTATCAGTGCAGTAGGAATAGCCGAGGTGGTAATACCTGAAGTAACGGCGGTCGAAAGCGTGAGACTGCCGACGGACCTCTTGCGCACCGTTGGAGAAAAGTCAATTGATCACCGACTGACTTTACTTATGAACCGTTTACGAGGTTCACAGCGAGAATATCTGCGCAGTGATGAAGAGCCAGTTCTTGCCCGAACATTTTCACTCCCAACTTCCCGTACTTTTACTGTTTCAGGTACTGCTCGCCTAAACGGAAATTCGCCCGACTTGGTTATTGATTCAACTTTGGGGGCTAATTTTTCTGATGGTCAGGTCACTGCCTCATCGCATCTAGAGGGAGATCCCAAGGCGCGTGCCTTTTCCGCTTTTGATTCTGACCCCACTACCGCATGGTCGCCAGCTTTCTTGGCCGGGAATACAGGTCAGTGGGTTGAAGCGAGTTTCCCTGCGCCTTTGTCTATTGATCATCTTGATGTGGCGGTATTGGCTGACGATTACCATTCGATTCCCGTTCGACTAACTGTCACCCCTAAAGGTGGCTCACCGTTCGTAGTTGATGTTCCTCAAATTACGGCCAACCCCAAGCGGGGGACAACAAAAACTGCTCGGATAGATTTTCCGGTCATTACCACTGATCAAATTCGGGTAACCGTGGACGCAGTCAAATCGGTTACCACTCCGGAGTATTTCAGCCGCGCTCCGCAAGAACTCCCCGTGGGGATCATCGAAATCGGTGTGCCAGGGTTTACCGCTAATCCACTGCCGGCGACAATTGCCAATGAGTGCCGCACCGATCTTTTGACGATCGACGGCCAAGCGTTACCAGTTCAGATAACGGGAGACGCCAAGAGCGCTTTAAACCGAGAAGGCTTAAGTTTCGCTGCTTGCTCAGAAACACCCTTATCCCTAAAGGCGGGAGTTCATGAGATCCGCAGTGCTAACGGTCTAAGTGGTGGCTTAGACGTCGACACTCTGTCTTTGGCCTCTGATAAAGGTGGTGGACCAAACGGTGCGGTTCTCTTGGGAAATTCTGGGGGACAACAAACGGGACCTCGCTTGTTGCCTAGATCGGTATCGGGAAATAACCGCGCTTACGACTTAAAGGTTGAATCTGCTGGCTCTCCATTTTGGCTAGTGCTATCGCAGAGCGCTAATGCGGGTTGGCAAGTTGAGTCTGATCATGGCGCAACCGTTGGTGAGCGAACTTTGGCCAACGGCATGGCCAACGCTTGGCTCGTAAAGCCTAACCAGTCCGGAACTACTACTCTCCGAGTGAGTTGGACTCCTCAAAATCGCATTTGGGTTGGTATCGCGATCACCATTGTCGGCTTATTGGCTTGTTTGGTTTTGATTTTTAGGCGTCGCAAGTCACTCGATACTTACACGCGCGCCAATCAAGAGAGTCCGATTTGGTCGACCAAAGTTTTCGTTTCGCCGTCAACTCTGAGTGGGGCAAAGCAGATTGCGATTTCTGTTGGCCTCGGGGTTATTGGTTTAGCTCTAGGGCCGGTTTGGTTGGGAGTAGTAGTTGGTTTCGCCACTTTTGGAGCTATGCGCAATAACAAAGTCCTTTACGGCGTGCGAATAGCCGCCGTAGGGGCATTGGTGATAGCCGCCGGCTTTGTGGTTATTCAACAATGGCGGTACGGCTACGAGGCGGCTTACGACTGGCCTCAGCACTTTTTGCGCCTCAATGAGCTGCCCTGGTTGAGTTTGCTCCTTTTATTGGGGTCGGTAATTGCTGATCAGTCTCAGTCCGACTCTCCACTTGCGACCTAGACGCGGCACTAGCGTGCGTGGACGGAGGAAATAAACGTGCCCTTAGAATTTGAACCCCGCTCCGACGAAGCCGTTCGTCGAGCTCAATACTGTGGTAGCGGCGAATGGACCGACGATACTCTCGGAGCAATTCTTGCCTCCGGTTTTTCTGACGCCCCGCAACAGGTGGTTAGTTTTAGATCAGAGGTGCGACCGTGGCGAGGGACTTACGGTGAGGTGGCAAATTTTTCCGCCCGAGTGGCCGCCGGTTTGCGAGCCCGAGGGGTTGGCCCCGGTGATCCAGTGGCCTTCCAAGCTCCTAACTGGATGGAAACGGCTTCCACTTTTTGGGCGCTAGCAATTCTAGGAGCAGTGCCGGTACCTATAGTTCACTTTTACGGGACTAAAGAAACTGAATTTATTTTGCGCCAGTCAAAAGCAAAAATATTAATTTCGGCCGATCGATTTGGGGCAATTGATTTTTTGGCCAACCTTGATCACTTGCGACCAAAACTTACCGATCTTGAACAAATATTCATTATTGGTGACGATGTCCCTGGATACGCCGAATCATTTTCGGTACTAACCGATAGTGATCCTATTGATGGCCCCCAGAGTGCTGACCCCGGTGGCCCTGCGTTAGTGGCCTACACCTCCGGCACTACCGCCGACCCTAAAGGAGTAATCCATTCACACCGCTCAATCGGTTTTGAGATCAGGCAATTGTCAGCACTAAGCGCTAACGGTGGGCGCCCTTTGTTAGTTGGTGCTCCGGTAGGCCACGGGATCGGAATGTTGGCGGCCTTATTGCTTCCCATCTATGGCCGCAACGCAATTCATCTTATTGATCAGTGGAACCCTGAGCGAGTGCTCGCAGCCATGATAGAAGATGGGGTCGCGAGTGGCAGCGGGTCGACAGTATTTCTGACCAGTCTGCTTGACCATCCCGAGTTCACTTCCGAGCACGCTGAATTAATGACTTTCATTGGCCTGGGCGGTTCGCCAGTGCCGACTGCTATCGGTGAGCGGGCGGAAGCCGTCGGTGTCTCCACTGTTCGCAGCTACGGGTCAACCGAACATCCGTCTATCTCTGGTAGCCGCCACAGTGACGACCGTCTTAAGCGGCTGACAAGCGATGGTCGACTGATGGCGGGAGTTGAAATTGAATTACGCGACGAACAAGGACGAAGCGTTAGTGCCGGAGAACCCGGTGAAATATGGAGCAAAGGCCCCGATTGTTTCTTGGCCTATACCGACGCTGATCTGACTCGTGAGGCTATTGATGATGAAGGATTTTTCGACACCGGTGACATTGGGGTGTTTGATTCTGACGGTTATTTGTCAATTGTTGATCGCAAAAAAGATGTGATTATTCGTGGCGGTGAAAATATCAGTGCGGCAGAAGTAGAAAATATTCTGCTCCATCTTCCGGGAGTGGCCGAAGTGGCAGTAGTGGCGGCCCCTGACGAGCGCCTCGGGGAACACGGTTACGCTTTTATCCGCATGGTGCCGAGCGGAGGAGACGCCCCCAGTTTGGCGGCCGTCCAAGAACATTTAAAAAATAACGGTTTAGCCAAGCCGAAGTGGCCCGAAGAAGTGGGGGAAATAGACGAATTCCCCCGCACTCCGTCGGGAAAAGTCCAGAAATTCGTACTGCGAGAGCGACTGCGAGAGCGGCCCGTCTGATTCGACCCAAAATCGTTTTTGTTCGAGCACAATTTGCTATCAACAATTATTGTTGATAAGTTGCCGAGCAATGAACCCCACCGAAGTAATAACCCAACGCTTGCGTGCCCAAGGTCTTCGATTGACCCCCCAAAAGCGAGTAGTTATTGGGCTATTGCAGAACAACGCCACGCACCCCACCGTCGATTCACTCTATGAAAATGCCCGTCAAGAGGTGCCCAGCATCTCTCGGCGCACCGTTTACCAAACGGTCAACGATCTTGAATCCATGGGTGAAGTTACTTTGCTCGACTTGGGTACTGGGAGCGTGCGGGTTGATCCAAACGTAGAGCACCCCCATCATCACATGATCTGCTCGGAGTGCGGTGTAGTGCGGGACGCAGTGATTGACGTCAGCGCCCTCACTCCTTCTGCTCGCGATCGACGAGATTTCGATGTGACTGATGTCGAAGTTAATTTTCGCGGCGTGTGCCGCAATTGCCAAGATAACGGAAAAACTGCCTGATCTAAGTAATAACCGAGCAAGTAAATAAAAAGGAGAAATACTATGCCCGACCTCAAGGGAACCAAGACCCACGAAAACCTAAAAGAAGCATTTGCCGGGGAAAGCCAAGCTAACCGACGGTACCTTTACTTTGCCCAGAAGGCTGATGTTGAGGGTTACCCCGACGCCGCGGCGTTGTTTCGTTCGGTAGCAGAAGGCGAAACTGGTCATGCGTTTGGCCACTTTGACTTTCTGGCCGAAGTAGGCGATCCGGTAACTGATGTTCCGGTCGGCCCTACGGCCGATAATCTCAATTCCGCGGTAACGGGTGAGACTTACGAATACTCCGAAATGTACCCTGGCTTCGCCAAAACGGCGCGAGAAGAGGGTTTTGAGGAGATCTCGGAATGGCTGGAAACTTTAGCTCGGGCCGAGAAAAGCCACGCCGGTCGTTTCGGTGAAGGTCTTAAATCACTGTCCTAAATCATTATTGGCTCGCTGGTCTCGGGGCGACTGCTCCGAGACTGCGGCCATTGTTTGTTAGTCGGAGAGGTTTTGTTACATGAGTGCTACGGCAAATCTTTACGACCCACTCAGTACTTCTTACTGGGATTCTGATGATGCTCGCGCTGAACGCGATCGAACTTTCACCGTGTGTTCAAACTGTCGGGTATGCGTCCGCTTTTGCCCATCATTTAAAGATTTGTTTGCCTTCATTGATGAAGGTGGTGATGCTGATGAAGTCGGCTTCTTGACCGACGCACAACATCAGCAAGTCGTTGATGAGTGTTATCAGTGCAAACTTTGTTATGTAGTTTGTCCGTATACTCCCGACCAAGGACAAGAATGGAAAATTGATTTTCCGCGGCTGATACTGCGATCACTAGCGATTCAAGGCAAAAAAGGGCAAATTCAAAAAGGTGCCCGCCTGCTTGCTCGTACAGATCTGCAAGGCAAAGTTGCAACCTCGATGTCCGGGATCGTAAATCGCACTAATAAAGTAAAGTTTATTCGTAAAGCAATGGAACGCACGACGGGCATTTCTCGTGAGCGTCTAGTCCCTACTTTTGCGAAAGTCCGGTTTTCTAAATGGTTCCACCGTCGAACTAAGCCCGAAATGGCTACTCCTCGTGGGTCTGGAGTGGCTTTATTCACTACTTGTTTAGTTGAATACCAAGACCCAGAAATCGGCAAAGCGGTAGTTAATGTCTGTGAACGCAACGGAATTACTTGCGATCTGCCCGATGGCGAAGTCTGTTGCGGGATGCCTTGGCTTGATGCGGGCGACGTCAAAAAGTTTCGTGAGCACGCGGAGAAAAATGTTGCCGCTCTGGTAGAAAGTGTGCGGGACGGAAAAGATATCGTGGTGGCTCAGCCCACTTGTGCTTACGTATTAAAGAACGAGTACGCCGATTTTCTTGGCACTGACGATGCTCGGCTAGTGGCTGAGCACACTTTTGATATTTCGGAGTACCTGATGGCCCGCCATCGTGAAGTTCCGCTTGATACTAACTTCAGCGGACCCACTTACGAAACCATTACTTGGCAGGCGGCGTGTCATTACCGAGCTCAGCAAATTGGTCCTAAGAGTCGAGACTTGATGGCTCTTACTGGGGCCAAGGTAACCATGGTTGAACGGTGCTCGGCCATCGACGGAACTTGGGGACTGAGAGCAGAAAATGTCGCTATGGCTCGAAAAATTGCTCGCCCGTTGATGGAGGCTATTACCAAGGCCGATACGGACTTAGTAGCGGGAGATTGTCAACTTTCTAACACCGCCATAAGGGAAGACACGGGGAAACGACCAGTACATCCAATCCAGGTTCTTGCTCGAGCCTACGACCTAGAGGAGGGTTAAGCGTGCAAAAATTAGTTATTACCGACATAAAAGATCATAGAGAATACGAGCGTGAGCGAGATGAGTTTCGTTCTTCAGTCATTGCCCTAAAAAAGCGCCGCCGTTTTGGGCTTGGTGAGTTTATGACCATTGTGTTTGAGAATACCGCTACCATGCGTTTTCAAATTCAGGAAATGGCTCGAGCGGAAAAAATGATACGCGATGAGCAGATTGCTCATGAAGTAGCCACTTATAACGATCTGATCCCTAACGCAGGTGAACTAAGTGCAACTTTTTTCATCGAAATCAACAATGAAGAAAAACTGCGAGAGTGGCTACCGAAACTTGTTGGCATCGAAAACTGTGTTTCAGTATGGGTAGATGACTCTGAAGTGAGGGCTGAAGAGGAAGACTCCGAACGACTTACGCGAGAAGACATCACCTCGGCCGTGCACTATCTGCGTTTTTCTTTTACCTCTGCCCAGCAAGCGGCATTCGCTACTAGTGCGATAAAAATCGTTATCGACCACCCTCAGTATCAAGCCTCTCTAATGCTGTCCGACGAACAGCGAAGTGAAATAGCGTCTGATTTTTCGGATTAGTGCGGTGAAAGTAGAGATACGGCGTCTTGATCTTGAACTTCCTTTACCTAAGCACCAGCACCAAGATGACGCCGGATGTGATCTCTATGCCGGCAAAGATGCAGTTATCGCCGCCAACGGAGGAAGAGAGTTGATCTCGACGGGTATAGCTATTGCCGTACCTCCGGGATACGCCGCTTTAGTGCTACCTCGGTCTGGTCTTGCCCATAAACACGGAATCACTTGCCTTAACGCCCCGGGGCTAATTGATTCCCAATATCGAGGGGAAATAAAAGTGTTGTTATTGAATACTGACCCCTACGCCGACTACGCCGTCAGCCGAGGTGATCGAATCGCCCAATTGCTGGTTACTCCCGTGGCAGAAATGGAGTGGGTAGAAGTTGAAGACCTGAGTGAAACTGCTCGAGGTGAGTCGGGCTTTGGGTCTACTGGTCGCTAGGTGACTGTCTTTCGTCTCCTCTTTGAGCTCAAGTAATGTTCTGATTATGGCTCACGACCGTAAGTTTCGCTTTGGAGTACAGGTCTCCGGGTTGTCAGCCGCACAACAAAGTGCGCGTCAGTACGGGGCTAAAGATTGGCAAGAGATGGCTCGCAAAGTTGAAGCGCTGGGCTATTCCACTTTATTTATGCCTGATCACTTCATTGACACCGAGTTGGCTCCGATGGTGGGAATTGCTTTTGCCGCGGCCGCTACCACCACTCTTAAGGTTGGTCATCTTGTTCTTGGCAATGATTACAAGCATCCGGCTATCACTGCCAAAGAAGCGGCCACGATTGATGTGCTTTCCGATGGTCGGGTGGAGCTAGGTATTGGAGCGGGGTGGATGAAAGTTGATTACGACGCCTTAGGGTTAACTTATGACCGACCCGGAGTTCGAATCGAACGCCTTGAGGAAGCCCTCGCGGTCATCAATGGTGCGTGGGGCTCGGATCCTTTTAGTTTTTCGGGTGAGCATTACCAAATAACGAATTACAACGGTCTGCCCAAGCCGGTACAAAAGCCCCGACCACCTATCGTCATCGGTGGAGGCGGACAGCGTTTGCTGGGGCTTGCGGGGCGTGAAGCCGACATCGTAGGCATCAACCCCAATTTGCGCGCCGGCGAAATAGGAGTTGAAGCGGTGCGAGACTCCCTGGCGGACATAACCGCACAAAAAATCCAGTGGGTCCGAGATGGCGCTGGCGATCGTTACGACGATCTTGAACTACAAATCCGGTACTTCTTAGCCTCGGTGACTGATGATGCCGCGGGATTCGCCGAGGTAATGGCCCCTAACTTTGGAATTAGTGCTGATGAGGTACTCAATTCGGGAGTTGCCCTTGTCGGCTCAATCGACGAATGCGCGGATATTCTCCGGACTCGCCGAGAAGCGTGGGATGTTTCCTACATTGTTTTTGGTCACGACAACTTTGAAGAGTTCGCTCCGCTGGTTGCTCAATTGGCCGGCACCTAGGTGGGGTAGAACAGTTTTGCTAATCTGATACACCCACGCGGACGTGGCTCAGTGGTAGAGCATCACCTTGCCAAGGTGAGGGTCGCGGGTTCGAATCCCGTCGTCCGCTCCAAACAGATCAGAACCGAAACTAATTAAACCGCCCCGCTAGTCGGTTCTATTTTGCAAAACGCCTGCACCGATGCGGCGGCCACTGTGGTTGACGGAACAGTAGTTGGAGTGGTCGGCGGAACAGTGGTTGACGGAACAGTAGTTGGAGTGGTCGGCGGAACAGTTGTAGTCGGGGTGGTATCAGAGACCGAAGTATCTAGGTTGACCGAGTTTCCGTTTAGTCCTTTACCCGGATCGTTCTCGGCCGCTACCGCATTTTCTACCGTGCAACCGACATTGTGATTTATTTGCTGGCACACTCGGTCCGCCAGACGACCTGCGTTCCAAGCATTAAAGAAGTCGGCGTGGCCACTAAACACCCCTCCCGAAGCAAGGGTTAAATTGACTGGGCCAGAAAGTGGATATTGCACCGCAAGACGCAAACGGGGAACTTTTACTGGATGAGTAGTCGGGCAACTCCCTCTGGCTGTTCCGGTGCGAAAAGAATTAGTGAGATGACTTTTATGAGTACTTGAGTCGAGGTTTACTCCATCCCAGCAGTCAGGAAAACGCACAACCATGGTTAGTGAAGTGGATGATTCACACGAAGGCGGTGAGACGAAATCTTGACCACCGAATGCATCGCATCGCCAAGTGGTCACTTCACCTTGAGCTGATGTCGCCGTGGCGTCTCCGGCTACAAGTTTTAATCCCGTAGGAAACGGTTTTACTTGTCCTTCAATACCAAAACCTTGATAGTACGCTTCAACGCGTATTGGGTTAATAAGTACACCGTTTACGTTAAGCGATGGCACCCAGTAACCCGATCGGTCTTGGCCATCACTGCAACTGGTGTTTGCGGCTTGCAAAGAAGCAAGGGTAGTAGCGGCGTTGGTCGAACGATTACCAAAGAAATCATGGGAGTGAGAGGCTCCCGCTTGACCAGGTTTTACTATTGGATCGTCGGCCAAGCGGTGAGTGAATGAACACCTGATGACAAAGTTTCCCGCGGGTTCTCCCGGCGGAGCAGTAGTAGTGGTAGTGGGCGCAGTAGTGGGCGCAGTAGTGGGCGCAGTAGTGG